>JBCNOP010000265.1:0-6694 GCA_039593775.1 Pseudoduganella sp.
GCCACCTTCGATGTGGAGATGTCGGCGCAGCCGAACCAGCAGCGCGGTATCGCGCCGGCCGACGCGCCTTACTCCTTCTCACGCGCCGAGGCAACGGCTACTTCGCAGAAACGATAGTGTCGATCATCTGCTGGGAATACGCATCGCCCTTCGCTTCGGTCGCTTCCATCATGGAGCGCCAAAGCGGTACGATGCCGATTCTCAGCTTGTCGAAGCGCACGAGCCCACAGGCATAAATGCCGTCGTAGGTATCGACTGCGCCACCGAGCGTTTCGCATTTTGCCGCCTGCTTTGCGCGGTAGGCCCCGACCGATTCCTCGCTCCACATGCCTGTCTGGAGCAGGGCATCGAGCGCCATGGCCTCCGCACCGCCCTCGTGGATCCACGGGCCCTGGTCTCCGCGCATGCCGCCGCGGGAAACGGCCATCTGCCAGATGTGAGCCATCTCGTGTGCAACGTTGAGGGTCGCATACTCGCGCAGCTTTGGATGATCGGTCATCAGCAGCTTGCCTTCCAGCCGGTAGGAAACCTGCCCCTGGCCCAAGATGGCGCCTCCTTTCATCGAAAACCCCGGCGACTCGAAGTTGGCAACCGATACCATGATCAGCAGCTCATCCTTCAACTGCCGCTGGTAAGCCTTCTCGTAATAGGCGGAGACCTTGGCGCCGGTGTCAAGGATCGTTTCCCGCAGCCATTGCGGGGTTTGTGGATCGATCAGGATTTTTGCGGTGCCCGCAGGGGCAAGCTGCGCCGGGCCAAAGTACGCATAGCCGCGTTCCGCTCCCGGCTCAATGCGGTTGGCTGGCGGGGCGACCACGTTTTCCTTCGCCAGGCCAAACAGCGTGATATCGGTGCGCATGGAGAGCGTCTTTTTGCCCTGCTCGACGTCGCCCTGCAGGTGGCCGAGGTAGATCGCTGTCCCGCCATCGCCGAAACGGTTGAAAGAGACATATTCCTTGGGCGACCAGCCGTCGAACGTCTTGATTTGCACGCTGGCCGATTTGAACGGCTTGCCCTTTGCCGCAATCACGTCGAAGTCGGCTCCGGATTGCATGTTCAAGCCTGGCGTGAGCACCTTCCACTCCTGCTGCCGGAACTCGCCGATGGATTTGAGCTTGAGCGCAGTAACGGCTTGCGCGAACTTGTAATCCACGCGCCACAGGTCTTGCGCGACATGGCGCACGTCCACCGCCACGGCAAGTTTAGGCTCCTCCTCCGCATGCACCAGCGGAGCGATACAAAAGGTCAGGAAAGCGGCGCACAGGCCAAGGAAGCGATGCATCGGGAGTTCCATTCAATAATCATGAAGGGATCCATTTTACTCATGTGGTTGCAAATTAAGCAATTTGCGACGTATCAAATAACGGACTAAACTGTGTTGCAGGAGGTATCGATGAAATACAAAGACTTCCCTAAACATGACCTAAGGCGTTGCTTCACCGTGCTGCTGACAATTGAACGCCTGGGTGGGAAAGCGACGGCGCACTACATCTCGCTGGAGCTTGAATGTACTCGTGCGGAAGTATTGCGTGCAATTGAAGTCGCGCGAGAACAGTTTCGCGTTCACTTGGTGAAAATTGGCTCGTCCTTCCGAATTGACGATTGGGGCGTTTTGAATCGCAATGCTGTGCGGGCGATGTTTGACGCAGCACCTGCGCGCGAGGCCGAGGATTCCATGCTTGGCTCGCTGGTCGATGCCATCAGGGCAGGACGCAGTCCATCGTCGCACGGCGAAGCAGACTTGTTCCGTTTTGCCGCACAGTTACTGAAGACCCGCTATCCGGCGCAAGCGAAGACACTCGACAGTGCCGCACGTTTGTATTTTGATGCAAACAGGGTCAAGCCACGCTCGTTTCCACAGATGGTGACTGATGGACTTGTGACGGACGTGCCACGTTTCCGGCACGCGATAGAAAATCGTCTTGAAGGAATCAGGACATGGTGAGTCCTGTCGAATTTGCTGTCGATACTGACTTGTCGCTCGGACTGAAAGAATTATTGCGGCAACTGGAAGAGCGCTCCAACCTGCGCGAGCCGATCAAGATGTTCATTGCAGGCGGCATGGCGATGCATCTTTATACCGGTGGCCGGGTGACAAGCGATGTCGATGCAGAATTCTCGAAACGGATCATGCTTCCGCGCGACCTGCTGGTTGAAACTCGCGCTGGCAATATGCTTTATCTCGACCCCACATACAACAGCACGTTTGCCTTGATGCATGAGGACTATCTGAAAGATGCGATGCGTGTTCCGATCGGCACGGAGCACATTGAGGTCTATGTTCTTAGTCCCATCGACCTCATAGTCAGCAAGATAGCGCGCTATAACGGCCCCGACCCGGAAGACATCGAGACACTGATTGAGCGCCTCGACATATCCGCCGAGCAAATCGAGGCGCGTGCGCTGCACGCGATGTCCGGCTACGTCGGCAACCTCGAATACTTGCGGATGAATTTGCGCGATGTACTCAAGAAGGCGCGCAAGCAGCGCGCCCTCCATCAGCGTTAGCCGGCCTGCAGCGGGATCACGCCCGGCACGGTTGCAGGAGTCGAGCAAGGCTCTTCATCGAAAGCGATGTCGCCCAGCGGATTGGCGATGCCGTCTGTCTTGAGGTCCTTGAAGCCGAACAGCTCGCGGTCCATCAGGTGCGATGGAACGACGGTCGACAGGGCGGAGAACGTGTTCTCCACGCGGCCCGGGTGCTTCTTCTCCCATTCGCGCAGCATTGCTTTGATCTGCTTGCGCTGCAGGTTTTCCTGCGAGCCGCACAGGTCGCACGGGATGATCGGGAAGTTCTTCACCTCGGCGTAGCGTTCGGTGTCTTCTTCCTTCACATAGGCCAGCGGACGGATCACCATGTGCTTGCCATCGTCCGATACCAGCTTGGCCGGCATGCCCTTGATCTTCCCGCCGAAGAACATGTTCAGGAAGAAGGTCTCGAGAATGTCATCGCGGTGGTGGCCAAGGGCGATCTTGTTGCAGCCCAGTTCATCGGCCACGCGGTACAGGATGCCGCGGCGCAGGCGCGAGCACAGCGAGCAGGTGGTTTTGCCTTCCGGGATCAGGCGCTTGACGATCGAGTAGGTGTCCTGGTTCTCGATGTGGAACGGCACGCCCAGTTTTTCCAGGTAGGCCGGCAGGACGTCGGCCGGGAAGTTCGGCTGCTTCTGGTCCAGGTTGACGGCCACGATCTCGAAGCTGATCGGCGCGCGTTCGCGCAGCGTCATCAGGATATCCAGCAGTGCGTAGGAGTCCTTGCCGCCGGAAAGGCAGACCATCACCTTGTCGCCATCTTCAATCATGTTGAAGTCGCCAATGGCCTGGCCGACCAGGCGGCACAGGCGCTTGTGCAGCTTGTTGTTTTCGTAGGCGACCTTGTCTTCCGCCTTGGTGTCCACTACGGCGTTCATGCTGCTTCCTTGATCTTGAAGACTTCCACGCCCACGCCTTCGCAGTCAGGATACACGTCAGGCTTCATGGTCGACACGCGGGCGGCGCGCACGCTTGGATGTGCCAGCATCGCCTGCACCACGTCGTCCACCAGGGTTTCCTGCAGGTGCACGTGGCCCTCGGCCATGCGGCGAGCGATGGTCTCGCGCATGAAATCGTAGTCGACCACTTCGTGCAGCTCGTCGGATTTCGGGGTCGACACGGCCAGCGGGATGTACAGGTCAACGTTGATCAATACGCGCTGCTCGCCTTTCTTCTCGAAATCGTGCACGCCGATGTTGATCAGCACTTCATAGTTGCGCAGGAACAGCCGGCGGCAGTCTTGCAGTTGCGGGTGAATCAGGGCGGACAGCATGGTGCTTAAACCTTAATAGTGAAAATTCTTTACTTGGCCAGGAACATCACATCGCGCGGCGACGGCAGCAGGTGCTGGCCGCCATCGACCAGCAGGGTCGTGCCGGTCACCGCACGCGCGCCTGCCGCATAAACCACGGCGGCGGCAATGTCCTCGGGAGTGCTGGAACGGCCCAGCGGCGTCTGGGTGTGCGCCTTGGCGAAGCCTTCCTCGCTCTGGTCTCCCGACACCATGGTGATGCCGGGCGCCACGCCTACCACCCGGACCTTGGGCGCCAGCGACTGGGCCAGCATGGTGTTGGCCGCCTGCAGCGCCGCCTTGGACAGGGTGTAGGACAGGAAATCAGGGTTGAGATTATAAAGCTTCTGGTCCAGCAGGTTCACAACCACGGACTGGCCGCCTTCCGGCGTGGCGTCGTACAGGGCGCGCGCCAGCTGGATCGGCGCCGCCACGTTGGCGTGCATGTGGGCGTCCAGCCGGGCGTGGCTGAAATTCAGGTCGCTGTCGTAATCGAACAGCGACGCGTTGTTCACCACGCAGTCGACCCGCTCCAGGGCCTTGAGCGCCGCCGGCAGCAGCCCGCGCACGGCTTCTTCATCGGCCAGGTCGCATTGCAGCGTGATGGCGCGGCGGCCCAGGGCGGCAACGGCTTGCGCCACTTCGCGCGCTTCGTCGTGCGAGTTGCGATAGTGGACGGCGATGTCCCAGCCGGCACGCGCCAGGCCGAGTGCGATTTCCCGCCCCAGGCGGCGGCCGGCGCCGGTCACCAGGGCTACGCGAGGATTTTCCTGAGTTGTCGTCATAGTCGAATCGAGCAAAATGGCGCCGGGCGGCGCTGAACCGCTACAATGCCGGCATGTCTTTACCAGCACCTTCCCCCGACGCGCTGGCCGCGTCCCAAGCCCTGCAGCGCCTGATTGCCGACGACATTGCGCGGCAAGGCGGCGCCATTCCGTTTTCCCGCTTCATGGAGCTGGCGCTGTATGCGCCCGGCCTGGGCTATTACAGCGGCGGCGCCGCCAAGCTGGGCAAGGATGGCGATTTTACAACTGCCCCCGAGCTGAGCGCCCTGTTCGGGCAATCGCTGGCGCATGTTGCAGCCGCTATTATGGACCAAAGCGCACCGCACATCCTTGAATTCGGCGCCGGCACGGGCAAGCTGGCCAAGGACATCCTCACCGAGGCGGCGGACGCCGGCATCGTGGTCGAGAGCTATTCCATCGTCGAACTGTCCGGCGAGCTGCGCGCCCGCCAGCAGGAATTGCTGCGCGGCTTTCCGCAAGTGCGCTGGCTCGATGCGCTGCCGGAATCGTTTGAAGGCGCGGTCTTCGGCAATGAAGTGCTGGATGCGATGCCGGTCGACGTGGTCACCCGCACCGACGACGGCTGGCAATCGCTGCACGTGGCGGTTGAAGCCGGCGAGGCGGATGGCGCCAGCTTCATCTGGCGCCCGACGGCAGCCGGCGCGGCGCTGCTGGCGCAGATCGAGCGCCAGGTACCGGATGCCGGACACCTGCCGGCCGGCTACGTGACCGAAGTGCACGGCGCCGGCTGCGGTTTCATGGCGACGCTGGCCGCCATGCTGGCAAAGGGCAAGGGCGCTGCCTTCCTGTTCGACTACGGCTTCCCGGCACGCGAGTACTACCTGGGCGACCGTGCCACCGGCACCCTGATGTGCCACTACCGCCACCACGCCCACGCGGAGCCGTTTTACCTGCCAGGCCTGCAGGACATTACCGCCCACGTCGACTTCACCGCGATGGCGCTGGCCGCGCAGGATGCCGGGGCAGAAGTCATGGCTTACAACAGCCAGGCCGGCTTCCTGATCGGCGCCGGCATCGGCGAGTTGATCCAGCGATATGACCCGGCCGACGCAATGAACTACCTGCCGCACGCCAACGCCCTGCAGAAATTGCTTTCTCCCGCCGAAATGGGAGAATTATTCAAGGTGCTGGTAATTGGCCATGGCGTTGAGCTGCCCGGGCAATTGCTGCGTAGCGACCGCAGCCACCGTTTGTAATATGATTGAGAGATGGGAAAGATACATACTCACTATGACAATCTGAAGGTCGCGCGTGGCGCGCCGCAGGAAGTCATACGTGCCGCTTACAAAGCGCTGAGCCAGAAATATCATCCTGACAAGAACCCAGGGGATGAAAAGGCGGCCCGCATCATGGCGATCGTCAACACGGCCTATGGCACGCTGTCCGATCCGCAACGGCGCAAGGAGCACGATGAGTGGATCACCCAGGAAGAATGGGAAATCGAATGGCTGGAGAGCACCAGGCACGAGCCGGCGCATGAGCCGGGCTGGTCCGACCAGCTCGACCTGCCGCGCCGCCCGCGTGTGCTGAAATCCTGGCGCTTCTGGGGCACGGTCGGTGGCGCTGCCGCTGCCGGCTGGCTGGGCGGAGTGCTGACGGTGACCGAGCCGCGCGCCATGTCCAGCGTGCTGGCCGGCGCATGGGGCGGCAAGCCGCCAGCCGAACTGACGGCCACTGCGGCCGCCACCCCGAAAATCCACCCGCCGCGCGTGGAAAAGGTCACCCCGGACGATGGCTGGGCCGTCGCCAAGCCGTATTCCCCGGAACCATCGGTATCCGCCTCTGCGGCGCCTCCGATCAAGGTGCTGGCCCTGTCGCAGGTCGTGCTGCCCGGCGCCGCGGTCGACTGCGAAGCCGAGGTTGCCCCGTCCGTCGCACCGAACGGAGAACCGTGGCCGGTGCAGTCCGGCTATGTGGAAGGATTCCCGGTGGGGAACAAGGGCGAGGACATGCAGCTCACGCTGGACAACAGTTCCAACGCTTCGCCGGTGTTCATCAAGGTGTATGACCTGGAGCGCCGCTCGAACGTGCGCTACGCCTACGTGCAGCCGCACGACAAGCTGGT
>JBCNOP010000266.1:0-6674 GCA_039593775.1 Pseudoduganella sp.
TGGACAGCAGCGAAATCAACCCCAGCACCATCATGCCCGCATACCGCAAAACCACCGGCCTCACGCGAGTAGCCCCCGCCTACCGCGACAAGCCAATCTTCACCGAACAGCAAGTAGAAGACGTCGTTGCCTACCTCAGCACCCTGCGCGAGGCCGCCAAATGACCACCCGCCGCCAGCTGATCGCCGCGTTGCCGTTACTGGCCCTGGTCCGCCCCGCAGCCGCCACGCCACAAGAACAGAAAGCAGCCATCGCCACCTACACCAGCAACGCCCAGATCAAGCGCGGCAAGGTAACGATCGACATCGCCCAACTGATCGACAACGGCAACGCAGTCCCCATCACCATCCGCGTTGACAGCCCGATGACCGAGCAAGAGCACGTCACCGACATCGCCATCTTCAACGAAAAGAACCCCTTGCCCGACGTCGTCCGCTTCAAGCTGACGCCATTAGCAGGCAAGCCCGAAATCAGCACCCGCATCCGCCTCGCCACCAGCCAGACCCTCACCGCGCTGGCCCGCACCAGCGACGGCCAATGGTGGCAGCAGACAGTCGACGTCATCGTCGCGCTTGCCGCCTGCGTAGAAGGCGAGGCAATCTGACATGGCCAGCGCCCTGATCCACATGCCCGCGAGCGCCAAGCCCGGCGAAATCATCGAAGTGCGCGCCCTGATCGCCCACACGATGGAGACCGGCTTCCGTCCCGGCCCCGACGGCAAGCCCCTCCCGCGCGACATCATCCGAAAATTCGAATGCCGCTACAACGGCAAGCTGGTCATAAGCGCCGAGCTCCACCCCGCCATGAGCGCCAACCCCTACATAGCCTTCTTCGTAAAGGCGACCACCAGCGCCCCCCTCGAATTCACCTGGACCGGCGACAACAGCTTCGCCCAAACAGAACAAAAACAGCTCCTGGTGCAACCATGAAACCGCAATTCGCGCTCCTGCTCGCGTTAATCACCACCACCGCCGCCAGCGCAGACAGTGTCAGACCCCATGGGTCTGACACTGGTTTACCGGTTTTAAAGGAGCGCAAATCCGGCACCGAATACATGTCTCCCGCCACGCAACAAATGCAACGCGACGACACCCAAAACCCCGCCATGCTCTGGGTCGCCAACGGCCAAACCGTCTGGACCACCGCTCCGGCTGAAGGCAACGGCAAATCCTGCGCCACCTGCCACACCGACGCCAGCACCAGCATGCGCGGCACCGCCACAAAATTCCCCCGCTTCAGCAAGCCGGCCGGCAAAGTCATCACCCTCTCCGGCCAGATCAACCAATGCCGCACCGGCGCCCTGCAAGCGCCGCCGCTAAAGCCCGAATCCGCCGACCTGCTGGCACTGGAAACCTACATCGCCCTGCAAAGCCGCGGCCTCCCATTAACGCCAGCAAGCGACAACGAAACCAGGCAAGCCGCGAAACGAGGCCAGAAACTCTTCACCACCCGCATCGGCCAGCTGAACCTGAGCTGCGCCCAATGCCACGACAACAACGCCGGCAAACGCCTGGCCGGCGCCCCGATCCCCCAAGGCCACGCCAACGCCTACCCCATCTACCGCCTTGAATGGCAAGGCGTAGGAAGCCTGCAGCGCCGCCTGCGCAACTGCATGAGCGGCGTACGTGCCGAAGTCCCGCCCTACGGCGCCCCCGACCTGGTAGACCTCGAAGCCTACCTCGCCCTGCGCGCCCAAGGCATGCCATTGGAAACCCCAGGAGTCCGACCATGAAGACAATCGCCGCCCTGGCGCTCGCGCTGTCCGCCACGCTCCCCGCCACCGCAGCAGATACCATCCAGCCCGGCCCGCGCCTTGCCGCAAGCTGCGCCGGCTGCCACGGCACCAACGGCGCCACCCAGGGCAACGCATTGCCCCCTTTGGCAGGCCAGCCCAAAGACCAGCTCCTGGCCGCGCTCAAAGACTTCAAGGCCGGCAAACGCCCCGCCACCATCATGACCCAGCTCGCCAAGGGTTACACTGACGAACAATTGGAAATCATCGCGGCCTACTTCGCCGCCCAGAAAAAATAGAATGCGATTCAACCTGTTCCCAGGCTTGCTTGCGGCCACCCTGGCCATGGCGACGCTGGACGCCAGCGCCCAGCACATCCCCTTACAGCACTTCGAGCAAAGCGAAGGCCTCGGCAACCTCTCGGTCACGGCCCTGGCCCAGGACGCCAGCGGCTACATTTGGGTGGGAACCGAAAATGGCCTGTTCCGCTACAACGGCGCCGGCTTCAAGCGCTACGGCAACGTGCAGGGAATGGTGGACACCGCCGTCACCGCGCTGCATGGCACCAGCACAGGCACGATATGGGTCGGCTACCGCGACAACCTGTTCCGCATGGACCGTGGCCGCCTGGTTCCCGTCTTATGGAAAGGGGAGAAGCTGCCCGTCTGGCCATTCCAGCCCATGGCCGAAGGCGCCAACGGCGAACTCCTGCTGGCAAGCGAAGGCCGCCTGCTGGCCATTGCCGCAAAAGGCGAGCAGGCCAGCATCCGCATGGTCTTCGACGAGGCAACGCTGAAGGCCCACCCCGAACTGCAGGCAGTGCGCAGCGTCTACGCCGACAGCAAAGGAACCCTGTGGCTGGCCTGCGACCAATCGCTCTGCCAGGCCAGCGAAGGCCGCATACGCATCCTGGGCGAGGCCGACGGCCTGCCACGCGACGAATGGAGCAGCATCGCCATCGACAAGGACGGCAACCTGTGGACCCGCAGCGCCCAGCGCATCTTCGTGCTGCCCAAAGGCGCCGCCCGCTTCGAAGACCGCACGCCCTCGCAAGTCCCGATGCGCAAGCACATGCTGCGCAGCGAACTGCATGTCGACGACAGCGGCAACGTGCTGACCAACGCCGACGCCGGCCTGCTGCGCTGGCGTCAGGACCGCTGGGAAAGCTTCGGCAAGGAAAACGGCCTGGCTGCCGGCGGCGGAGTTACCGCCATCCTGCGCGACCACAGCCAGGGTGCGTGGCTGGCAACGCGCGGCCGCGGCCTGCAGCACTGGCTGGGCTACGGCAACTGGGAAAACTGGACCGCGCAGCAAGGCCTTCCGGACGACGTGATCATCTCCGCGCGGCGCGACAAGCAAGGCGTGCTGCACATCGGCACCCGCTCCGGCCACGCCACGATGGCGCCCGGCGCAAACAAGTTCTCCACGCCGGCCACGCCGCCGGCGCTGGCCGACCAGCAATGGTCCAGCATGGACTTCGACCGCAGCGGCAGGCTGTGGGCCGGCAGCTATTCCGGCATGCTGATGCGCTACCTGCCCGACAGCGGCAAGACCGAGCTGGTGGCCAGGCTGCCCTTCATCGCGCAGGTACTGGCCGACCGCAACGACCAGATGTGGCTCGCCACATGGAAAGGCGTCTACGTCCTGCCCGCCAACGCTCCAACCGGCACGCAGCCGCAATTCGTGAAAATGCCCGAAGCACCCGGGCGCCATGCCGAAAACCCGATCGGCGCAGGCTGCATCGACCAGCAAGGCGGCCTATGGCTCCCCAGCGTGACCGACCTGCTGCATTACGACGGCAAGGCCTGGAAAGTGCTGCGCTTCGGCGAAGCGATGGGCAACGCCACCTTCGACGTGGTTACCTGTTCCCGCGACGGCAAGCTGTGGGCTTCCGCCGGCGGAGCGCTGTGGCAGATCACAGCGCAAGGCAAGCCAACCGCCACCCGCATTGAAGCACCCGTGCTGCGCGAACGCAGCGTCTACACCATGGTCGAAGACAGCCGCGGCTGGCTCTGGGTCGCCACCGGCGCCGGCATGGCAGTCTGGAACCGCGAGCGCTGGCGCGTGCTGAACCAGACCAACGGCCTGGCATGGAACGACTTGAACGGCAATGGCTTCTACGAAGACCAGGACGGCTCGATGTGGATCATCACCAGCAACGGCCTGTCGCACCTGTTGCATCCCCAAACCCTGTTCGACAGCGGCGCGCCGCCCGTCGTGATTGAAGAAGCCCGGCGTGGCAGCACCACGCTGGCCCCGGGCACGGCCCGCCTGCCATGGTCGCGCGAACCGCTGGTGTTCCGCCTGGCCAGCCTGCAATTCGAAGGAAGGCAGGGACTGCACTACCGCTACCGCCTGGCCGGCCTGGAAGACCAGTGGAACGACTCGGCCCAGCCAGAGATGCGCTACGCAGCCCTGCCAGGCGGCGACTACCGCTTCCAGGCGATCGCCGTGGACGCTGACAGCGGCACCCAGTCCGAACCCGCCGAACTCGCCTTCTCGATTGCCCCGCCATGGTGGCGCAGCTACCCCTTCTACGCGCTGTGTGCCGCCGGCGTGATGCTCGGCTTCTTCCTGTTCCACCGCATGCGCCTGCTGGTCCACAAACGCCGCGAAGCGGAACTGGAAGTGATGGTGCAAGAACGAACCCGCGCCCTGGAAGAAGCGCAGGAAGCACTGCGCGTCCGCGCGCTGAAGGATGCCCTCACGCGCACCTGGAACCGCGGCGCAATGATGGAGATCCTCGAACGCGAAATGGGCAAATGCCAGCGCACCGGCGAAGGCTTCGTGCTGGTCCTGCTCGACCTGGACAAATTCAAGAGCATCAACGATACGTATGGCCACCTGGCCGGCGATGCCGTGCTGGTGGAAACCGCCCGCCGCCTGACCGCCACCGTACGCACCTACGACTCTGTGGGCCGCTACGGCGGCGAAGAATTCCTCGTGCTGCTGCCAGGCCTTTCGCTTCCTGCCGGCGCAAACCGCATCGAAGCCCTGCGCCAGGCAATCCGCAGCGCGCCGGTAGACATTGGCGCCGAAGCCGGCCTGACCGTGACGGCCAGCTTCGGCGTAGTGGCCTTCACGCCGCATACTCCGGCCGCCGCTACCGACTTGCTGCACCAGGCAGACCTGGCCCTGTACCGCTCCAAACACGAAGGCCGCGACCGCATCAGCTACGCGGACGAGGCAATGCAAACCTGATCAAGGAGGCATCATGGATCGTCGAACATTTGTGCAGGCAGCGGCAGTCCTCGCCGCCACCACCGGCTGCGCCAGCATCGGCGGCCGTGCCCAGCCCCATGTAGTGGTGGTAGGCGGCGGCTACGGCGGCGCCACCGCCGCCAAATACCTGCGCCTGTGGAGCCAGGGCAGCATCGACGTCACGCTGATCGAACCGAACGCCAATTTCGTCAGCTGCCCGCTCTCCAACCTGGTGCTGGGCGGCTCGCGCACGCTGCAAGACCTGACCCGCAGCTACGACGACCTGCAACGCAAGCACGGCGTGAAAATCCTGCACGACAGCGCCTCCAGCATCGACCCCGAAAAGCGCACCATCAAGCTGCTGAGCGGCGAAGTGCTCAGCTACGACCGCCTGATCCTCAGCCCCGGCATTGAATTCCTGTGGAGCGATCTGCCCGGCATGGCCGTGGAGGGGGCACAGGACAAGATCCTGCACGCCTGGAAAGCCGGCCCGCAAACCACAGCCCTGCGCGCCCAGCTCGAAGCCATGCACGACGGCGGTGTGTTCGCCATGACCGTGCCGCCCGCACCATACCGCTGCCCACCTGGCCCTTACGAACGCGTATGCCAGGTAGCTCACTACTTCAGCCAGCACAAGCCGAAATCCAAAGTCCTGCTGCTGGACGCCAACGAGGACGTGGTCAGCAAAGGCCCGCTGTTCAAGAAGGTATGGAAAGAACGCTACGCCAACATCATCGAATACCGCCCCAGCTTCAAGACGGTTGACGTGGACGTCGCCGCCCGCACCGCCATCTCCGAACTGGGCGACAAGGTCAAGGCCGACGTGCTGAACGTGGTGCCACCGCACCGCGCCGGCGCCATCGCCGCGCAGACCGGCCTGGCCAATATGAACAAGCGCTGGTGCGAAGTTGACTTCATCACGTTCGAATCCACGCAAGCGAAAAACATCCACGTGATTGGCGACGCCATCCAGGTCTCCCCGCTGATGCCCAAGTCCGGGCATATGGCCAACCAGCACGCCAAGGTCTGCGCCGCCGCTGTAGTCGACCTGCTTCGCGGCCGCGCGCCCGACCAGGCGCCGCTGCTGACGAACACCTGCTACAGCTATGTAAGCGACAAAGAAGTGATCCACGTCGCCAGCGTGCACGCTTACAACGCCGAAAAGAAAACGCTGCTCACCGTTCCAGGCAGCGGCGGCGTGAGCCCCGGCCCCAGCGAACTCGAAGCCCACTACGCCAACAGCTGGGCCCAGAACATCTGGAGCGACATACTTTCATAAGCGCCGCCCGCCGGACCTTTGTTTCACCTCAAACGCTGGCGAAGCCTTGAGTGCCACCATTGGCAGGGAACCCCCTGACTAATGGTGAGCACATGCCCAAACCACAATCCGCCACGCAGCACGGCCCGAACCTCTGGCACTTCTCCGCCCTGGTCTGGGGCACGTCGCTCCTGCTGCTGTCGCTGTTCGCGATGCCGATCAGCGTCAACCCGCTCGGCATGCGCCTGCAACTGTGCCTGACGACAGCCCACCTTGCAGGTGTGTTCTACATGTGGCGCCTTGCAAGGCGCGGCAACCCTGAACGCCTGATGGACATCGCCATCATCACACTGGTATTCATCTACATCGTCCCACTCTGCATGCTTGCCGCGCCCGTGATTGTGCTCGCGGCCTACGCCATGCCAGCAGACGCCTGGCAGACGGTCATTGCGGCAATGACCGCCTGTGCCGCCGTCCTCGCAC
>JBCNOP010000267.1:0-6652 GCA_039593775.1 Pseudoduganella sp.
TGGCCGATCTGGACGCGGATGCCCATGTTTTTCAGCAGCGGAATCAGTTCCAGGTGGCCCGTCACTTCCGGCGCCATGGTCAGCACGCGGATCGGTGCGATGGCGTGGTAGCTCTCCACCAGCGCGCGGCTGCCGGTCACCACGTCGGGCGGCTGGGCGCCCAGGCGGCGGCGGTTCAGGAACGGGCCTTCCAGGTGCACGCCCAGCATGCGCGCGCCGTGCTGCGGGCGCTGCGCGATGACGCCGGCCAGCCCTTGCAGGGCGTGGCGGATCGAGTCTTCTTTGGCGGTCAGCGTAGTGCCGAGCAGCGCGGTGGTGCCGTGGCGTGCGTGGCTGCGCGCGACCACGGCGCCGGCATCGCCGCCTTCCATGATGTCGACGCCGGAAGCGCCGTGCACGTGCAGGTCGACGAAGCCGGGAATGATGGTCAGGCCGGCACCGGCCTCGGAAGCGCCTTCGGTAATGCTGGTGATGCGCTGGCCGAAGGCAATGCTGCCGTTGATCCAGCCGTCGGGAGTGAGGATACGGCCTTGCAGCATCTTTACTCCGCGATGATCACTTCAATGCCGCGCTTCTCCAGCCCCTCACGGTATTCGGTGCTGATGCTGGCATCGGTAATGACGGTGTGCACGCGGTCCAGCTGCACGATGCGGTGCAGCGACACGCGGCCGAATTTGGAAGCGTCGGTCAACACGATGACTTTCTTGGCGCGCTCCACCATCTTGTGGTTCAGGTTTGCCTCCGCCTCGTGGTGGGTGGTGATGCCGAACTGCAGGTCGAAGCCGTCGACGCCGAGAAACAGCTTGTCAAAGTTGTAGGCCGACAGGCAGGCCTCTGCCTGGGCGCCTTGCAGCGACAGCGATTGCTTGCGCAGGCGGCCGCCGGTCAGGATCAGGTCCACGCCCGGCGCGTCAGCCAGTTCCCATGCGATGTTCAGGCCGTTGGTCAGCACCGTCACGTCGCTGGCGTCGCGCAGGTGGCGCGCCAGCGAAATGGTGGTGGTGCCGGAGTCGATGATCACGTTGTCGCCCGGCTGCACCATGCGCGCCGCCAGCAGGCCGATTTGTTCTTTCTGCGCCTGGTTCAGGGAATCCTTCTGGCGGATGGTGTGCTCGGTCGGCGGCGTGCGCGCCAGCAGGGCGCCGCCGTGGCTGCGCTGCACCAGGCCCTGGGATTCAAGCACACTGAGGTCGCTGCGGATGGTGACGGCGGAGACGCCTAGCTTGCCTACCAGGTCGGCTACCTGGACCGAACCATGTTGTACGATTGCCTGCAGGATGGTTTCGCGGCGTTGGCTGGTATTTCGCATGTCTTCTGTCGCTGGGTGTAAAAACGTCGAGCTTAACAGAAGGCGGGGGCCATGTGCTTGGCAGCGGCGTTGGCGCTGCAGGCGCGCGCATATTGCGCCAGCAGGCGGCCGATCTTGTGTTCGAGCAGGGCTTGCGGCTCGGCGGCCAGTTCGCCCTGCAATACGGCGAGGAATTGCTCCGGCAGGTATTGGCTCAGCAAAGGCAGCGGGATGCTGCGCCCGGCCAGGTTCGCGAACAGCTGGCTGACGGCGGTGGCCACTTCCGGCTCGCCCCAGTAGTAGCGGCAGCGGTCGGACAGGCCGTAGCGGCGCATCAGGCGCTGCTCGCCGGAACTGCCCAGGTAATGCTTCTGCCAGTGCTTTGGCTTGGCCAGCATGGCTTCGTCGAGCACGTCCATCAGGCGCGAGGCCTTTTCCTTGCCCAGCAAGGCCTCTTCGATCAGGCACAGCGCCAGGAAGCCTTCGCGCAGCGCGAAGGTGGCGGCCGGGCCGACCTTGAGGATGGCGTAATGGTCGCGCACCATCTCGTGCAAGCCCGATTCTCGCTGGTAATCGGTGGAGTGGGCTTCGAACACCAGGCCCGGCTGGCTGGCCACGAAGGCCGACAACTCCACGGCGGCTGCAGCGTTGTAGTGCTGCACATTGGCCTGGTCGAAGTCGACACCCGGCTGCACCACCATGGCGATGACGCGCTGCCAGGCATCGCCCAGGCCGGCTTCGGCAAAAGCTCGGCGATGGACTTCCAGCGTGCGCGCGGCGGCCGACGGCGCGGTGACGGCAAGCGCTTGTTCCAGCGAAGCTTCGCCACCAGGCACTGGCACTTCGGTGCCGATCACGTACACCGGTGGCGGCAGGCCGGCGCGCGCCGCTGCCTGTTCGGCAATGGCGGCCAGGCGCACCGCACGCGCGGCCACGGTCTCGTCGCTCAGGACCGGCTCGTCGTCGGCGCAGCGCATGCTGCAATCGAGGTGGATCTTGTGGAAGCCGGCCGTCACGTATGCGTCGATCAGCACATCGGCGTGCGCTATCGCGGTGGCGGCATCTTGCGATTGCCAGGCATTGGGACCGAGGTGGTCGCCGCCCAGCACCAGGCGTTCGGCCGGGAAGCCTTGCTCTTGCGCCAGCCGATGCACGTAGTCGCGGAACTCGGCCGGCTTCATGCCGGTGTAGCCGCCAAACTGGTCCACCTGGTTCGAGGTGGCTTCCACCAGCAGCGGCGTGCCGTACTGCCTGGCCACCTGCATGGCGGCACGCAGGACCGTGGGGTGGCTGCAGCAAACGCTGTACAAGCCGACCGCTTCGCCGGCGCGGTGCGCCTGGACGATTTGCAGGACTGGTGAAGGCTGGGCAGTGTGGTTCATGGTCGGCTTACTTGGTTTGTTGGCGCGCCAGCAGGGCGGCGCCGCGTGCGCCGCCGGCATCGCCGAAGCGTGGCGGCAGCACGGGCGGCGTTTGCACGCCGCGGAACAGGTGGCGGCGCATGGCGGCCGGCAGTTGCTGGTACAGGTGCGACAGTTTGGACAGGCCGCCGCCCAGCACGATTGCGTGCGGATCGTAGGCCAGCACCAGGCCAGCCAGCGCGTGGCCCAGCAAGTCGAGGTGGATCGCCAATGCCTGCGCAGCGAGCGCGTCGCCATTGTTGGCGCGCGCCACGATGGCCAGCGGTTCTGCACCGTCGCCGCCGATGTGGGCATGCAGCTTCGACAGGCCGGGGCCGGAGACGTAGCGCTCCAGGCAGCCCTTCTTGCCGCAAGGGCAGTCCAGCACGGGCAGCTTGTAGAGGGCCAGCAGCGGCGCCGGAACGGTCCAGTGTCCCCATTCGCCGGCGATGGCATTGAAACCGCGCAGCAGGCGGCCGTCGACGCAATAGCCGCCACCGGCGCCGGTGCCGATGATGGCGCCGAACATGGTGGGCAGGCCGGCTGCGGCGCCGCCTTGCGCTTCCGACAGCGCGAAGCACTGGCAGTCGTTGCCGATGATGACTGGACGCGCCAGCGCTTCCTGCAAGGCGGCAGCGACCAGGCGGCCGTTCAGGGCCGGCACATTGGAGCTGAGCTGGCGGCCGGTGGCGCTGTCGATCACGCCGGGCAGGCCGATGCCGACGGCAGCAGGCGATGCTTGCGGGCCGAGTGCCGCGTCGCCGCGCGCGACCAGGCCAGCAATCGCAGCGACAAATTCATTGAAATCGGTGCCCGGCGTGGCGATGCGCTCGCGGAAGACTTCCTGCAAGTCGCCGCCGGCATCGATCCAGGACACCAGTTCGATCTTGGTGCCGCCGATGTCGATGCCGTGATAGCCGGTTTGCTCAGAACTGGTCATGGCGGTAAATGGTGACGCCTTGCACGACGCGGTTGACGGTGCCGTCAGCGAACGGGTTATCGGGTGTCAGGCCCAGCGCAGCCGATTGGTGCAGGGCGTATTGCTGCGCCATCAGCAGCCACAATGGCGCCAGCCACGCATCAGGCAATTGCGCCGGCAGTCCCGGCGCGGCGACCGAAATGTCGGAGTCGATGCCAACGGTGACCACCGAGCCAGCCACGCCATCGCGGCGCAGCTCTTGCAGCAGGTCTTCTTCATAGCGGCGCGACAGCGCTTTGCTGCTGCGGAACAGCACCACCAGCGATTGCCTGTTCAGCGCCGACTTGGGGCCGTGGCGGAAACCGAGCGCAGTGTTCGACATGGCGAGCACACGGCCGCCAGTCAGTTCCAGGATCTTCAGGGCAGACTCCTTGGCCAGCGCTTCCAGCGGGCCGCTGCCCAGGTAGACGACGCGCTCCACCGGCAATGCGGCCAGCGAGGCTACAGGCGCTGCCCAGGCGCGCAATGCAGCGTCGCCGGCTTGCGAGAGCGCTGCCAGGCGTTCCTGCCATTCACCCTTGCCCAGCACGCACAGGGCGGCCAGCAGCATGCAGGTGAAGCTGCTGGTCATGGCGAAGCCGCGGTCGCAGCTTGCGGCAGGCATCAGCAGGTTGAAGGTGCGCGCATCGGTATCGCCGTTGCGCGCCAGCTGGCCCTGCGCATTGCAGGTGATGTTCAGGAAGCGCGCGTCGGCTACCACGTCGCGCACCAGTTCAACCGCGGCCAGGCTTTCCGGGCTGCTGCCGCTGCGGGCGAAGGAAACCAGCAGGGTCGGCGCGCCTGCGTCGAGGTAGAGCTCCGGGTGAGTCAGCAGGCTGGTGGTCGCCACAGCACGCACTTGCGCAGGCCAGGCGGCATTCAATTCATCGGCGACGATCTCGCCCACATAGCATGAGCTGCCGGCGCCGGTCAGGATCACGCGCTGCTGCGGATTGTGCAGGCAGCCGCCAAGGAAAGCGGCAACGTCGGCGGCGCGGCTTTGCAAGCTGGCGCCCAGTTCGCGCCACAGGGCCGGCTGCTGCGCAATCTCTTCGGCGGTATCGAGGCCGTTGATGTCGCGCCAGGCTTGCGGGTCACGCTGGAGGAGGGTAGTCATCGAAAAAAGATAAGTTGTAAGTTGGCTCAAAGCATAAATAAGATATTTCGAAAAGTCAAATACGAAAGAAAAGCGAAAGTTATGAGTTGCCGCGCCCTATGCGGAAACGCCCCGCCTGACAGCACATTTCGGCACGTTACGTTGCGCATGTGCCACTAAGCGAAAGCTATTGCGCCGAAATATCGGCGAAACGAAAGATAAAATGGTGGAAAATTGCTCCGGAAGTACAGTTTTCTTTCTTTTTGTTGACCTTTTTTGCTTTTATTCCTAAAGTACATCCATCAAAACGAAAAAACTTGCACCTTAGGCAGGCTTATGAAGAGACTCACACGTACTGCAATCGCCGCTGCCGCCATGGCCCTGGCTGCCGGTGCCGCCCTGGCAGCCCCGATCGGAAAACTGCGCAGCATCACCGCCGCGCCATCCACGGCCGCGGAGGGGCAGTACTGGGACCTGGCCACCGACTCCGGGGCCATCGTGCGCGTCAGCCTGCTGCAGGACGACGTGCTGCGCATCTGGGCCGGTCCAAAGGGCAAGCTGACCGATGCCGGCGACAAGGCAGCAGCCATCGTGGTCGGCAAGCCGGCCGCACATATTGAGCATAGCGTAAGCGAACAGCCTGACCATATTTTGCTGCGTACCGCCAGACTGGCCTTGCGCATCGACCGCAACCCGCTGCGCTTTACCTTGTTCCGTGCTGGCGAAACGCAGCCGCTGTGGCGCGAAGTGCAACCGCTGGAGCTGGATGACAAAGCCAGCGTGCAGACCCTGTCGAGCGACAAGGCGGAGCGCTTCTTCGGCGGCGGCCAGCAGAATGGCCGCTTCGAATTCAAGGGACGACAGCTCGACGTGTCGTATTCGGGCGGATGGGAAGAGGGCGACCGCCCAAGCCCGGCGCCTTTCCTTATGAGCTCCCGCGGCTGGGGCATGCTGCGCAATACCTGGTCCGACGGCAGCTACGATTTGCGCCAGAACGACGTGGTGGCCTTGCAGCACGCCGAGCCGCGCTTTGACGCTTACTACTTCGTCGGCAAGGACGTGCGCGATGTGCTGGCGCGCTATACCGAGTGGACTGGCCGCGCGCGCATGCTGCCGCGCTGGGCGTTGGAATACGGCGACGCAGATTGCTACAACGATGGCGACAACGTGAAGAAGCCGGGCACCGTGCCGAAAGGCTGGAGCGATGGCCCGACCGGCAAGACGCCGGACGTGATCGAATCGGTGGCGCGCAAATACCGCGAGAACGATATGCCGGGCGGCTGGATCCTGCCGAATGACGGTTATGGCTGCGGCTATACCAACCTGCCGGAAACCGTGCAGGGCCTGGCTAAATATGGCTTCCGTACCGGCCTGTGGACCGAAAACGGCGTCGACAAGATCAAGTGGGAAGTCGGCACGGCCGGTAGCCGCGTGCAGAAGCTGGACGTGGCCTGGACTGGCAAAGGCTACCAGTTCTCGCTGGACGCCAACAAGTCCGCCTACGACGGCATCCTGGATAATTCCGACAGCCGTCCCTTCATCTGGACCGTGATGGGCTGGGCCGGCACGCAGCGTTATGCCGTGGCGTGGACCGGCGACCAGAGCGCGAGCTGGGACTACATTCGCTGGCATGTGCCAACGCTGGTAGGCTCCGGCCTGTCCGGGCAGGCCTATGCGACCGGCGACGTCGATGCGATTTTCGGCGGCAGCCCCGAGACGTACACGCGCGACCTGCAGTGGAAGGCTTTCACGCCAGTGCTAATGGGGATGTCGGGCTGGTCGGCCAATGCGCGCAAGCATCCGTGGTGGTTCGATGAGCCTTACCGCAGCATCAACCGCCGCTACCTGAAACTCAAGCTGCGCCTGACGCCGTACATGTACACACTGGCGCGCGAGGCCGAGCAGACTGG
>JBCNOP010000268.1:0-6540 GCA_039593775.1 Pseudoduganella sp.
ATCCTGCCGAATGTGGAAGTGCGCATCGTGACGATTCCGAAAGCCTCCACCGGCTTCATTCCGTTCGCCCGCGTATGGCATAGCAAGACCCTGGTCATCGACGGCAAGCTGGCATGGGTTGGCACCAGCAACTGGGCCGGCGGCTACTTCGACCTGTCGCGCAATATGGAGGTCGTGATGCGCAACGAAGCGATGGCCAAGCGCCTGTATGCCTTGCAGGAGCAGGCCTGGAGTTCGCAATATGCGGCGCCGCTGGACATCAACAAGGACTACCCGAAACCGAACAAAGGTAAAGAAGAATGAAGAAACTCGCACTGATCGCGGCGCTGTCCGGCGCCTTCCTGTCCACCAATGCCATGGCCTGGGGCAATGCCGGCCATCGCATCGTTGGGGCGATTGCGGATAACCTGATCAAGGGTTCCAATGCCGAGAAGCAGGTCAAAGCCCTGCTGCAGCCTGGGGAAGACCTGGAAAAGATCGCCAACTGGGCCGACTGCGTGAAGGGCACTTTCTGCGGCCCGCAGACGCAGGAAATGAACGACTACGTGGCGGCGCATCCCAAGCACAGCGAATACCATTACACCGACGTGCCTTTCCAGCTGACCGAGTATCACCTGCATGGCGCCGGCACCTCCGAGCATGACGTAGTGCAGACGCTGCAGCAATGCATCGCCACTTTGCAGGACAAGGGCGACGGCAAATTTACCAAGCGTCAGGCGCTGCTGATCCTGACCCACCTGGCCGGCGACATCCACCAGCCGCTGCACGTTGGCGCGGCCTTCGTCGACAAGGAAGGCAAGTTCGTGGTGCCGAAGACCGACAAGGAAATCGATTCCCTGAACATCTTCGATTCGCGCGGCGGCAACAACCTGCAGATGGATGAAGCGGCATTGGCTGCAGCCAGCGCCAAGAGCGGCATCCCGGCCGGCGACGACGCGCCGTCCAAGTACCCTACCAAGCCGTTCCACTCCTACTGGGATACCACGGTGGTCGACTACGCCATGCGTCGCAGCAGCATGCGCACGGTGGACAAGTTCAGCCAGTGGGCAATCGACGGCAAGCCAGTCGTGACGCTGCCGAAGGGCGACGCCATCACTTGGCCGGAGCAATGGGCCAACAATTCGCTGGTGGCCGCCAAGCAGGCATACGCTGACGTGAAGGTGGGTGTGGCGAGCAAGCAAACCGCCCGCAACGGCGACAGCTATACCGTGTGGGCGATGACCGTGCCGGACAGCTACCCGGTGCCATCGTCCGCCCTCGCGCGTGAGCAGCTGATCAAGGGCGGTTATAACCTGGCCGGCCTGCTGCAAAAGATCTGGCCTTAAGGCCTTGAACGATGGCCTCCCAGCACTCACCCAATAGCAGGCTTCCTGCCAGCATCTGGGTGCTGGGGCTGGTGAGCATGCTGATGGATATTTCGTCCGAAATGATCCACAGCCTGCTGCCCTTGTTCCTGGTCGGGACGCTGGGCGTCAGCGGCCTGGCTGTCGGCATCCTCGAAGGCCTGGCGGAAGCTACCGCGCTGGGCGTCAAAGTCTTCTCCGGCATACTCAGCGACTACTTGGGGAAGCGCAAACTGCTGGCCGTTATCGGCTACGGCCTGGCAGCCTTTTCCAAACCCTTGTTCGCGCTTTCCGGCTCGATGGCAATGGTCACCACGGCGCGCTTGCTGGACCGAGCAGGCAAGGGAATACGCGGTGCGCCACGCGACGCCTTGCTGACCGACCTGGCGCCGCAAGCTGTACGCGGTGCGGCCTTCGGCCTGCGCCAATCGCTGGATACGGTGGGCGCTTGTGCCGGGCCCCTGCTTGCCGCCGGCCTGATGCTGTTGTGGGCCAATGACTTCCGCCGTGTGTTCTGGGTTGCGGTGGTGCCTGGCGTGCTGGCGACATTGTTGCTGGTGATCGGCGTACGCGAACCGCGCGCCGCGCCAGGCCGGAAACGTATCAATCCACTGCGCCGCGAGCAGTTGCGCCTTCTTGAACGGTCATACTGGTGGCTGGTCGGCCTTGGCGTGATGTTCATGCTGGCCCGTTTCAGCGAAGCCTTCCTCGTCTTGCGCGCACAGGAGCGCGGCATGGGCCTGGCCCAAGTGCCGCTGGTGATGGCTGCAATGAGCCTGGTCTACGCGCTGGCGGCCTATCCCTTCGGGAAACTGTCTGACCGCGTGAGCCACAAAGTGTTGCTGGCATGTGGCCTGCTGGTGCTGGTGGCGGCGGATGCCGTGCTGGCAATGGCGCGCGGCTGGCAGGGTGTCGTTGCCGGTGTGGTCCTGTGGGGCCTGCATATGGGCATGACGCAAGGCCTGCTCTCTGCCATGGTGGCAAACGCAGCGCCGGCGCACTTGCGTGGCACGGCATTCGGCTTGTTCAACTTGGCCAGCGGTTTTGCGCTACTGGTCTCGAGTGCATTGGCAGGATTCCTGTGGGATCGTTACGGCCCGGCCTGCACTTTCGGGGCTGGCGCCGCGTTTGCGTTACTGACGCTGGGGGTACTCGCGTTTGTGAGGGTTGACCGGCTCGAGGCGCCCCAGCTCAAGGCTTGATCGAATGCGCGGCAAACCCCGTCGTTTGCGGCGGGGTCAAGAGCGCGGGCGGCACCGCCGTCCTTTACTTCGCATTAATGTGGTGTTTGCTGTTGTTGGATGTATTGCCGGATCACTGCAAGTGGGGCGCCGCCGCAACTCCCGGCAAAATATGAGGGTGACCACAAGGCTCCGCCCCACAGTTTTTGCCTGATGGACGGGTAATTTCTATTCCGAATCACTCGGCTGGATGCACCCTTGAGGCTGTTGACCAGGCGCGAAACTGCTACCTTCGGCGGGTAGTTCACCAGCAAGTGCACATGGTCATCTTCACCATCAAATTCGATTAGCTGCGCTTCGAAGTCCGCGCAGACGCGGGCGAAGATCTGGTGCAAGTCGTCCAGTATCTCTTTGGTAAACACATTGCGGCGATATTTGGAGACGAAGACCAAATGTACATGCATCATGAATACGCAATGCCTTCCTTGGCGGAGCTCGCTTGAAGTGCTCATAGACCAAACTATATTGAAGGTATGCTGCGTCTACAAGCCTTCCGATTCGAACTGGTTCCAGATGGCCGACAACAACGCCTAATGTGCTGCTTTGCCGGAGCGTGCCGGTTCGTCTTCAATAAAGCCTTGGCACTGCTCAAGGAAAACCACGTGGCTGGCAAGCCATTTATCGGCTATGTCACGATGGCAAAGCATTTGACCACATGGCGCAATGATCCGAAAATGCCCTGGCTGCGCGAGGCGCCATGCCATCCAATGCAACACGCGCTCAAACATCTGGATCAAGCATTCCGCAATTTCTTTGCGGGGCGGGCTGCCTACCCTTGTTTCAAGCGCAAGGGAGACCAGGCATCATTCCGCTATCCGGACGCCAAACAGTTCAAACTCGACCAGAGTAATAGCCGGATTTTTCTGCCGAAGCTGGGCTGGATGCGCTACCGGAATAGCCGCCACGTCGCGGGCGAACTGCGCAACGTGACGGTGAGTCGCGTTGCCGGAAAATGGTTCGTATCAATTCAGGCCCGACTCGAAGTCGAGCCCTGCGGTCCAGTAGGTAATTCCACGGTCGGTATCGACGTGGGAATCGTCCACTTTGCGACGCTCAACGATGGCGCGCACATCTCGCCGGTGAATTGTTTTGAGCGGCATCGAAAGCGTCTGGCCAGGTATCAACGGCAAATGAGCCGAAAGGTGAAATTCAGCCGGAACTGGCGTAAGGCCAGGACCCGTGTGCGGAAATTGCACGCGCGCATTGCCAATATGCGCAGGGACTTCCTGCATAAGGCCAGCACGGCGATCAGCAAAAGCTACGCGATCGTCTGTGTCGAAGACTTGCAAGTCAAGAACATGACGAGGTCGGCCAAGGGAACCGCGCTGCAGCCAGGCAAAATGGTGAGACAGAAACAGGGGCTGAACCGCAGCATTCTGGATCAGGGCTGGGGCGAGTTCAGGCGCCAGCTGCTGTATAAATTGGCCTGGAATGGGGGGATCCTGGTTGCTGTGCCGCCGCATCATACGAGCCAGACTTGCCCGGATTGCGGTCATGTGTCGCCCGAAAGCCGCCGTACGCAGGCACGCTTTCAATGTGTCGGGTGCGGCTATAGGAATCACGCCGACGTGGTCGGCGCGATCAACATTTTAGAGCGGGGGCTCCGCTTGTTAGCCTGTGGAGAGCTGGCGCAGTCAGGTCACTCTGTGAAGCAGGAACCCACCGAAGTGACTACGCAATTTACCGCGTAGCACCGCAGGAATCCTCGTCCTTCAGGGCGAGGAGGAGGTCAACCACAGTTCGCTGCGCTGGAGCGGAGTCTCGGGCGGCAGCTCCGGGTTGTGCAGCTCGATGATGCGCCGCTTGCCGATCTGGGCCCGCTCCACCAGCGGGCCTTTGTGTTGGTGGAATAGCGCGGCAAGGGAACCATCTTTTACCATCATCTCCATGCCTGCCCTGATACGCTCCGCGAGCTTGTCGCCTTCCGCATCGCGGCGGACAAAGAAATAGCGGGGCAGGGGATAGCGCAACATCAGCGTCGGTTCGATCACGATGCTGGTGTGGGACTTGCGTATGACATCGTATTCGCGCGGGGCCTCGTCCAGTGCGCGCGGGAAGAAATCGAAGCGTCCCGCTTCCAGCATTCCAAACAGGCTGCCCGGCCGCGGCGATTCCACCACGCTGATGCCGGCTGCAGCCAATACCTTGGAGTCGACCCAGCCCTTGCCCTGGCCAGCGCTCAAATGCCGCAAGTCTTCCAGCGTGCGCACATTGGCGAAGCGCGGCAGGTCGGCCTGTCGCACCAGCAGCAAACGCATGCCCATCAGGCCGCGGTCGATCGGGATGCGGATCGCCTGGAATTGAGATTCAAGGTCGCGGTTGGTGGCGCGGGCAATGATGTTGATGGCGCCATCGGGGCGAGCCAGCTCTTGCAGCATGCGCGGGACCGATACCGGCTCGCGCGAAGGCGACAGCGTAAAAGGGCCGAACCTTGCACTTGTCTTTTCCAGGGCCGCCTGAAGCACGATCCAGTCGAAACCCTTTCCGGTATCGAGTATCGAGAAATAGCGGGGAAATACCACGTGCGTGGCGGGGTTCTCGCGCGCATGCGCGGCCAGGCTCAAGGCCAGGTAGCCAATTGCCGCGGGCAACAATCTCCGCAATATCCATGCGCGTCGCTTCATGGCGAACCCCCTTGCTCCCTGCAATATAGCCCTCCTGCATTCCGGGCACAACCGCAATGCGTGTTGCGCACGACATACCGGCTGGGCTCGATCTTCGCCGGCTTGCTGCTAGCATCGAAATTCGGTTCTCACGAGAGGAGGGCATCATGGCTGGCAAACTTGCTTTGGCGCTGGTATTTGCGTGCGCTGCAGGCAGCTCCTGCGCGGAAGATTGGCATTTCAGTTACACAGGCTTTAACGAAAACGGCACTTTCAATCATGATGCGCGGGTTGAAGGGAGCTTCAGCGGAATAGACATTAACCCGGATGGCATCCTTTCCTTGTCCGAGCTGACATCGTTGGTCATCCAGGGACGCCAATACCTGGATGGATGCCTGAGCCTCAGCGATCCGTACTTCCGCTGCCAGATCGATGCCTTCGAGTTCGAGTATTTCGGTACCGGGCGCCTGTCGATCAAGGCGCAATGGTGGGGCAACGACGAAGCCTTTTCCGGCTGGGGCGCAGAGCTGCGCACGGGCGACCGTTATTCCGAGTGGAGTTACGGGATGAATGAATGGCAGCGTGATTGGAGCTGGACCAACTTGACCATTTATGAAATCTTGCCAGCACCGATACCGGAACCGGCGGGCGGAGTCATGCTGCTGGCGGGATTGGCGACCCTGGCCGGGCTGGGCCGGCGCAGGGCGAGGGAGGGTGCGCTTAGCGCGATTTGACAAACGGTACGCCGATCGCCTTCGGTGCTACCGACTTGGCCATCAGGCCAGCCAGCACGATCACGGTCACGACGTAAGGCACCATCTGGATCAGGGCGCCTGGGATGCGGCCGATCACGGGCAGGTCCACGCCTTCGAGCTGGATCTGCACGGCGCCAAAGAAGCCGAACATCAGGCAGCCGAGGAAGGTGTACACAGGACGCCAGTTGCCGAACACCATGGCGGTCAGCGCCAGGTAGCCGGCACCGGCCGACATGTCGCGCAGGAAGAAGCCCGATTGCACGATGGCCAGGTAGGCGCCGGAGAAGGAGCACAGGATGCCGGCGATCAGCATGGCAGCGTAGCGGGTGCGTTCAACGGACACGCCGGCCGCATCGGCTGCGTGCGGGTTCTCGCCGCAGGCGCGCAGGCGCAGGCCGAAGCGCGAATGGTAGAGGAACCAGTGGACCAGCGGTACCAGCAGGAAGGCCAGGTAGACCAGGACAGAGTGGCCCCCAATCAGCTTGGTATAGAACCAGCCGAGGAAGGGCACGTCCGCCACGGCGGCGCTGCCCGGCAGCACCACGTCGAACAGGCGCGCTTCGCCCAGGTCAGGGGTGCGGCCGCCTTGCTGGAAGAA
>JBCNOP010000269.1:0-6466 GCA_039593775.1 Pseudoduganella sp.
GGCCTGAACATGACGCTGGAAGAATCCGCGGACCTGGGCGCCGACTATTTCGGCCTGGTCGCTGCGACCGAAAACTTCCGCCTCGGCACGCAAGCTTTTATCAAAAAAGTCGCGCCTGAATATAGCGGGCGTAGGGTTGAATAAATCAGACAAACCCTGCGCACAATAGGTTTTACTCAACAATTTCTCGCTATACTGCACCCTCAAGGAATTTCCGAGGGGCAACAATGGACGACACAATCGAGCACAACGAGAGCTTGCCAAAGCTCCCCATGACCGCACTGGCAGCGGCGGCCCTGCTGACCGCCTGCGGTGGCGGAGGCGGCACAAGCAACGGCAGCGACGGCGGCAGTACGTCGCCCGTTCCGCCGACTACGGTCGAGCAGATTGGCAGCGTCCAGGCCGCACGCTTCCTGGCCCAGGCCTCAATGGGCGCAACGCGTGAGCAGATGACTCGGGTCCAGGCCGTCGGCTACAGCAAGTGGCTGGACGAGCAAATGGCCCTGCCGGCATCGCAATCGCGCTGGGACTGGCTGATGGCGAAAGGCTTCAACGCGCTCGAGAACAAGAACAACCAGGCCGGCATCGACGCCGCGCTCTGGTTCAAGCTGCTGAAATCCCCGGACACCCTGCGCCAGCGCGTCACGCTGGCCCTGTCCGAAATCGTCGTCGCCTCGCTGGATGGCTTCACAGGTGCCTGGCGTGCCTTCACCGGCGCCGCCTACATGGACATCCTGGAGGCCAATGCCTTCGGCAACTACCGCACCCTGCTGCAGCAGGTCACCCTGTCGACGTCGATGGGCGAGTACCTGACCTATCGCGGCAACGCCAAGGCCAACCCGAAGACCGGCTCCATGCCGGACGAAAACTACGCCCGCGAGATCCTGCAGCTCTTCACCATCGGCCTGCTGAAGCTGAACCCGGACGGCACGGCGACCGAGCAGGAAACCTATACCCAGGCCGATATTTCCGGCCTGGCGCGCGTGTTCACCGGCTGGGATTCTGACCTCGCCGGCGGCACCAACGATACCCCGGACTACCGCAAGCGCCCGATGATCCAGGTCGGGACCAAGTACGAGACAGGCGAGAAAACCTTCCTCGGCACCACGATCGCCAGCGGCGTCGACGCCGCAACGGCCCTGAACAAGGCACTCGACACGATCTTCGCCCACCCTAACGTGGCGCCATTCGTCTCGAAGCAGCTGATCCAGCGCCTGGTCACCAGCAACCCTGCGAAAGAATACGTGGGCCGTGTAGCGGCCGTGTTCAACAACAACGGCAGCGGCGTCAAAGGCGACCTGAAGGCGGTGATCAAGGCGATCCTGCTGGACCCGGAAGCACGCTCCGCCTCCAACCTGAGCAACGCCGGCTTCGGCAAGGTGCGCGAACCGATCCTGCGCTTCACCGCCTGGGCGCGCGCCTACAACGTCACCTCGCCAAGCGATGCCTGGGCCATTGGCAATACCAGCGAGCCTTCGTCCCGCCTGGGACAAAGCCCGCTGCGCTCGCCGAGCGTATTCAATTTCTTCCGCCCCGGCTATGTGCCGCCGGCGCTGGGCGTGGTCGCGCCCGAGTTCCAGATCGTGAACGAAACCAGCGTGGTCGGCTACGCCAACTACATGCAAACGGCCATCAGCAAAGGCATCGGCGACGTCAAAGCCGATTATTCGACCCTGCTGCCGCTGGCCGACAACGTGCCGGCCCTGGTCGACGAGATCAACCTGGTGCTGGCCGCAGGCCAGCTGGGCACGGATACCGTCACCCTGATCCGCAATGCTGTCACCAGCATGGCAACCGGCACCGACGCCGCGCGCGCCAACCGCGTGTACGCGGCGCTGACGCTGGTAATGGCATCCCCTGAATTCATCGTGCAGAAATAAAGGCCACACCATGACTAATCAAGCTTCGCGCCGCGCCTTCCTCAAGCGCGCATCGGCACTCGGCGTGGCGGGCGTGGCGGCGCCTTGGGCAATCAACCTGATGTCGATCGCCGAGGCGGCGGCAGCCACTGCCAGCGACTACAAGGCGCTGGTCTGCGTCTTCCTTTATGGCGGCAACGACTACGCGAATACCGTGGTGCCCTACGACAGCACCAACTACACGCTGTACCAGCAACTGCGCCCGACCATCGCCCTTGCGCGCGACGCCCTGACGGCGACCGCCTTGACGCCTTCCGTGCCGGTGCTGGACTCCACCGGTGCCGCACGTGAGTTTGCACTCGCTCCTGCGCTGGCGCCTTTGGTTCCGATCTTCAACGCCGGCGCCCTGGGCGTCATGCTGAACGTCGGCCCGCTGATCCAGCCGACCACCAAGGCGCAATACCAGGCCAAGTCGGTGCCGCTGCCGCCCAAGCTGTTCTCGCACAACGACCAGCAATCGATCTGGCAATCGTCGGCACCGGAAGGCTCGCGCTCGGGCTGGGGCGGCCGGCTGGGCGACCTGTTCGAATCGGGCAATGGCAATGCCACCTTCACCTGCGTCAATGTGTCCGGCAATGCCGTCTACATGGCAGGCAAGACGGCGGTGCAGTACCAGGTGTCGGCCAACGGTTCCATGCAGTTCAACGGCCTGAAGTCGCCGCTGTTCGGTTCCGCCACCGCCACCGAAGCGCTGCGCACCCTGATTACCCAGCAGCGCACCCACGCACTGGAAAACGAATACAACCGCGTGTCGCGCCGTTCGGTGGATGCCAACGCGGCACTCACTTCGGCACTGGCCACGGCGCCTGCATTGCAGACGGTGTTCCCGGCATCGAACTCCCTGGCCGACCAGCTGAAAATGGTCGCGCGCATGATTTCCGCCAGCGGCAGCCTGGGCGCCAAGCGCCAGGTCTTCTTCGTTTCGATGGGCGGTTTCGATACACATGACAACCTGGCCACTGTCCACCCGGGCCTGATGGCCAAGCTGGGCGATGCCATGGCCGCCTTCTACCAGGCGACAGTGGAACTGGGCGTGGCCGACAAGGTCACGACCTTCACGGCTTCCGATTTCGGCCGTACGCTGGTCGCCAATAACGACGGCTCCGATCACGGCTGGGGCAGCATGCACTTCATGATGGGCGGTGCGGTCAAGGGCAAGCGCTTCTACGGCACCGCGCCGGTGGTCGCCAACAACGGCGCGGACGACGTCGGCCAGGGCCGCCTGCTGCCAAGCACTTCGGTCGACCAGTACGCGGCCACCATGGGCAAGTGGCTGGGCGCCAGCGACAGCGATTTGCTTTCCCTGTTGCCGAACCTGTCCAATTACACCACCCGCGATCTCGGCTTCCTGTGATGCCGCTGGTCCGATTGAATCGGATGGCATGGTAAAGTAGTGGCGTTAGATCAACGTCACTACTTAATCATGAGCAAAGCAGAGCCGGCACCCCAACCGCAAGACCGGAAACTTGCGGACTTCCTGTGCTTCGCGATCTATTCCGCCAACCTCACCTTCGGCAAGGCCTATAAGCCGATCCTGGACAAGCTGGGCCTGACCTACACCCAGTACATCACCATCATCGCGCTGTATGAAGAATCCGGCCAGATGGTGAGCGAGCTGGGCGAAAAGCTGTTCCTCGAATCGAACACGCTGACGCCGATCCTGAAAAAACTCGAAGCCCAGGGCTACGTCACGCGCCAGCGCAGCCCCGCCGATGAACGCCAGGTGCTGGTCAGCCTGACCGAAGAAGGCCGTGCGCTGCGCGAGCGTGCCTACGATGCCAGCTTGTCCGAGGCTTGCGGCCTGAGCGCCGAGGAATTTGCCGAAACGCGCGAGGCCGTGCTCAGGCTGCGCAACAACCTGGCGAAATCCCTGGACAAGTGAGCCAGTGAAGGTTGCCTCAACAGCAACGCCCCACGCTCCACCCCAATAAATATCGTATGCGATGCAATCGAATCCGCTTGACATCGCAAAATGCGCCGCTATACTCCTGTTCATCGAATGCGACTGCATCGTATGCGATTTAAATTCAACCATCCAATGGAGCTACACATGAGCAAGATCACCAAAGTCCTCGCCACCGGTAAAACCGTCACCACGCCCGTCGATTCCGCCATCTTTTCCGGCAACCCTGAAGGCCAGCTCGATATCCACCTGACCACGCCAGGCAACCCGGCAGGCCGCGTGCTCGACATCCAGGGGACCCAGCCGCACCCGCTCGCGGAACAGCTGTTTGCCGGTGCCTGGTCGGCTTGCTATTCGGGCGCTGTTGGCCTGGCGGCCAAGGAAAAGAAAGTCGTCCTGCCGGCCGGTACCCATGTCGAAGTCGAGGTAGACCTGGGCCAGGGCACGGGCGGCTACTTCCTGCAGGCCCGCCTGACCGTGTTCGCTCCGGGCGCGGACCATGCGGCTGTCACTGAAGTAGCGCACTTCGCCGACGCGATCTGCCCGTATTCGAAAGCGGTGCACGGCAACATCGATGTGGCGATCAATGTCGTCACCGCATAAGGGATACAAGATGTAACCTTCGTTGCAACGGGCGTACCTCTGGAGCATCTTAGCAAGACAATAACTCCAGAGGACGTCCACCATGAAAAAGAACATAGGATTTGCCCCGGTAGCGGCAGTGGGCATGCTCGCGCTTGCGGCCTGCAGCACGATGCCGGAAAGGCAAGCGCCGTACGCGGTTGCCGAACCAGTAGCGCCTGCAGCGCCGCCCGCCGCACCAGCCGCCCCCGTCGCTGCCGTTCCGATGGCCGACCGGCGCTCCTCTGTGAAGCCCGCGCCGGTATTGGGCTACGCGCCCGCAATGACGGCGCCAATGCCGCAGATCGCGCGCTTGCCGGAGTCCGCAGACAAATTCCCCGACAAGGATGGCAACAAGTCCGTCCTGGTGAGCGAGCAGCCGGTATCGACCTTCAGTGTCGACGTCGACACCGCTTCCTACGCCTTCGTACGCCGCTTGCTGTCCGACGGCCGCATGCCGCCGCAGCAAGCCGTGCGCGTGGAGGAAATGGTCAACTACTTCCCTTACAACTACGCCACCCCGGCCAATGCCAGCCAGCCGTTCGCCGTAACGACCGAAGTGATGCCGAGCCCCTGGCAGCAAGGTAACCAGCTGGTCCACATCGCCCTCAAAGGCTACGACATCAAGACTGCCGCCCGCCCGCGCGCCAACGTGGTGCTGCTGGTGGACGTTTCCGGCTCGATGGGCCCGCGCGACCGCCTGCCGCTGCTGCAGCAAGGCTTCCGCCTGTTCGCCGAACAGCTGCGCGACGACGATATGGTGTCCATCGTCACCTACGCCAATGGCACCAATGTCGCACTCGAGCCAACCAGCGGCAAAGACAAACAGAAAATTATCGACGTGATCAACAACCTGCAAGCTTCAGGCGGGACCGCCGGCGGCGACGGCCTGCAGCGCGCCTACGCCCAGGCCGAGCGCAACTTTGATCCGAAGGCAGTGAACCGTGTGATCCTGGCCACCGATGGCGACTTCAATATAGGCATCACCGATCCCAAGCAGCTTGAAAAATTCATCGTCGATAAACGCAAATCCGGCGTCTACCTGTCGGTCTTCGGCGTTGGCCTGGGCAACCTGAACGACGCCCTCATCCAGCGCCTGACCCAGTCCGGCAACGGCAATGCCGCGTACATCGACACCCTGCTTGAGGCGCGCAAGGCGCTGGCCCAGGAATTGGGTTCGACCATGTTCCCGATCGCCAATGACGTGAAAGTGCAGGTCGAATTCAACCCGGCGCAAGTCGCGGCATACCGCCTGGTTGGCTACGAGACCCGCATGCTGAATCGCCAGGACTTCAAGGATGACAAGGTCGATGCGGGTGATATGGGCGCCGGTCACACCGTGACCGCCATCTACGAAATCACGCCGGCCGCCAACGCGGGCAAGCTGGTCGACCCGCTGCGCTACGAGCAGCCAGGCAAGAAGAAGTCCGACGCATCGGGCAAGAACGATGAGCTGTGCTACGTGAAGGTGCGCTACAAGCTGCCAGGCCAGTCGGTCAGCAAGCAGGTAGACCACGCCGTGCGTGCCGACCGCGCACGCAGTTCGCTCGATGCAGTACCGGATGACCAGCGCTTTGCGGTCGCCGTTGCAGCCTTCGGCCAGCGCCTGCGCGGCGAGCAGCAGCTTGCAGACTTCAGCTACGGCGACATCGCCAGGCTGGCGGAAGGCGCACGCGGTGCCGACCGTGACGGTTATCGCGCCGAATTCGTAAAGATGGTACGAATGGCGGAATCCCTCGGCACGGTCGGCCCCACTGCGCAGCGCTGATGCAGCTTAGTTGAGCGTGACGTTCCAGTTGCGCTCAACGCACTTCACATAATTACCGGCGATGAGCGCGTTGTAAGGCGTCTGGTAGTTAACAAGCTGGCACTGGTAATCGCCGCCGCTGTTCCAGTTCTTCTCCCAATAGATGTTGTAGGCAGCGGAACTGGAAGGGCCGAAGCGCTGCATGCTAGCGCAGGACAGCTGTTCTCCCGCCACATTCCAGCCAAGATCCGCCGCGAACTGCCGGTAATAATCGAT
>JBCNOP010000027.1:0-41419 GCA_039593775.1 Pseudoduganella sp.
GGCGGCGGTTCCAGCACAATGCCGGACAGCTCGAAGCCGCGCGTGCCCGGCTGCGGCGGTTCGCGGCGCAGCAGGCGCACCTGGGCTTTCACTTGCGGGAAGCGGTTCTGGAAGCTGTGCAGGTCGAAGCGGCCATTGGCCAGCAGGCGCGGTGCATTGGAGCGGTGGATGCTTTCCGACACTTCCACGATGGCGGCGTCGCGTCCCGGCACGGGAGGCAGCTTGCGCGCCACGATCAGGCGCGCCGCCTTGCCGCTGGCGATCGCCGCCCGCACTGCCGGGGCGTCGATGCCGAAGCGGATCCCTTTGGTCCACATATCGGCCACGAATTCTCCGAAGTCGAGATGGGCCTGCACCGGCGCCTCGCCTTCGGCTTCGATGAACACGGGTTCGAAATAGTATTCCGCCTCGCCGCCGACGATGCGTACCGATTTGTACAGGTCGCGCCGGCCGCTGGGAAATGGCACGATGTCGTCGGCAAAACGCCACAGCGGTTGGCCGTCCATCCCTTCCGGCAGGTCGGGTCCAACGCCGTACAGGGCGCGGATGAAGACGCCGTAATCAAGACCGCGGAAGCAGGCGCCGGACAGGAAGACCTGGTTGGCAGCCGCCTGCCGCAAAGCCGCCTGGGCTTCCGCCTTGAAATAGACGCCATCGGCGCGCTGGACCAGCGACGATGGCAGATCGCCAGCCGCCGCGGCGGCCGATGCAGCGTCTGCAGGCACCATGTCTCCCGGATAGTCTTCTTGTGCCATTGTACGGCTATCGGCCCACTACGCTACGCTCGCCTCGGCCGGGGCGGCGCCATGCCAGTTCACGCTGCCGGTGGAGCCGGCGAAGATGGCCAGGCTGTCCAGCCGTGGGCCGCGCAACAGGGCTTTGTAATCCTTGGGAGCAGCCATGAAGTTGGCCGCCACCGCCTCACCCAGCGGCAAGGTGCGCACCAGCACTTCGCCGTCGACCATGCTGACCCGTACCGAGGAGCGGGCAGCGGCATCGCGCTTGAGCGCTTCCAGTTCGTCGCGGCGGGTGCGCGCGCCGGCGATGGCGTCTTCCGCCACCTTGATCGACTGTACCAGCTGGCCAATCGCCTTGATGTGCGGCGCCACGGAGGCTGCGACTTTCTTCAGGTTCGGCACCTGGGCCGGCGTCAGGTGGATCTCGCCCTTGCGCAGCTTTTCGGCCAGCGTCAGGTAGCTGCGCACCTCGGCCATGGCGTTCAGGCGGTCATGCTCGGCGCGCCAGGCGGCGATTTCCGCTTCATGCACGGCTACCTGTTTCTGCAGCGTTTCCAGCTCGGCGTCATGGCCGGCGACATCTTTCACCACCACGTAGACGAACATCTCGCTGTTCTTGCGCGGGCCTGCGCTTTCCACCAGCACGCTGCGGCCGGCCACGGCGCAGCCGATGGCCAGTTCCATATTCACTTCGTCGGCGAAGATTTCGCAGTTGGACGCTTCCGCGATCACCACCTTGGGAGCGCTGATGACGCAGCTTTCGGCGCGGCCGCTGATGGTCACCGTGCCGCTGGCGGTCTGGATGGTGGCGCCGGAGGCCACGCCTTCGATGCGGATGTCGCCCTTGGCATTGATGGCGCGCCCGCCCACCAGGTTGCGGCCCAGGACGATGGTGCCGCCGCTCGAATTGATGTTGCCGAACACGTCGCCATGCACGGTGATGTCGCTGCCATTGACGTCGCGCAGCTCCTGCACGTCGCCGAATTCCTCGAAGGCGCCCATCAGCTCCAGGTTGCCCGTGGTGCGGCCGGAGACGCCTTCGCGGCTGATGATCTTGTCGCTCAGCGCCACCTGCCCGCTTTTCGGGTCCACGTTCAGGAAGCCTTCGCGCGCCGCCACCAGGAATTCGCCATCGGCTTCGCGGGTAATGACCGTGCCTTCGCCGGCAAAGCGGCCGAAGTCCACATCGTTCGGCGCCAGCGCCACGATCGGCTGGCCGGCGATATTGCGGCCCGGCTCACCCGGCACGCCGGGCAGCTTTTGCAGCAGGCGCACGCCCTGCTTGATCTGGGGGAAGCGGTTCTGGAAGCTGGTCAGGTCGACCGTGCCGTCGGCCCGCTGGCGCGGGGCGTCGCTGCGGTGCAGCTCGGATGCCACTTCCACCACGCACGCGTCCTGCGCCGGGGTCGGCTCCAGGTCGAGCGCCGCTGCAACCCGCTCGCCCTTGGGCGCCGCCAGCGCAGCGCGCACTGCCGCTACCTGGATGCCAAAGCGCACATTCTTCAGCCACATGTCGGCGACGAACTCGTCGAAATCGAGCTGGGCCTGGCGTTCCGGCAGCAAAGTGCCGTCCGACAGTTCCTCGGCCGGCAGGTAGATCGGTTCAAAGAAATATTCCGCCTCGCCGTCGCGGATCTTGACGTTGCGGTACAGGGGCCTGCGCTCTGAAGGGAATGGCTCGAGCCGGTCGCCAACGCGCACCAGCAGCTCGGCATTGGGCGCCAGTTCCGGCCCCACGCCGTACAAGGCGCGCGCCAGTACCGGATAATCCAGTCCACGCAGCACGTAGCCGCTGCGGAACAGCATATCGACCGCAGCGGTCAGTTCAGGGGCGAGCAGGCGCATGTCCAGGTAGACCCCGTCGGGCCGCTGGACTACGCCGGTCGGCAAGCCGCCGGCGCTCTCCTGTTGTGCAATTTGGGACAAAGCTCCTCCTCCAGTGCCCTGATATTGGGCGCGCCGGGGCGCGTTGTCTTGCGGGCAATCAATATTACACGCAAAACATCAAATTCCGGAGGTTTTTGGGCCGAAAGTTTTCTTAACGTTACGTAAACGTCACAAAAGTCACCGCTTGCGCGGCAGGGAGTACACTTGCTGGCCCGCTTCATTGATCTGGCGGCGCAGGTCGCGGCGTTCGTCGGGGGTCATGCGGCCACCCATGCGGCGCGAATCTGCATTGTCCCGGTCGTCCACCATGCGCGGCGCATCTTCCATGCGTCCTTCATACTGGCGTGGATAGCGCGCTTCGCGGGCATCGTTCCAGCGATTGTCGCGAAAGTCGCGCGGCGCTTCGCGGCGCTCCGGCTGGCGATTCTGGCGATCCGACTGCGCTTGCGCGCTGGCCATCAAGGTGCAGCACAGGCCTGCGCACAGCGCCAAAGCCGCTTTGCCCAATCCTGTTTTCGCACCAAGTTTCATCGCCGTCCTCGTCGTACTTGCCGTATCCATGCCCGCAGTGTATGCGCTCCAACTTCCTATAGTAAGAGCGACCCGGTAAAGTTTGTAAGAATTTGTAATGAGTTTTCACCGGTATGGCACCGGGAATCAATATGACGTTACCATAGCGACATGCATCTGACAATTCAACAAGATCAACACTCCTTATGAATACCACCACTACTCCTCCAGCCGCGACCGGCGGCCAGCAAGGCCACCAGGCCAAGATCATGGTGGTGGACGACGACGTCCGCCTGCGCGACCTGCTGCGCCGCTACCTGACCGAGCAGGGCTTCAACGTCGTCACTGCCGAAAACGCTACCGCCATGAACAAGCTGTGGCTGCGCGAGCGTTATGACCTGCTGGTGCTGGACCTGATGCTGCCCGGCGAAGACGGCCTGTCGATCTGCCGCCGCCTGCGCGGCGCCGGCGACCAGACCCCGATCATCATGCTGACCGCCAAGGGCGAAGACGTGGACCGCATCGTCGGCCTGGAAATGGGCGCCGACGATTACCTGCCCAAGCCATTCAACCCGCGCGAGCTGGTGGCGCGTATCGGCGCCGTCCTGCGCCGCAAGCAGCCTGATGAAATCCCGGGCGCGCCATCCGAGCATCCGCAAACCTTCGAATTCGGCCAGTTCGTGCTGGACCTGGGCACGCGCACGCTCAAGAAAAACGGCGAAACCGTGCCGCTGACCACCGGTGAATTCTCGGTGCTGAAGGTGTTTGCGCGCCATGCGCGCCAGCCACTGTCGCGCGAGAAGCTGATGGAACTGGCGCGCGGCCGCGAGTACGAAGTGTTCGACCGCAGCCTGGACGTGCAGATTTCCCGGCTGCGCAAGCTGATCGAACCGGACCCGTCGAGCCCACTGTACATCCAGACGGTGTGGGGCCTGGGCTACGTCTTCATCCCTGAGGGCCAGCCACGCTGATTCTGGGCTGTCGATGAAATTCCGCCTGCCGCGCCCGGCGTCGCTGACCAGCGGCCTGTTCTGGCGCACTTTCCTCTTGCTGAGCGTGCTGACCACGCTCTCCATGTCGGCCTGGTTCGGCATGGTCAACTACGTCCAGCGCGAACCGCTGGCGCAGCAGACTGCCGCCCAGGTGGTCTCGGTGGTGACCATTACCCGCGCTGCCCTCACCCACTCGGCAACCGACTTGCGGCGCGAACTGCTGTTCGAACTGGTGTCGAACGAAGGCATCCGCGTGTTCACCATGGAAGACGATGACGAAGTCGCACCGCCGCCAAGCTCGGGGCTGATGGCCGATATCCAGGCCCTGGTGCGCGCCAAGCTGGGCGCCGATACCCGTTTTTCCTCGGAAGTGAATGGCGTGCCGGGCTACTGGGTCAGCTTCAAGATTGCCGATGACCGTTACTGGCTGATGCTGGAGCGCGAACGCTTGCAGGGCCCGGTGGAATGGCTGGGCTGGGCGGGCGTGGTGGCGGTGGTGTCGCTACTTGGTGCGGCCCTGATTTCCAGCCTGATCAACCTGCCGCTGAAGCGCCTGACTGCTGCGGCACGCGAGATTGCCCAGGGCCGCCATCCGGAGCCGCTGCCGGAAGTCGGTCCACAGGAAGTGCGCCAGGCCAACCGCAGCTTCAACCAGATGGTGGATGACTTGCAGCAGGTCGAGTCCGACCGCGCGGTGATCCTGGCCGGCATATCGCACGATTTGCGCACGCCTCTGGCGCGCATGCAGCTCGAGGTGGAGATGGCCAACCTGTCGCAGGAGGCGCGCGAAGGCATGCAGTCCGATATTGCGCAGATGGATGCGATCATTGCGCAGTTCCTCGATTACGCCAAGCCGACCGAGGCTTCCAGCTTCATCAATGTCGATATGGTGGCGCTGCTGTCCGATTGTGCGCATGAGGCGGGGCGGCATCCGGACGTGAAGGTTACGGCTGAGCTGCCGGAGCATGCGCACGTGCTGGGCAATGCGACGGACCTGAAGCGCGTGATTGCCAACCTGGTGGAGAATGCGCGGCGCTATGGCAAGACGCCGGGGTCGGATGTGACTGAGATTGATATCAAGTGCACTGTGCGCGGGATGCATACGGCCAAGCGTGTGATCGTGGAAGTGCAGGATCACGGCGTGGGCGTGCCGGAGGGGCAGATTGCGCAGTTGCTGAAGCCGTTCACGCGGCTGGATACGGCGCGCGGGCAGGCGAATGGCGCGGGGCTGGGCTTGGCGATTGTGGACCGGGTGCTGTCGCGGCATGAGGCGGAGCTGGAGGTTTCCAATCGCGAGGGTGGTGGGCTGAAGTTCACTATTACTTTGCGGGCGCTTTAAACCCGGTAAACCTGGGTCTGACCCGCAGGGTCAGACCCCGTCTGTTCTGCCGCCAGGGGTTATGGTTGTGCGACGTTGATTTTTTGCGAAGATCAAGAGCCCAGAACCCGCCCCTGACCGCGAGACCGTTGGGGGTCTGACCCTGCGGGTCAGACCCAGATTTACCGGTTTTAGACTAAATTGAAGCCATGACCATCCGCCAAGGCTTCGCCGATACCATCGGCCACACACCCCTGATCCGTCTCGCCCGCCTCTCGGCCGAGACCGGCTGCGAAATCCTTGCCAAAGCAGAGTTCATGAACCCCGGCGGCTCCGTCAAAGACCGCGCCGCCCTTGCAATCATCCTTGACGCCGAACGCTCCGGCCGCCTGCAGCCCGGCGGCACCGTGGTCGAAGGCACCGCCGGCAACACCGGCATCGGCCTGGCCCACCTGTGCGCCGCACGCGGCTACAAATGCGTGATCGTCATCCCCGAAACGCAATCCGAAGAAAAATTCGCCATCCTGCGCACGCTCGGCGCCGAGGTGCGCGCCGTGAAAGCCGTCCCCTACGCCGACGACAACAACTACCAGAAAGTCGCCGGCCGCCTGGCGCAAGAGTTGCCCAATGCCATTTGGGCCCAGCAATTCGACAACCTCGCCAACCGCCAGGCCCATTACGAGCAGACCGGCCCCGAAATCTGGCACGACACACAAGGCCGCATCGACGCCTTCACCTGCGCCACCGGCACTGGCGGTACCCTGGCCGGCGTGGCGCGCTACCTGAAGGAGCAAAGGCCGGACGTCAACATCGTGCTGGCCGATCCCTACGGCAGTGCCCTCTACAGCTGGATCAAGCACGGTGAACTGAAGAGCGAAGGCAGCTCCATCTCAGAAGGCATCGGCAACAGCCGCGTCACCGCCAACCTGCAAGGCACGCCGATCGACAACGCCCTGCGCATCGACGACAGGGCTTGCGTGCAAATGGTCTACCGTCTGCTGCGCGAGGAAGGTTTGTACGTCGGCGGCTCCAGCGGCATCAACGTCGCCGCTGCGGCAGAGCTGGCAAAACAGATGGGGCCCGGCCATACCATCGTCACCCTGCTGTGCGACCGCGGCGCCACCTACGCCACCCGCTTGTTCAACCGGGAATGGCTGGCTCAAAAAAATCTTTTGTAATCGTGTCGATCTGGCGCGTCCCCGTTCGTCGTGGGATTATGGAGGCCGCAAAAAGCGTCCTCTTTCCTCAACAATGAATGGAGAATGACCATGACTGTCAAAGCGATTCCAGAAGGCATGCGCACTGTGACCCCTCACCTGGTTTGCGAAGGCGCTGCCGCAGCTATCGACTATTACAAAAAGGCTTTCAACGCGGTAGAGAATTCCCGCATGCCTGGGCCCGGCGGCAAGATCATGCACGCACAGATCCGCATCGGCGATTCGAACATCATGCTGGTCGACGACTTCCCTGAGGGGGGCTGCTTCGGACCCAAACACTACAAGGGCACGCCAGTCACCCTGCACATCTACGTGGAAGACGTCGACGCCGCCTACAAGCGCGCCATCGACGCCGGCGGTACCGCCAAGATGCCACCGGAAGATATGTTCTGGGGCGACCGCTACGGCGTGCTGATCGACCCGTTCGGCCATAGCTGGTCGATTGCCACCCATAAGCGCGACCTGACTCCCGAACAGATGCAGGAAGGGATGAAGGAAATGATGAGCAAAATGCCTGAGTGCAAAGCCTAAGGAGACCGACACTATGCGATTCATGCTCATCGTAAAAGCCACCCCGGATTCCGAAGCGGGCAAGATGCCTAAAACCGAACTGCTCGAAGCCATGGGCAAGTTCAACGAAGAACTGGTGAATGCCGGCGTACTGCTGGCCGGCGAAGGCTTGCACCCGAGTTCGCGCGGCGCCCGCGTGCATTTCTCGGGCAGCAAGCGCACCGTGATCGATGGCCCGTTCCCGGAAACCAAGGAGCTGATTGCCGGTTTCTGGCTGATTCAGGTAAAGTCGCTGGCTGAAGCTATCGAATGGGTCAAGCGCTGCCCCAATCCGATGGAAAGCGACTCAGATATCGAAATCCGCCAGGTCTTCGAGGCCGAGGATTTCGGCGCCGAGTTCACGCCTGAATTGCGTGAACAGGAAGCGCGCATCGCCAGCAAGATCGCAGCGCCTGTTTAAAGGAGACTTTGATGCAGTACATGGTTATTCGGAAGGCCGACGCCACTTCGGAATCGGACAACTTCCCATCCGCTGAACTGGTGCAGGCCGTACCGGGTGCCAAGTGGCTGCGCTCCAGTGCCGACGGCGGCCTGCGCATGCGGCGCCGCGACGGCCAGTGGCTGTTCGAAGAAGGCCCGTTCGATGATGTGAGCGTGGCCGGCTTCACCTTCATCGAGGCCGAAGACCGCCGCGCCGCCAGTGAACTGGCTGCGCGCTGGCCATCCGCCGATGCCGAAGGCAGCGCGGTGGTCGAAGTGCGCGAAGCCGGTTGCCCCGGCGGCTGCGTAGGCTTCGACACCGGCGTGCCGCCCAAGCACACCGCCTGGGCCATCCTGCTGCGCTCCGATGCTGTGGCGGAGCAGGATTTCGAGCCGCCAGCCGTGGTGATCGACATCATGAACCGCGCCAACAATGCCGGCATTGCGGCCGGTGTTGCGCTGTCGGGCGAAGGCTTGAAGTCCACCGCTCGCGGTGCGCGCGTCAAGTTCACCGGCGGCAAGCCCTTCATCACCGACGGGCCTTTCGCCGAAGTGAAGGAACTGATCGCCGGTTATTGGGCGGTGGATGCAGCTTCGCGCGATGAAGTCATCGCCTGGGTCAAATCCTACCCCTACCCCAATCCTGGCGATATGGAAGTGGAACTGCGCAAGGTCGCGATTTAAGACCGCGCAGTAGTGGAGGCGCGCAGCATCAACTGCGCGCCGATGACCGTGAGCGGCTCGACTTCCTGGCCTTCGATGGAGGCCAGGAGCTTCGCCATCGCCGCCGCGCCCATTTGCTCGCTGTTCAAGTCCACGCTGGTGAGGGCTGGCGAGGCAAAACTGCCGAACTGGATATTGTCGAAGCCGACCACGGAAATATCGTCCGGCACGCGGAAGCCCAGCGTTTGCGCGGCTTTCATGAATCCCAGCGCCAGCAGGTCGTTAAAGCAGACCAGCGCATCGGGCGCTTGCCGGCCCAGCACGATCGACGAACACAGCTTCTCGCCCGCGGCAGACGTGGGCGCTTCGGCTTCGAAGACGCTCAACTCGAGTCCCTGGGCGGCCAGGGCTTCGCGCACGCCGGCCATGCGCTCGGGATTGCGCTTGGAATTGGCAAAGCCCATGTAGCCCACCCGCTTGTGGCCTTGCGCCAGCAGGTGGCGCGTGACCATGAAGGCGCCAAGCTGGTCGTCGCTGGCCACGGAAGGCAACTTGATGGCATCGGGCCGGCCGAAAAATACCGAGGGGCGGTCCAGCGCCAGCAGCCAACCCAATTCCTCCTCCGGCGTGCGCGAGTACACGATCATGCCGTCCACGCGCCGGCTCAGGGCTTCAAGAAGCTGGCGTTCACGCTCCGGGGTTTCTTCAGTGTCCACCAGCAGCAAGGTATAGCCGTGGGCCTGCGCCACGCGGTTGGCGCCTTTCACCACGCTGGCGTAATGCGGGTTCGTGATATCCAGCACTGACAGGCCGATGGCCTTGGTGCGGCCGGTAATCATCGATTGCGCCATCGGATTGGAGCGGTAGCCCAGTTCCCCGATGACGCTGGCCAGGCGGGCTTCGACTGTGGGCGAGAAGCGCTGCGCGCCGTTGACGAACTTGGAAGCCGTGGCGGTGGATACCCCCGCGGCGGCGGCCACATCACGGATTGTCGCTACGTTCTTTTTCATCGCCCCGGTTCATAATTGGAAAAGTTGCCGAGTTTATCACGCGGCCGCGGCCTTGATGGTAAAGTAGCCGCATGAACGACAACAGCATCCACCGCGCCATCGACGCTGTCTGGCGCATTGAAGAAGCGAAGATCATCGCGGTCCTGACACGCATGCTGCGCGACGTCGCGCTGGCCGAAGAAATGGCGCAGGACGCATTGGTCAGCGCCCTGGAAACCTGGCCGGAGAACGGCACGCCCGATCGGCCAGCCGCCTGGCTGATGCAGGCGGCCAAGAACAAGGCCCTCGACTACCTGCGCCACCAGAAGCTGGTGCACGAAAAAGAGCCGGAGCTTACTTACGAAATCGAAGGCTTGCTGCAGGATGCGGCGCCCGACCTGGAGCGCGAGCTCGATGACAATATCGGCGACGACCTGCTGCGCCTGATCTTCATTTCCTGCCACCCGGTACTGACCATGGAAGCGCGCGTGGCGCTGACCCTGCGGCTGCTGGGCGGCCTGACGACCGATGAAATTGCGCGCGCCTTCCTCGCCTCCGAATCGACGGTGGCACAGCGCATCGTGCGCGCCAAGCGCACGCTGGGCGATGCCAAGGTGCCGTTCGAAGTGCCGCGCGGTGCGGAGCTGGAAGAGCGACTGGCCGCCGTGCTGCAAGTGATTTACCTGGTCTACAACGAAGGCTACTCGGCCAGCGCGGGCGCGGACCTGATGCGCCCTGCCCTGTGCAATGAGGCGCTGCGCCTCGGCCGCATCCTGGCCGAACTGGTGCCGGGAGAACCGGAAGTGCATGGCCTGGTGGCGCTGATGGAAATCCAGTCCTCGCGCTCGCGCGCGCGCACCGACGCGCAAGGCAAGCCGGTGCTGCTGCTCGACCAGGACCGCACGCGCTGGGACCAGATGCTGATCAGGCGCGGGCTGGCGGCCTTGCAGCGCGCTCAAGCCCTGGACCGCGTGCCGGGGCCTTATGTGCTACAGGCAGCCATCGCCTCCTGCCACGCCCGCGCACGCAGGCCGGAGGACACGGACTGGCAGCAGATTGCCGACTTTTACCTGGCACTGGCGACGCGCGCGCCTTCGCCGGTGGTGGAATTGAATCGCGCGGTGGCGCTGGCCATGGCGTATGGGCCGGCTGTCGGCCTGGAACTGGTCAACCAGTTGGTCGATGAGCCGGCGCTTAAGCAGTATCACCTGCTGCCGAGCGTGCGTGGCGACTTCCTGTTCAAGCTGAACCGCCTGCCCGAAGCCCGCTTCGAATTCGAGCGCGCCGCGGCGCTGACGCAGAACGAACAGGAGCGCCAGCTGCTGCTAACGCGAGCTGCTGCCTGCACTTAAAGTGAGAAAACAATTCACGAGCGGGCTGCGTCGCAGGGTCTGTCGAAGAGCTGACAGGAACGGCGCTCGCAACAAACGCGCCGAGTCGCATCGGAAGTGCGATCCGAGATAGACAAATGGCGGTCTGCCTAAGCCAACTTTTATTCCTGACAGTCCGAAACAGAAGCTATGCGCATTAATTCATTCCTCGCACTTGCCCTGCTCACACTTGGTAGCCCGGCATTCGCAGAGTCCCCGCCAACAGAATTCGTCACACAGGTTCTTGAGCCAACAGGCGGAAAGATTCTTCGTCCAAAGTCCTGGTTCTATTCTGAAGGCCATCGTGGCTCGTCGTATATGTGGACTCTTTCGCAAGAAGACGTTTCAGGGAACCGTCCATACACGACTGGCGTTCGCATCCAGACGTTCATTGGCGTAAAGGATGCTACTGGCAAGACCGCGAAAGAATTCATCCTCGATTTTGTCGCGGCAAAGAATAACAACGCAAAAGTCCTTAACAGTTGCATCGAGCAGGACCAGGGTCTGTTTACCCGTATCTGTCTCGAAACCGAAGAAGGTCCACATCACATTCTTTATTCGCTTTTTTGGGGCAGCAGCGGCATGGACATCGCCGTTGTCTCGATCGCCGGCACGACGAAGGAGCAATGGGAAACATTCGCTCCAGCTTTTCAAAAAATGGGGGCGTTTGAACTTATCGACATGAAACGCTTCGAAAAATGATGCAGAGCACTATGAAGCTCAGCAAGACCAAAGCCGTCATCCTTTTTGCGCTACTCACCGATTGCATGTTCGGGCGAATGGCTTTTCTCGCAAGTACGGGTGCTTTTGAAAATCCAGACCCGTCAAGGTTTGAGCAATTCCAAACACTTTGGACGCTTCTTTCTTGGCTGATTCCGGCCTTGTTAATTGGACTTCTCGTGTCGCATCGGCCCATCGTCGTCGCAGCCACAGTTAAATTCGTGGCCTCATCATTGCTGCTGGCGCTGGTATATCCGAGCTTCGTTCCCGTTGGCGGCTACCTTCCTCATCCTCCGGGATTACTCTTGGCGATGGCGGAAGAGCTCTTAACTGTCACTCTGCTGGCCGTCGCGCTCACTTGGCTCATACATGTTTCACACTTCAAATTTATGGCCAGATTTGGCCGAGGGTAGGCTGACGGCCAATAGCGAACATCATGGGAACGTCAAGTCCAACCCGAGCATTCTGCTAAGGATGGCTGTGACGAGCCCCAGCAACATGAGCGATAGTACGAAACCTGCGGCCACCTTGCCGCTCGCACGCAGCACCGCGCGCCGTTCCTTCGACTTTTCTGTCTCTTTTTTACCTTGATCGTAATGCCACTTGATGGCGTAGAACATGCCCGTGGCGAGCACGAGAACTTTGAACGTCACTAAGACTATAGGAATCCATTCCATCATTTTGAGTATGTCAGGCTATTAAAACGCAGCGACCGCCATGCAAGGATGGTGTTGCTGCACATTCTGGTACATACTACTTGAAAGCAATATCCATACATTGGGACAAAATGTCCTAGTTGAAATCCATGCAAGATGAACATTTGCCGATCTGGCTGCCGCGATTGGCCCTGCACGGCGGGCCACGATTTTTGCAGATTGCGGACGCGTTGCAGGCGGCAGTAGCAGATGGATCGCTGAAACCGGGTGACCGCTTGCCTCCGCAGCGCCAGCTGGCAGCCCAGTTGAATGTCGACCTGACGACGATCACGCGTGCCTACGACGAAGCGAGGCGCCGCAATTTGTTGGAAGGCCGCGGCGCTCGCGGCACTTACGTCGCGGCGCCGAAAGTCGAATTGACCTCAATCCTCGACCTGAGCATGAATACTCCACCACCGCCGGAAGGCGTGGACTTCGACGACGTGCTGAAACAAGGTTTGTCCCAAGTATTGATGGGAGCGGACAATCAACTGCTGATGACTTACCACCTGGGTGGGGGAAGCGACTCGGACCGCCAGGCTGGGGCCAAATGGCTCGAACCGATGTTTGGACACCTGGATTCCCGGCAGCTTGTCGTCTGTCCGGGCGCGCAAGCGGCGATCGCTGCATTGATACTGACGCTGACGGAACCTGGCGATGTCATCCTGGCTGAGCCAATGAGTTATCCCGGCTTGCGTGCCGCAGCAACCGAATTCGGCCGACGCCTCATCGCGGTGGAAGCGGATAAGCACGGGATGGTGCCTGAGGCGCTTGAGGAAGCGTGCCGCAAGCACAAGCCTGGACTGGTCTACCTCAATCCGACTTTGCAGAACCCGAGCGCCATTACGATTCCCGAACTCCGGCGCAAGGAGCTCGCCAGCACCGCGCAGCACTGCAATGTACGCATCGTCGAGGACGATCCCTACTGGCTCCTCGCCGATGCACCGCCTCCTCCGATTGCCGCGTTTGCCCCGGAACAGGTGTATTACATCTCCACCCTGTCGAAATGCCTGACGCCGGGCTTGCGCGTCGCCTTCGTGTTGATACGCGATGCGCAGGAACGTGAGAGTTTCCTGCGCGCGCTAAGATCTTTTGCCCTGATGGCTACTCCTCTCACGGCCACACTGGCTACGCAGTGGATCTTCGACGGTTCGGCTGAAGGATTGCTGGAAGGCGTACGCAACGAAGCGCGCCTGCGCCACCGGATGGCACTGGATGTTCTGGCGGGGCGGTACAGCGGCGCCGGGGACGGGCTGCATATATGGCTCGAGTTGCCGGCGTTTTGGAACTCCTTGCAGCTTGCACGTGCGGCCGAAAACGAAGGCATCGCCGTCACGCCGGCGGAGGCATTCGCAACGGACGGCAGCTCCGTGAACGCAATCCGGATCTCATTGGGCAACATCAAGGATCGTGGGCGCTTGGAGGCGGGCCTTAAACGGCTATCGCATCTGCTTGCACGGCGGCCCGAGTCGTTCAGCGCTGCTGTGGTTTAACTGTGGCGGGGATCGCCGCCGGGGTCGCTTTGTCTTTTCTGCTGTTTCCCTCCGCTGTTTTGCGCTGAAACGCGCTGTTTTCCGCTGTTTTTTCCTGGACCACAGCACGCGGCCGACGATACACCGAAAAACAGCGGAAAACAGCGAGAAACAGCGGAAAACAGCGCATGTTTTCAGCGTAAACGCGGTACGCAGTTGGACGGGCACGATCAAGGCAAAGCAGAGAATTAACCCGGCATCTAATCCGGTAAATCTGGGTCAGACCCGCAGGGTCTGACCCTGTCTGCGGTGCGGACAACAAACGGGGTTAATGCAGGGATTTTTGCGCGCGTTCAGGCGCTTTCGAGGGCGCCGTCGCGGCGGGTGCGGCGGTAGCGCGGGAGGTCGTCGCAGATGGGTTCCCAATGCAGCCGGTTTTCGGCAAAGGTGTGGTCTTGCGGCGGCAGCGCTTCGGGGTCGTCGAGGCTGGAGGTAGTGATGTCAATTTCCCCAGGCGTGCTGTCGTCGGCAAACGTGAGATGGGTGCCGCACACGCTGCAGAATTCGCGCGTGACGCCGGGGCTGGAATGGTAGGTGGCGGGCTTGCCGCGCACGTAGCGGAACTGGGGGCGCGGCACGCTGAACCAGGCCACGCTTGGCGCGCCGGACAGGCGGCGGCACATCGAACAATGGCACCAGGTGCAATTCAGTATCGGCGCGTCTGCTTCGTACTGCACTGCGCCGCAAAAACAGCCGCCCGTGTACATAGGGACCCTCCCTACTCCAGCAATTTGGTCATGAGCAGTTCCGCCGAGCCGTAGCCAAACAGCGAATCGCTCTCCAACCCCTCCGTGTCGTATGGCACGGACACTTCGCGCTCGGGCTTGGCCGGGTCGTCGCCGTAGGTTGCCTGCCAGGCGCGCTTCAAGGCATCTGCGCGGCGGATGAACATCGGCACCGGCCAGTCACTGCGCTGGAACCCAATGGTGTTGCCGATCACGGGCCAGCGCCCGTTGGCCACTGCGATGTCGCCGGTGCGGATCACCTTCAGCGCATCGTTCGCCGTCAACGCCTGCACGTCCGCCAGGGTTGGCAACGTCCAGTGAGTCGGCCCGAACAGGTAGGCCAGCATGACCTTTCCTTGCGGTGACAGGCGGGCCACCAGTCCGGTGGCGTAGCCGCCATTTCTAAGCGGGATGGCAAACCAGCTGCCCTCCCGGTACGGCTGCAACTTCATCGACTTCCTTTCTGTTTGCAGCGCGATACCAGACCATTATTCGTAGTGGTACTGCGCGGCGATCGGTCCCGCCTTGAACAGCGCTTCCTTCATTTCCTTGTCCATTTTCGGGTCGCGCCGGCGCACCCATTCCAGCAGCATTGCGATCTGCTTGCGCGTGGAATCGCGATGGCTGGCCATGACCAGCTTCAGCTCGGGGTCGGTGCACGTTTCGATGCGCTGGTTTTGCAAATCCAGCATCTCGATCTTCTCGCTCAACGACGTTAACGCCCGGTGCATGTCCAGCACCTGGGCATTCAAATAGTCGCGCGGCTCGACCACGTGTTCCTGTGTCATCTCACTCTCCTTAGGCATGCGGGTACACGCATTGTCAGCCTGCGGCGCGGATTTCTCAAGTGTAGCAAGGCGCTCGGCGGGCTGTCGCACGGATGGGCGGGATTTGCGCGATAATGCCCGGCACTATGCATAACTTTGAATTCCATAATCCAACCCGCGTGATCTTCGGCGTGGGTCAAATTGCCTCCTTGGCAAAACATATTCCTTCCAATGCACGCGTGCTGATGCTCTACGGGGGCGGCAGCATCAAAGCCAACGGTACGTATGACGAGGTGCGTGCGGCGCTGGCCGGACTGGAGCATCCAGTGCTGGAGTTTGCAGGCATCGAACCGAACCCGCGCTATGAAACGCTGATGAAAGCGGTCGAACTCATTCATCGCGAGAACATCGATTTCCTGCTGGCGGTGGGCGGCGGTTCTGTTGTCGACGGCACAAAATTTGTTGCCGCAGCGGCAGTGTATGACGGCGATGCCTGGGACATCCTGAAGATCGGCGGCAAAGTGGTGAAGGCTGCCCTGCCGTTCGGCGCCGTCTTGACGCTGCCGGCCACCGGCTCGGAAATGAACAGCGCCAGCGTGATCAGCCGCGCCGAGACGCAGGAAAAGCGCGCCTTCATGAGCCCACACGTGTATCCTCGCTTCTCAGTGCTGGACCCGGCCAAGACGCTGACCCTGCCGCTGCGCCAGGTCGGCAATGGCGTGGTCGACGCGTTCGTCCACACTACCGAGCAATACCTGACCTACCCGGCCAATGCGCCGGTACAGGACCGCTTTGCCGAGGGCTTGCTGCAAACCCTGCTGGAACTGGGCCCGCAAGTATTGGCACGCCCGGATGATGTGGAAGTGCGCGCCAACATCATGTGGACTGCCACCATGGCACTGAATGGCCTGATTGGCGTCGGCGTGCCGCAGGACTGGGCAACCCACGGCATCGGCCACGAACTGACCGCGCTGTTTGGCCTGGACCACGCGCAGACGCTGGCGATTGTGCTGCCGGGCGTGCTGCAGATTCGCCGCGAGGCCAAGCGCGGCAAGCTGCTGCAGTATGCAGAGCGCGTGTGGTGCCTTCGCACCGGTACCGAAGATGAGCGCATCGACGCGGCCATCGGCAACACGCGCGCCTTCTTCGAGCAGATGGGCGTGCCGACCCGCTTGTCCGGCTACGGCCTGGGCGCGGAGGCGATCGATGCCACCGTCGCCGCCATGGAAGCGGCCGGCCTGACGGGCCTGGGCGAACGCCGCGATATCACGCCTGCCGACGTGCGCAAGGCGCTGCAACTGAGCCTGTAGTACAATACCGCCTCGCTAGGGGTCCTCGCGCATGTGCGCGGGGTGAGAAATACCCTCCGAACCTGATCTGGATAATGCCAGCGAAGGAAAGCGTAGATGGTTGAAGGCCTGGAGTTGCGGGCTTTGCTCTCACCCCTCCGTGCTCTCTCGCTGGCGCATAAAACGTACAGCAAGAGCACATACATGAATACCACTCGCCTCACCCTGGCCGCACTGGCCGTCGCTTCCGCCTTCGCCCCTGCCGCCTTCGCGCAGGACCAGAATATGACCGAAGTGGTCATCACCGCCAACCGTGTGGCCGCCGAGCGCGCATCCGTGGCCGGTTTCAGCGAGCAGCCCTTGCTGCAGACCCCTGCTTCGGTCAGCGTAGTGACGCGCGAACAGTTCCAGGACCTGAACATCCGCAGCACCACCGACGCGGCCAAGTTCGACGCCAGCATCGGCGACGCTTACAACGCGGTCGGCTATGCCGAGCAGTTTTCGATTCGCGGCTTCAAGCTGAATAACGCCAATTCCTACCGCAAGGATGGCCATCCGATTTCCGGCGACACCCAGATCCCGCTGGAAAACAAGGAAAGCATCGAAGTGCTGCGCGGCCTGGGCGGCATGCAGGCAGGCGTTGCTGCGCCTGGCGGCGTGGTGAATTACGTAACCAAGCGCCCGACCGAAAGCAACCTGCGCTCCGTGCTGTTTGAAGTGAGCGAGCGTGGCTCGGTGCTGGGTACCGTGGACCTGGGCGGCCGCTTCGAGGACAAGCGCTTTGGCTACCGTATCAATGCTGCGGGTGAGCGCATGCGCTCCATCATCAAGGGCGCCGATGGCCACCGCAGCTTCGTGTCCAGCGCGTTCGACTTCCGCATCAGCCCACAGGCGCTGCTGCAAATCGACGCCGACTACCAGAAGAAATCGCAGAAGTCGGCGCCCGGCTTCCAGCTGATCGGCGGCACCAGCCTGCCGGTGGTTGATGCTGATACCTTCCTCAACGACCAGCCTTGGGCCAAGCCGGTGGAAACTGAGTCCAGCAATATCGGCATCAACTTCCAGTACCAGCTTTCGCCTGAGTGGAAGGCTACCCTGAGCGCCAACCAGCATCATTTCAAGCGCGATGACTACACCGCCTTCCCTTACGGCTGCGGCAACGAATTGCTCTGGCCAGGCTTCTGCACTAACGGCGATTACGACGTGTACGACTACCGCAGCCTGGGTGAAAAGAAGAAGCCCTTGTCTGCCAAGGCGTTGTTGAATGGCCGCTTTGCGACCGGCTCGATCCGCCATGAACTGGCTGGCGGCCTGTCGTTCTTCAGCAATCACGAAAGCTGGGGCGATTATGTGTATGACCTCGCTGGCGTCAGCAACATCTACCACCCGGTCGTGGTGCCGAAGTCGACCAAGGACGTCGGCGCGGTTTCCGAGCGCCGCAACAATAACGAGCGCTCCGCCTTCGTGCAGGACATCATCGGCCTGACCGATCAACTGGCGCTGCATGCCGGCGTGCGCTTTGCATCCCTGCGCGGCAACGAGGCAGGCTTGGTCGAGCCGGTGCGCGAGAATTTCTGGCTGCCGAACGTTGCACTGGTGTTCAGCCCAACCTCCAAGCTGTCCTACTACGCGAACTACGCACAGGGCCTGCAATACGGCGGCGTGGCGCCGTTCCAGACCAATAACGAGAACCATGCGCTGGCGCCGGCCAAATCAAAGCAGGTGGAACTGGGCGCCAAGGCTGAAATCAATGGCATCACGCTGTCGACCGCGCTGTACCAGATCGACCAGGGCCTGGAATTCACCAACTCGTCCAATACCTTCGTGCGCAGCGGCCTGGAACGCCACCGCGGCCTGGAGTTCAGCGCGCAGGGCAAGGTGACCCGCGAGCTGTTGCTGGGCGCGTCGATGGCGGCGATCCACGCTACCCAGGACGATACTGGCCTGGCAAGCATGGATGGCAAGCGCGTGACCAATGTGCCTAACTTCAAGTCGACCGTGTGGGCTGATTATGCCGTGACCGAAGTGCCGGGCCTGAAGCTGAATGCCAACTGGCAGTTCGCGGGCCGCAAGGCGTTCGACCAGGAGAACAAGACCATGGTGCCGTCGTACCATGTGGTAAACCTGGGCGGCTCCTACGCTACCCGCGTGGGCGGTTCGGCGGTGGTCCTGCGTGCACAGGTGAAGAATGCCTTCGACAAGTTCTACTGGCGCGATGTGACGCCGGAACTGGGCGGCTACCTGTTCCCAGGCTCGCCACGTACCTTCCAGCTTTCCGCGCAGGTGGACTTCTAAAAAAACGTCCTGGGCGTTCAGTCGCCCAGGAGTTGGGCTACTTGCTTCAGGCGCTCTTCAAGGTTGCCCGAGATGCGTGTGTAAGGCACGCCTCGCCGGGCCAGCTCGTTGAGCAGGATCGCGTCGATAATACCGCTGACATCTTCTTCTTCGTGATGCAGGCCGTCAGGTATCCATGCGAATTCCGGCTTGCAGACCAGGGTGATGTCGTATTGGCGCGACGATGCGAGGCTTTCGAGCTGTTCATCGATGCCGCCGAAGTAGTGGATGCTGTAGACCGCCGTCATCAACGGCGTGGTATCGCAAAACAGGAAGCGGCCGCCCTGCGCGGCCAGCGCGTCTTCCCGTGCCACCTGGGTGCTGGCGATGTGGAACTGGTCCGTTGATACAGGCACGCTTTGGCGCGTGTCGCAGAACTCGCGCAGGTATTCAGGCACCCAGATGGCGCCATAGCGCTCTGCCAGCGCTTGCGCCAGCGTGGTCTTGCCGGAGGATGCGGCGCCGATGATGGCGACGCGGTATGGCTGCTTCATTTCCAGACGACTGCTTCTTCCGGCTCGCTGCTGCCCTGCCAGGCCAGCAGGCCGGCAATTGCCATCGCTACGAACATGCCGTACAGGACGGCCGTCAGCATCAGGCCTTTGTGGATGTACAGCGCGACATACAGCACGTCAACGATGATCCAGACGTGCCAGTTTTCGATTTTCTTGCGCGACAGGAGCGCTTGTCCCACCAGGCTGCCGGCAGTCAGGAAGGCGTCGGCATTCGGCACGTCTGTGTCGGTGAAGCGGCGCAGGAACCAGGCCAGGATGCCGAAGCCTATCAGCCATGCCACGCCCGAAAGCACGCGCCCGCGCGCGTTCAGCGTCGAGACGCCCAGTTGTTGGCCGTGGTTCCCGTGCAGCCATTGGTACCAGCCCCAGAACGAGACCGTCATGAACACACCCTGCAGCGCCATGTCCCCATACAGCTTGGCGCCGAAGAACACTACGCCATAAGTCGCCGACGAGACGATCGCGAACAGCCATGCCCAATGGTTCTGGCGAATGTTCAGCCACACGGTCAGCACGGACAGCACGAACGACACCAGCTCCAGCGGAGTGGTATTGGCCAGGCCGAACAGGGAAATGGTTTCGTTCATGTGATTGCGTTTGGGTGACCCGGGATTATGCCATGAGCAGCCGCCCCGGCCAAACCACGGCATTGCAATTCTGAAAAGAAAAGGGGCTCGCTCCGAGCCCCTTTTTTGCCTGCTTACTTCTGCGGATACTTGATCGTCATTTCCTTCAGCAGGTTGTCCGCATGGTCAACCTCCTTCATTACCCACAGCATGTAGCGCACGTCCAGGTGGATGGCGCGCGTGATGTCGCGGTCGAAGTACCAGTCCTTGGTGATCGACTCGTAGGTGGAGTCGAAGTTCAGGCCAATCAGTTCGCCGCGCTTGTTCATGATGGCGGAACCGGAGTTGCCGCCGGTGGTGTCAGCCGAGGACAGGAAATCGACCGGCACGGTGCCCAGCACCGGATCCTTGAACTGGCCGTAACGCTTGGCCTTGACCGCATCGATCAGTGCTTGCGGGGCGTCGAACGGCTCCTTGCCGGTGTGCTTCTCCAGGATGCCTTCCACGGTGGTGAACGGGCCCTTGGTGATGCCGTCACGGCCCGGATACGACGACACGGTACCGTAGGTCACGCGCAGGGTGGAGTTGGCGTCCGGGTAGACCGGCTTGCCCTGCGATTTCTTCCACGCGATCACAGCGGCCATGTACTGCGGGATGATCTTTTCCAGGTTGCCGTCAACTTCCTTGCGGTTCTCTTCCAGCGTCATCGCCACGCCATGCATGCGCACGGCCAGCTTGATGAACGGATCGGTGGAGCGCTCGAAATCAGCCGGCGCCTTCTCCATCCAGGCCAGGCGGGTTGCGGTGTCGGCCAGGCCGGTTTTCTGGTACATGCCAGGCACGTCGGCCAGGGCCGGAGTCAGGTTGTCCAGCCACTGCGGATGCGCCTTGGTCGGCAGCTTGACGTAGCGCTGCAGGCCAGCGACGTAGCGCGCCTGGTCGACCGAAGGAACCAGCGACTGCTCAAGGCGGCTCAGGCGCGCCTTGATATTGGCCAGGTCACGCTCCTGGAAGCCCGGTTCGCGGTCAGCATCGGCCTTCTGCTTTTCCAGCGCCAGGCGGTACAGGGTGCGCGCCGATTTCAGCAAATCGCTGTAAGTCGCCACGCCATAGGCGAATTCATCGTCGCTCAGGTCCATGTCTGCGGCGATGGCGGCATCCAGTTCGGCAAGCATGGCCTTGGAAGAATTAGGCTGCTTGGCGTACCAAGTGCGGAATTCCGCATCCTGCTTGTCCTTGATGGCGGCGATGTCCTTGCGCGCGAAGCCATCCAGCAAGCCCTGGGTTTTCTTCATGCGGTTGTTGATCGACTTGACTACGCTGGCGTAGCGCACCACATCGTTTTCCTTGCCCTTGGTGGCGGCAGCGATCGCATCGAGGTCGGCCTGGTAGTCGGCCACCATCATCGGATAGCTCAGGTCGCGCGCGTAGCGGATCTCGACCGGCAGCTTGTAGCGGCTGGTGCGGCCAGGGTAGCCGGCCAGCAGGATAGGATCGCCGTTTTTCAGGCCTTCGGCGGAAACCACCAGGAAATCCTTCGACTTGTACGGCACGTTGTCCGGCGATGGGTCGGCCGGCTTGCCGTCCTTGCCCACGTAGGCGCGCAGGAAGGAGTAGTCGCCAGTGTGGCGCGGCCACTCGTAGTTGTCGATGTCGCCGCCGTAGTTGCCGATCGATTCAGGCGGCGCGTACACCAGGCGCACGTCCTTGATCATCATCTGGCGGATGCGGTAGTACTCGGCGCCACGATGGAAAGCCGGCACGGAGCAACGGTAATTCTTGTCGCTCTCGCATTCGGCGATCAGTGCCTTGATGCGTTTTTTCACCTCGGCGTTGCGGTCCTTGCCGGCCAGCTTGTCCAGGCCACTATTTACACGCTCGGTTACGTTTTCCACCTTGTCGGTTACATAAACGCGGGTAGTCGGGCCGCCCGGCAGTTCTTCGGCGCGGGTCTTGGCCAGGAAGCCGTTGGCGATGTAGTTCTTTTCGGCGGTCGAATTGCGCTGGATGGCGCCATAGGCGCAGTGGTGGTTGGTGACCACCAGGCCCTCAGGGGACACGAACGACGCGGAGCAGCCGTCGAGCGATACGATGGCGCTCATCGGGTGCTTGGACAGGTCAGCCAGGCGTTCGGCCGGGATGGTGATGCCGATGCGTTTCAGTTCTGCCTTCAGCTGTGGCAGTTGGTGTGGCTGCCACTGGCCTTCGTCGGCCATGGCGGGAGCAAAAGCGAGTAGCAGTGCTGCCGAAAGTGCGAGTTTTTTAGTCAAAACAGTCCCCTGAACGTATAAAAGCACCGGCAGTATATGCGTTCCGAGGCCTCAGGGCTATTGGCTTTTTTACAGCGGCAGGCGCACCGTCACGCAACACCCGGCGCCGGGTTCGTAGTCATTCAGGATGAAGCTGCCGTGCAAGGCATCGGCCCGCTCCTGCATGCCGATCAGGCCAAAGGAGCCAGGCCGCTCGCGGCAAGTCGGGGCGATGCCGATGCCGTTGTCCTCCACTTCCAGCAGGGCCACGTCCTCTTCCACCGAGAGCCGCACCGCCACCTGGGTGGCGCGCGAGTGGCGCAGCACATTGACCAGCGCTTCCTGCACGATGCGGAACAGCACCAGGCTGGTTTCGCTGTCGATGGCCGCCAGCACCGCCTCGCCAGGCAGCGCCAGCTCGTAATGCAGGCTGCTGCGGTGACGGAAGTCGTTCACCAGCCATTCCAGCGCGGCGGCCAGGCCCAGGTCCAGCACCGAGGGGCGCAATTCGTTCATGATGCCGCGCACACTGCGCAGCGTGGCATCGACATTATCCAGCGCTGCCGCCACGCGCCGCGCAAAGCGCGTCTGGCGCCCGGACATGCGTTCGTTCAACTGTGCGATATCGAGCTTCAGGGCCAGCAGGTTCTGCCCCAGTTCATCGTGGATTTCGCGCGCGATGCGCTTGCGCTCCTCTTCCTTGACGGCCGCCATATGGGCCGACAACTGGCGCAACTGGCCGTTGGCGTGCAGCAGTTCGGCGGTGCGCTGCACCACCCGCGTTTCGAGGTTGCGGTGCAGGTCCTGCAGGGCCGATTCGGCGTGCTTGCGGCGGCTGATATCGGACAGCACCCCCACCACGCCCGCCACGCCGCCATCCGGCCCGGCCAGGGTGCGCAGCGAGAGCGTCGCCTGGTAGTCGCCGCCGTCCGGTCGCTTGCCGGAAATTTCGCCCTGCCAGTTGCCGCCGACCAGTGCCGACAAGGCGGCCTCCTGCCCGCACAGCACGGACAGGTCGCTGCCGATCGCTTGCGCTTCATCATAGCCGCTGATGGCGGAAAAGGCCGGGTTGACGGCCACGATGGCGCCATTGGCATCGGCTACCGCCACACCCTCGCCCAGGTTGTCCAGCACAGCAAACGCGCGGCGCAGGGCCATATCGTTCTGTTCCGGCGAGCGGATTTCGCTCACCACCATGCGGATCGCCTCGCCGGCGTGATCGAGATTCGCTTCGATGCGTACCCGCCCGCCGCCGATGCCTTCAAACAGCTGCGCTTCCATGGCAGCGCTGGCGCCGTCGGCGCGCAAGCCGGCCAGCAGCTGGCGCAAGCCTGCCTGGCAGGCCGGCGCCAGGAAACGCTCCACCGGCTGGCCCGGCAATTCGTGCAATGGAATGGAAAACAGCGCCGCGGCGGCGCGGTTGGCGCCGGCGATCATGCCATCGCGCGCCAGCGCCAGGTAGCACACCGGTGCCTGGTCGAACAGGCCCGCATAGCGCAGCAGGCCCTGCTCCACCTCCCGTTTCTGACGCTCGAGCTCCGCCAGTGCGGCACTCTGGACTTCGAGTTCCAGCTGGCTGACTTGCAGCTCATGCCATTGGCGCAGGGCGTCGGTACGGCTCATTTGGTGCTGCCTCCTTCGGGCGTCAGACGTGCTTCCAGCAGTTTCAGTTCGGTTACGTTGACAAAGGTTAGCACGAGGCCGTCGATCACGTTGTTCACGGTGCGGTAAGGCATGATGCGCACCATGAACCAGCGGCCGTCGCGGGTCGGGATCTGGCGCTCGCAGAACACCAGGGAGCGCAGCACTTCGGCCGCATCCTCGCCCATGTCAGGGTAGACCAGGTCGTTGGCGATATCGCTCAGCGGGCGATTCAGGTCGGTCGGAATCAGCTTGTACAACTGGGTAGCCTGGTTGGTATAGCGCCGGATGTTCATCTGGCTATCGAGGAAGATGACCGCGATATCGGTGCTGTTCAGCAGGTTCTTCATGTCGCTGTTGACCAGCGACAGGTCGTCGACCTTGGACTGCAGCTCGGCGTTGACCGTGTACAGCTCTTCGTTCAAGGACTGCATTTCTTCCTTCGAGGTGGTCAGTTCCTCGTTGGTCGACTGCAGCTCCTCGTTGGTCGATTGCAGTTCCTCGTTGGCCGCCTTGAGTTCTTCGCGCGAGGTTTGCATCTCTTCGCGCACCGCCTGCAATTCCAGGCGCGCCATGGTCAGCTGCTGCTCCAGTTCCTGCGGGCGTGGGTCGGCGCCGCGGCTGCCGCGCTTGCGGGCCGGCATCGGCGTAGCGTTGAACGTCACCAGCAGGTTGTGGCCGGACTGGCTGTCCTCGCGCACCACTTCGGCCGTCATGTCGACCAGCAGCGAAGAAGCGCCATCCTTGAACAGCAGTTCGCGCACCGACTCGGTGGTTTCGCTGCGGGTAGCGCGCTCGATCAGGTCGGCCAGTTCGTAGCGCAGGCCGTCGCGCGCCATGGCGTGGATATTCCAGTTGGCGCGGCCGGCAGCCGGTTCCAGGAAGGTGCCGGTGCGCCCGTGGATGTAGAGGATATCGCCGTCGCTATTGATCATGACTGCTGCCGGCGTGTGGGTTTTAAGCAGCAGGTGTTCTACTTGTGTCTGGATGTTGCCGTTCATGGTCATGGTCGTCACTTCGATGGAACTTGGTTGCGCGGCTTTCGCGATCTTGGTCGGGAAATAGTTCGCCACGCGCTGCGTGCTGGCGTCCAGGCGGCGGTAGATGCGCCCGCACCCCGGAACCGGCGTAAACAACTCGTTGTAGCTGCCTGGCGTATCCGCGCTGCCCAACACCAGCAAGCCTTCCGGTTTCAATGCGTAGTGGAACAGCGGTATCAACTGTTCCTGCAATTTTGGGTTGAAATAGATTAGCAGATTGCGGCAGCTAAGAATATCGAGTTTGGTGAAAGGCGGGTCGGAAATGATGTTCTGCTGCGCGAAGATGATCATGTTGCGCAGCTCTTTGCGGATCCGGTAACCCGCGCCATCCGCCAGAAAATAGCGCAGCAGCCGTTCATGCGACACCGTATCTTCCACCCCGCGCGAGAACAGGCCCTGGCGCGCCTTGTCGATGGCGTCGCCGTGCAGGTCGGTGGCAAAGATCTGCAACGAGTATTTGCCCGCTTCGCTGGCGCTGGCGCGCGTGACTGCCTCGTCGAACACCATGGCCAGGGTATAGGCCTCTTCGCCGGTCGAGCAGGCCGGCACCCAGGCCTTGAAGGCAGCGCCTTCCGGGTTGGCTGCCAGCAGCGCCGGGATGGTCTCGTGGCACAGGTGCTCCCACACTGCCGGGTCGCGGAAGAAGCTGGTCACGCCGATCAGCATCTCGCGGAACAGCAATTGCACCTCGCCGGCATTGTCGCGCAGGTAGGCGACATAAGACTCCATCGAATCGAGCTGGTGCAGCTTCATGCGGCGCTCGATACGGCGCAGCACGGTGCTCATCTTGTATTCGGTGAAGTTGTTGCCGGTGTGCCGCTGCAGCAGCGACATCAGCTCGCGCAAGGCCTGCCGCCGCGCGCGTGCCGCGCCGTGGGCGCCGCCATGCGGCACCGAGCGCACCTGGCACAGCCACATCGGCATGGCGCCCGGCGGCGCGACGAAATCGGCCACGCCGGCCGCAATCGCGCTGCGCGGCATCGAATCGAATTTGGCCGAATTGGGTTCCTGCGCCAGCGTCACCCCGCCCGCTTCCTGGATCGCGCGCAGGCCGGCCGTGCCGTCGGTGCCCATGCCGGAAAACACCACGCCGGCGGCGGCCTGCCCTTTTTCGGCGGCCAGGGTGCGGAAGAAAGAGTCGATCGGGTAGCGGCCGTGGGTCTCCGAGGTTTCCACTGCCATCAGCTTTTCGTTGGAGAACGCCAGGTCGAAGTTGGGCGGCGCCACATAGACATGGTCCGGCCTTACTTCGATCGATTCATTGATTTCCCACACTTCCATGCTGGTGATCCGGCGCAGCAGTTCCGGCAGCAGGCCGCGGCGCGACGGGTCCTGGTGCTGCAGCACGATGAACGCCATCCCCGTGCGCGAGGGCATGGAGGCAAGGAACTCGGAAATCGCATCCAGCCCGCCGGCCGACGCGCCCATGCCGACAATCTGCACCGCCTGGCGGTGCCGCAATGTCTCGCTGGAATCCGAATCAGATGAAACCAAGGGGTTAGTCATCCCAGCATCATGCCAGTGCCGCTAGGAAATGGCAAACCGCCTGTCGGTTATAAGCCCTTCCAGCCGCCGCCCAGCGCCTGCACCAGCGCCACCGCCGTCGACTGGCGGTCGGCCTGCGCCTGCAGCAGCGCACGGCGCGCATTCAGCGCCGTTACCTGGGCCGTTACGACGTCGGTGTAGCCGACCTGGCCGGCCCGGTAACGGTTCAGCATTTGCTGCTCGACCTGGCCGGCCGCTGCCGCCGACGTCTCGCGCAGCGCCTGCTGCTGCGCCAGCACCTTGCTGGCCGCCAGCTGGTCTTCCACGTCGGCCAGCGCGTTCAGGACCGCCTGGCGGTAACCCGCCACGGCCACATCGCGCGCGGCACTGGCCTGGTCGATGCGCGCGCCGGTGGCACCGGCGTTGAATACCGCCTGCGCAGCCGACAGGCCGAGCGACCACAGGGTGCTCGAGGCGTTGAACAAGCCGCCAAGCTGGCTGCCCGCCACGCCGTAGCTGCCGCCCAGGCTCAGGCTGGGGAAGTAGGCGCTGCGGGCGATGCCGATCTGCGCATTGGCGGCCGCCACCCGGCGCTCGGCGGCAGCGATGTCGGGCCGCCGCTCCAGCAGCGTCGATGGCAGGCCTGCCGGAATCTCCGGCACCTGCAGCGTCCACGGTGCCGGGGCCAGCGTGAAATCGGCCGGCGCCTTGCCGAGCAGGATGGCGATGGCGTGTTCGAGCTGGGCGCGCTGGCGCTGTGCGCCAAGGCGGTCGGCGCTGGCGTTGGCGAGCTGGGTCTGTGCCTGCAGCAGGTCGGAACTGGGCGCCACGCCGGCATTCACGCGGTTCTGGGTGATTTGCAGCACGCGCTGGTAGCCCTCCACCGTTTCGCCCAGCAGCGCCAGTTGGGCATCGGCCAGGCGCAGGCCGATATAGTTGGCGGCCAGTTCGCCTTGCGCCGCCAGCCGCGCAGCCGCCAGGTCCGCCGCGCTGGCCTGGGCGCTGGCCTGGGCCCCGCTGACGCCTGCACGCAGCCGGCCCCACACGTCCGGTTCCCAGCTGGCGCCGATGTCCACGCGATACTGCTTGCCGGTGCGCGTATCTCCGCCCCCGCCGCTGCGGTTGGCGCTGGCGTCCAGCGTCACCACCGGGAACAGCGAAGCGCGCTGCTCGGCCACGGCGGCGCGCGCCTGGGTGTAGCGCGCTTCAGCCGCCGCCACATTTTGGTTGTTCACTTCCACCTGCCTGGCCAGTTCGTTGAGCGTGGCATCGCCAAACAGCTCCCACCACGGCCCTTTTTCCAGCAGGTCGGCCGGTGCAGCGGGCTGCCAGCCTTGCGCTTCCTTGAATTCGGCCGACAGCGGCGCTGACGGCACCTTGTACGCCGGGCCGGTGGCGCAACCGGCCAGTGCCAGGGTGAACGCGCCGAGAATTTTTTTCATGATGTGGCCTTTGCGCCACGCAGGCGCATCTTGTCGAGCAGCAGGTAGACCACGGGTGTGGTCAGTAAAGTGAGCAACTGGCTGGCAACCAGGCCGCCGATGATGGCGATGCCAAGCGGCTGGCGCAGCTCCGAGCCTTCGCCAAAGCCGATCGCCAGCGGCAGCGCGCCCAATGCCGCCGCCAGGGTCGTCATCAGGATCGGGCGGAAGCGCAGCAGGCAGGCTTCGCGCACCGCGCTGCGCGAGTCCAGGCCGCGCGTGCGCTCGGCTTCCAGCGCGAAGTCGATAATCAGGATGGCGTTCTTCTTCACGATGCCGATCAGCAGGAACACGCCGATCAGCGCGATCAGCGAGAACTCCATGCGGAACATCAGCAGCGCCAGCACCGCACCCACACCAGCCGAGGGCAGCGTCGACAGTACGGTGATCGGGTGCACCAGGCTTTCGTACAGCATGCCGAGGACAATGTAAATCACCACCAGGGCGGCGGCAATCAGGAGCGGCTGCTGCTGGTTGGTTTCCTGCGCCGTGCGCGCGGTGCCTTGGAAGCTGCCGCGCACATTGTTCGGCATGCCGATGGCGTTTTCCGCGTCTTTCACCGCTTGCTGCGCCTCGCCCAGGCTGGCGCCATCTGCCAGGTTGAAGGAAATCGTCGTCGCCAGCTCGCCGTCCTGGTGGTTCACTGAGGCTGGCGTGGCGCGTTCCGCAAACGTGGCCAGGGCCGCCAGCGGCACCATCGCGTCAGGCTGCGTGCTCAGGGCCGAGCCGCCGGAAGGATCGCGCATGCCCGCGCCGACGACCGAACCTGCTGCGCTTGCGCCCGCGGCTGCGCGCCGCCCCACGTAGACATCGGCCAGCGCTTCGGGGCTGCGCGCATATTCCGGCGCCACTTCCATCACCACCTTGTACTGGCTCAGCTCATCGTAGATCGTTGCCACCTGGCGCTGCCCGAAAGCGTTATACAGCGCGTTGTCGACATCCTTCATGGAAAGCCCCATGCGCGACACCATGTCCTTGTCCGCCGTGACGAAAGTCTCGACGCCGTTGTCCGCCTGGTCGGAATCGACGTCCACCAGCGCCTTCTGCCGCTTCATTTCATCGGCCAGGCGCGAAGCCCAGCGCTTCAAATCGGTCCTGTTATCGCTTTTCAGCGTGTACTGGTAAGTGGAATTGCTCTGCCGCCCGCCCATGCGCAAATCCTGCACGGTATTCAGGAACAGCGACACGCCGGTCACACGCGCCAGCTTGGGCCGCAAGCGCGCGATCACCTGCTGCCCCGTCACATCGCGCTCCGCCGCCGGTTTCAGGCTGACGAACATGAAACCGCCGCCAGCCCGCGAGCCGCCGGTAAAGCCAACCACGGTCGCCACCGCCGGATCGTCGCGGATGATGTTCACCAGTTGCCGCAGCTTGCCCTGCATCGCCTGGAAGGAAATGCTCTGGTCCGCGCGAATGCCGCCGTTGATCTGCCCTGTATCCTGCTGCGGGAAGAAGCCCTTGGGCGCCGCCGCATACAGGTAGACATTCAGCCCCACCACGAACAGCAGGACCAGCATCACCAGCCAGGCGCTGGACAGCGCCCAGTCCAGCGACTTCTCATACATGCGCAGGATGACACTGAAGCCTCGTTCGAACCAGCGCGACACGCGTCCTTGCGGCTTGTGCCCGGCGCCCGGCCGCAACAGCCAGGCGCACAGCATTGGCGTGGTGGTCAGCGAAATCACCAGCGAGATCATCACCGCCGCCGACAGGGTGACCGCGAACTCGCGGAACAGGCGTCCCACCTGCCCGCCCATGAACAGCAGCGGAATGAACACTGCCACCAGCGACACGCTGATCGACAGCACCGTAAAGCCGACTTCCTTCGCGCCCTGCAGCGCAGCCGCGAACCGCTCCATGCCCTGCTCCATGTGGCGCGCCGTGTTCTCCAGCACCACGATGGCATCGTCCACCACGAAACCGGTAGCCACCGTCAGCGCCATCAGGCTCAGGTTGTTCAGGCTGAAGCCCAGCAGGTACATCACGCCGAACGTGCCCAGCAGCGACACCACGGTCGCAATGGCCGGGATCACCGTGGCCCGCGCGCTGCGCAGGAAGGCGCTCACCACCAGCACTACCAGCACGATCGATATCAGCAGCGTGAATTCGATTTCCATCAGCGAGGAGCGGATCGAATTGGTGCTGTCGGACGCCACCTGCAGCTTCACGTCTTGCGGCAACTGCGCCTGCAACTGCGGCAGCAAGGCGCGCACCGCATCCACCGTCTCGATCACATTGGCGCCAGGCTGGCGCGTCACCAGCACGATGACCGCCGGCTCGCCATTGAAAAGGCCCAGAGTGTTGCGGTTTTCCGCCCCGTCCGTCACCTCCGCCACATCGTCAAGCCGGATCGCCGCGCCATCGCGCCACGCCACCACCAGGTCGCGATAATCGGCCGCGCTGCGCCCGCCGCTGGCCGTCGACGCCGCCGAATAGATTTGCAGGCGCCGCCCTTCCACCTCGATCGCCCCTTTTGGCCGGTTGGCATTGGTGGCCTGGATCGCTGCCCGCACGTCCTCCGACGATACGCCATAGCGGTTCAGCGCAAACGGCAGCAACTCGACTCGCACTGCCGGCAGCGAGCCGCCGCCAATTTCGACATCGCCAACGCCCTTCACCTGCGCCAGCTTCTGCTGCACGATATTCGACACCGATTCGTACACCTGCCCCGGGCTGCGGGTGGCCGACGTCAGCGCCAGGATGATCACCGGCGCATCGGACGGGTTGGCCTTGCGGTAGGTTGGGTTGCTGCGCAGCGTGGCCGGCAAGTCGGCGCGCGAGGCATTGATGGCCGCCTGCACCTCGCGCGCCGCCGCATCGATCTTGCGGTTCAACTCGAATTGCAGGTTGACTCGCGTCGAACCGCTGCCGGATGAGGAGGTCACCTCGTTCACGCCGGCGATCACCGCCAGCCGCCGTTCCAGTGGCGTGGCGACGCTGCTTGCCATGGTGTCGGGGCTGGCGCCCGGCAGGCTGGCGCTGACCGAGATCGAAGGGTAATCGACCTGCGGCAGCGGCGACACCGGCAGTACGAAGAAGGCCGCAATGCCGGCCAGCGCCAGCCCGATCGTCAGCAGGACCGTGGCGATCGGACGGCGGACAAAGGGCTCGGACAGGTTCATGCTGGCTCCTCGCGGCCCCGGCGGCGACGCTGCGCCAGGCGGTCAAAGGCAAGGTAGATCACCGGCGTGGTGTACAGCGTGAGCAATTGGCTGACAATCAGGCCGCCGAAGATCGACAGGCCAAGCGGCCGGCGCAACTCGGCGCCTTCGCCCCAGCCGAACATCAGCGGTATGGCCGCAAACAGCGCCGCCATGGTGGTCATCAGGATGGGCCGCAGCCGCAGCAGCGCGGCCTGGTGGATCGCCTCGCGCGGCGCCATGCCCTGATCGCGCTCCGCCTCGATGGCGAAGTCGATCATCATGATGGCATTTTTCTTGACGATGCCGATCAGCAGGATGATGCCGATGATGCCGATCACGCCCAGCTCCTGCCCCGTCAGCATCAGCGCCAGCAAGGCGCCGACGCCGGCCGAGGGCAGCGTGGACAAAATGGTCAGCGGGTGGATGTAGCTTTCGTACAGCACGCCCAGCACAATGTACACACACACGACAGCCGCCAGAATCAGCCAGAGCTGGTTGCTCAGCGACGCCTGGTAGGCGCCCGCCGCGCCCAGGAAGGTCAGGCTGACCGACTGCGGCAGGCCGACTTCCCTGGCCGCCTCGCGGATTGCATCGACCGCCTGGCCCAGCGCCACGCCTGGCGCGGCGTCAAAGCCAATGGTGGTGGCCGGGTATTGCGCTACGTGTGTCACCTGCAGCGGCGCGGGGCGTTCCTGTACGCTGGCGATGGCCGATAGCGGCGTGGGCTTGCCGCTGCCGGTGCGTAGCTGCAGGTTGCCCAGCGCTTCCGGCGTATCCATGCGGTCCTGGTCAGCCTCAAGGATCACGCGGTATTGGTTGGTCTCGGTGAAGATGGTGGAGACAATGCGCTGGCCAAAAGCGCTGTACAGCGCGTCGTCCACGGCGGCGGCAGTGATCGACAGGCGCGAGGCGGTGTCGCGGTCGATGCTGACGTATGCGCCGGCGCCGGTTGCACCCACATCCGACACCACATTGCGCAAGCGCGTCTTGCTTGCCATGCGCTCGGAAAGCCTGGCCGCCCATTCGGACACGGTGGCGTTGTCGGCGCCCTCCAGCGAAACACGGTACTGGGTCGGGCCGCTTTCGGCGTCGATGGTCAGGTCTTGCGTCGGCTGCAGGTACAGCTTGACGCCGGCCACCTGTGCCACGCGGCTGCGCAGGCGATCCATCACCACTTGCAGCTTGTCGCGGTCCGGCTTCAGGTTGACCAGCATGCTGCCGGTGTGCAGCATCGTGTTGTTGCCTGCATCGACACCGACCACGGAGCTGAGCGAAGCCACGGCCGGGTCGTCCAATATCGCACGCGCCGCCTGCTGCTGCAGCTGCGCCATGCGTTCGTATGACACGGTCTGCGCAGCTTCGATGCGCGCTTGCAGCTGGCCGGTATCCTGGGTCGGGAACAGGCCCTTGGGAATCCACAGGTAGAGCAGCACCGTCAGCAGCAGCGTGCCCAGCGCCACCAGCAGGGTCAGGCCCTGCCGCTCCAGCACCCATTGCAAGCTGCCGTCGTAGCGCCTGACCAGGCGGTCGAACAGGGTTGCCTCGTGCTCCTTATGCTCGGCCAGCCAGCGGCCGGACATCATCGGCACCAGCGTCAGCGACACCACGGCGGAAATCAGGATGGTGATCGCCAGCGTGACGGCGAACTCGCGGAACAGGCGGCCGACGACATCACCCATGAACAGCAGCGGGATCAGCACGGCGATCAGCGACACCGTCAGGGAGATGATGGTGAAGCCGATCTGCTGCGCGCCCTTGAGGGCGGCGTTCATCGGGCTCTCGCCTTCTTCGATGTGGCGCGCGATGTTCTCGATCATCACGATGGCGTCGTCCACCACGAAACCGGTGGCGATCGTCAGCGCCATCAGGCTCAGGTTATTCAGGCTGTAGCCAAGCAGGTACATCACGCCGAAGGTGCCGACCAGCGAGATCGGCACCGCCAGGCTGGCGATCACCGTGGCGCGCGGGCTGCGCAGGAAGGCGAAGATCACCAGCACCACCAGCACCACAGCCAGCAGCAGTTCGAGTTCCACGTGCAGAACAGAGGCGCGGATGCCGTGCGTGCGGTCGCTCAGGACCGCCACGTCGATGGCGCCGGGAAGGCTGGCTTGCAGTTCCGGCAGGCGTTCCTTGATCGCATCGACCGTGGCGATCACGTTGGCGCCGGGCTGGCGTTGCACGTCGAGGATGATGGCTGGCGTCAGGCCGGCCCAGGCGCCAAGCTTGACGTTTTCGGCGCTGTCGACCACGCGGGCCACGTCCTGCAGCCTGACCGGCGCGCCGTTGCGGTAAGAGACGATCAGTTGGCGGTAGTCGTCGGCTGCCAGCAACTGGTCGTTGGCGTTGATGGTGAAGGCGCGCGCGGGGCCGTCAAAGCTGCCTTTGGCACTGTTGGCGTTGGCGGCCGTGATGGCGCTGCGCAGCGTGTCCAGGCCAAGGCCGTAGCTGGCCAGGGCCTGCGTGTCGGCCTGGATGCGCACCGCAGGGCGCTGGCCGCCGCCCAGAGTGACCAGGCCGACGCCGTTGACCTGGCTGATTTTCAACGCCAGCCGTGTGTTGACGATATTCTGCACCTCCGTCAGCGGCATCGTTTTGGAAGTGATGGCCAGCGTCAGCACTGGCGCATCGGCCGGGTTGACCTTGGCGTACGTTGGCGGCGCAGGCAGGTCGGTCGGCAGCAACGAAGCGCCGGCGTTGATCGCGGCCTGCACTTCCTGCTCGGCCACGTCCAGCGTCTGCCCCAGGCTGAATTGCAGGGTGATGATGGAGACGCCAGCGGCGCTGGTGGAGCTCATGCGCTGCAGGCCTGACATCTGCCCGAACTGGCGTTCCAGCGGCGCCGTGACCGTGCGGCCCATCACTTCAGGGCTGGCGCCTGGATACAGAGTGCGCACCTGGATGGTCGGGAAGTCGACTTGCGGCAGCGCCGACAGCGGCAGGAAGCGATAGCCAAGCAGGCCAGCCAGCACGATGGCCAGCATGAACAGCGCCGTTGCCACCGGCCGCTGGATGAATGGCGCCGAGGGACTCATCGCGTCACGCCGTCCACCGCCCGGCCCTCGCCCCGCACACCGCGATCCGTGCTACTAGCGCCAGCCGTGCCGGCCCCGCGCCGGCCATCACGCGCCCCGGCTCCCGGCTGCGCGCCATTGGGCTGCGCTGCGTCTGGCGCCGGCGCACTGGCACCGGCGCCGGCATCGCCGCGATGCCGGCGCCATCTGCCGCCGCCCTCGCCTCCCGTCCGAGCTTCGCCCGGCCCCGGAACAGAAGCTGTGCCATCGGCCGCTGCATCACCACGATTTCGCCCTGCCCGCCCTTCACGGCGCGAACGCCCGGTATGCTCGCCGTCAGCCCCCGGCCGCTGCGACGGCAAGGTTACGCGCGCCCCATCCTTGATACGGTCCGCGCCCTCTGTAATCACTTGCTCGCCCGCCTCCAGGCCGCTCTCGATCTGCACCTTGTCCACGGTGGCAATGCCGCGCTTGACCGGCCGCAGCGAGGCTGTCTGCCCATCCTGCAGCACGTACACATAATCGCCGGACGAACCGTGGCGCAAAGCCGTCACCGGCACCACCACCGCATCCTTGATCGTGCGCAGCTCGAGCCGCACGTTCACGAACTGGCTGGGGAACAAGGACGAACCGGCGTTGACAAAGCGCGCCTTGGCCATCACCGTACCGGTCTGCGTATCGACCTGGTTGTCCAGCGCGAAAAACTCCCCCTTTTCCAGTACCGTGCTGCGCGTGCGGTCATACGCCAGCGCCACCATGCGGGCGCCGGCCGCCTCACCGGCTCGCGGCGCCAGTTCGGAAACCCGGTCCTGCGGCACCGCAAACTCAACATCGATCGGCGCCAGCTGCGTAATCACCGCAATCCCCGCCGCATCATTGGCACCAACCAGGTTCCCGATATCGACCACGCGCAAGCCCACCCGCCCGCTGATTGGTGCAACAACCTTGGTATAGCCAAGGTTCAGGCGCGCCGTGCCCTCATTGGCGCGGTCGGTCGTGACCGTGCCCTGGAGCTGCTTGACCAGCGCAGCCTGGGTATCGACATCCTGCCGCGCAATGGAATCCTGTGACAGCAAGGTGCGATAGCGTTCAAGCGTCAGACGTGCATTCTCAAGCTGCGCCTCATCGCGCTCGCGCTGGCCGGTGGCCTGCATCAGTTGCAGCTCGAACTGGCGTGGATCGATCTGGGCCAGCACCTGGCCAGCCTTCACCATCTGGCCTTCCTTGAACAGGACTTTCTGCAGGATGCCTGAGACTTGCGGCCGCACGGTCGTCGTGGCGGCGGCGGTGACCGTGCCCAGCGCATCCAGGGTGACGGGAAGATCGGCTTTTTCCGCAGTCGCCACGCCGACCGTGGCCGCCGGACCGCGCCCACTGCGGCCACCCCGGGCGCCGCCACCAGCGCTGCCTGGGCCGCCCGGGCCGGCAGCGGCCTGGGTACCCGGACCACCCGGCCCGCCCTCAGCAGGGCCGCGGTGGGTCAGGTACCAGGCCAGGCCGCCCAAGACCAGCATTCCGGCCAAGGCGGCAACTCCCCCGATCCAGCGCGCCCGCTTGCTGGCGCGAGGTTTCAACGGGGCATTGGATGATGTTGGAGTCTCCATAGGGCGACCCTTTCTTCTTTTGGGTAGTGTTCGAATTGACTCTAGCACAGCGCCTTTGCCCGAATACGTTAGGCAAGAAACATCAGAAACAATTCAAGCGCCCCGGCGCCCCAAAAGAAAAGCCGCCAGACTGGCTGGCGGCTTGATTCGTGTAATAACTGCTTACAAAGCTGCTACAAACTAGTTGGGCGAACTGCAGAGGCAATGGGTCAGCGCCATGAACGGCTTGCGCTGGGCAGTCATCTCGTTCAGCCAGCCCAGGTCCTGCACCACTTCCGTGGCCACCCCAGCCGGCACTCCGGCAGGCAGCAGCGAGGTGCGCGCCTGCTCGCCAAATGCCTTCGCGGCAGCGGCCTTCGCGCTCGAAGCGCCGAAGAACTCCAGCACCTTGTCGAAGCGCGACATCTCACGCTCGATGTACACCACGCGCGGCTCGCCAGCCAGCTTGGCGCGGCGCGCCGCAGCCTTCAGGGCATCCTGGTAGCCGCCCAGCGTGTCGACCAGGCCGCGCTCCTGCGCCTGCGCACCGGTCCAGACGCGGCCCTGGCCCACGGCATCGATCTTGTCGACCGTGGTATTGCGCGCCTTGGCGGCTTTGGAAGTGAACTCCTCGTAGGTATGGCCGATCGCACCCTGGATCAACTGGCCGAAGCGCGGATCCATCGGACGCAGCGGGTTGCCCGCATCGCCCAGCCAGGTGGTGGTCTGGCCGGCCGTATGGATGCCCAGCTTGTCGATCACCTTGTCCACCGTCGGGAACAGTGCGAACACCCCGATCGAACCGGTGACGGTGGCCGGGTCGGCAATTACCTCGTCCGACGCCATGGAAATCCAGTAGCCGCCCGAAGCGGCCACGTTGCCCATCGAGACCACCACAGGCTTGCCCGCTGCGCGCGTCAGTTCCAGCTCGCGGCGGATCAGCTCCGAACCGAAAGCGCTGCCGCCAGGCGAATCAACGCGCAGCACCACAGCCTTGATCGAACTGTCTTCGCGCGCCATGCGCACCAGACGAGCCGTCGAAGCGCCGCCGATCTGGCCGGCCGGCGCATCGCCGTCGCTGATTTCTCCGACCGCCATCACCACGCCGATCGCATCGCCGGTCAGTTTGGGGAAGACGCGCGCCAGGTAATCGTGATAGCTGACCTGGCGGAAGGACTTGGCAGCCGGATCGTCGACGCCGCGCTTGGTCATCATCACGCGCAGTTCATCCTTGGTTTTCAGGCCGTCCACCAGCTTGGCGTTGAGCGCCACCTGCGCCAGGTTGCCCTTGGCCTCGGCCACCAGGGCCGGCAGGTTGTCGATCGACTTCATCAGCGCGCCTTCCGGCATCTTGCGCAACTGTTCCACCTGGGCGGTGTAGCGCGCCCACAGGTCGTTGTACAGGAAAGCATCGGCTTCCGCCGCTGCCGGCGAAGGGCCGTTGGCGATGAACGGCTCGGCAAAGCTCTTGTAGGTGCCGACCTTCATCAGGTTGACGGTCACGCCCACCTTGTCCAGCGCATCGCGGTAGTAATTGCGGTACTTGCCGAAACCATCGAGGAACACCGCGCCCATCGGGTGCAGGTAGACTTCATCGGCATGGATGGCGATCTGGTACTGGCGCTGGTTATAGCTGGAGCCCCAGGCTACCACCTTCTTGCCGCTGGCCTTGAAGCGGTCCACGGCCGCGCCGATCTCGCGCAGCATGGCCTGGCCGCCGCCCTGCATTTCGTCGAGCACCAGCACGGCGCCGCCGATTTGCGGGTCCTTGGCGGCCGCATCGAGCACGTTCAGCACATCGCGCAGTTGCACCGACTTGTGCACTTCACCTCCGGCCAGGCCGGCCATCAGCGCGTCACGGCTGCCGCCGGACGACTGCTCCACCAAAGCCCCTTCCAGGTTCAGGACCAGCATGGTCTTGTCGCCCAAAGGCTTGACGCCGCCGCCGAATATGGCGGCTATCAGCAGCACGACGACCAGCAGGAACAGGAAGTTCATGGTGGCGCGACGGCTTTTATCCACGGCGCCCCAGAACCAGGCAAATCCACCGCGGACATAAGAGAAAACAGAGCGGGACATCTTTACTCCTAGTGCAAAAAATGTAACTACTTCATACTATAAGCGACATTCGCCTTAGATGGTGAAGAAATCAGGTAGAGCCCAGCCATAACAAGCAGGCCGTTAACGAGCAACAATTCCAGTCCTATGCGGTAGCTGCCGAACAGGCTTTGCTGGTTGAAGTCGACCAGGGCGCACAGCAGCGGGCCAGCCAGCGCTACCCACGGCACCAGCTTGTCGTTGACTGCGCGCTTGCTGAGCAGGCCGAAGGCAAACAGGCCAAGCAGCGGTCCGTAGGTATAGCCGGCCAGTTTCAGGATCATTCCGATCATGCTGGCACTGTCGATCCACTTGAACACCATCACCAGCAGCAGGAACAGCGCGCAGAACGCCAGGTGCACCCGGTGGCGGATGCGCAATTGCGCGCCCTCGCCCAGGTCGTCGCGCCGTTTCAGGCCCAGGATGTCGATGCAGAAGGACGAGGTCAGCGCCGTGATCGCGCCATCGGCGCTCGGGAACAGGGCGCTGATCAGGGCGATGATGAAGACCAGCTGCAAGAGCGCCGGCAGGTGGCCCATCACCACGGCCGGAAAAATCTTGTCGCCGGTCGCCGTCACGCCCACCTGCGGCGCATACAGGTACAGCAAACCGCCGAGGAACAGGAACAGCGTCAGCACGCCCGCCAGGATGGCGTTCAGCGCCAGCATGTTCTTCTGCGAGTCGCCCAGCGTCCTGACCGAGATATTCTTCTGCATCATTTCCTGGTCCATGCCGGTCATGGTGACGACGATGAACGCGCCGGCCACGATCTGCTTCCAGTAATGGCCCGGGCTATTGATATCGGTGGTGAACACACGCGCCAGCCCGGCCGACCGCATGCGCTCCAGGCTTTCCAATGGGCCCAGGCCCATCTCGTTCAGAAGGAACACCGTGCAGGCCACCAGTCCTATCAGCATGCCGGTGGTTTGGAGCGTGTCGGTCCAGACGATGGTCTTTACCCCGCCCTCGTAGGTATACAGCAGGATCATCGACAGGATAATCAGGTTGGTCAGCCAGAACGGCACGCCAAGGCTGTCCAGGATCACGGCCTGCAGGATATTCACCACCAGGTACAGGCGCGCGGTTGCGCCCAGGGTGCGCGACAAGATGAAGAAGGCCGCCCCGCTCTGGTAAGAGCGCCGTCCCAGCCGCACGTCCAGGTAATGGTAGATCGAAGTCAGCTTCAGCCGGTAGTACAGCGGCAGCAGCACATAAGCCACGGCGATATAGCCCAGCACATAGCCGATCATGATCTGCATGTAGCCAAAACCGTCGCGCCCCACCGCGCCCGGCACGCTGATGAAGGTCAGGCCGCTCAGCGTGGTGCCCACCATGCCAAAAGCCACCAGCATCCAGTTCGAACTCTTGTTGCCGATGAAGAAGCTGTCGTTGTTGGCATTGCGGGAAGTGGCCCAGGCCACGCCAAGCAGCAGGCCGAAATAGGCCAGCACCACAAGGAACAGTGAAACAGGTGACATTTTATTATCCAGCCATGAAACAATTTGGGCTGCAATATACACTGGAATGCCGAAGCGCCTTAGAATCGCCTGCAAACCTAAGGAAAACAATGTACGACCAACAGACTATAGAATTTGCCCGCGCCCAGGAGGCGCTGGTACTGCCGCTGGAATACCGCGTCCATGCCCAGGCCGACGGCCGCGGCGAGGGCCGCGAGGAATGCATGCGCGACTATGCGCGCGTGCTGTATTCTTCCTCCTTCCGCCGCCTGCAGGGCAAGATGCAGCTGCTTGGCGTGGATGCCAACCGCTTCAACCGCAACCGCCTCACCCACAGCCTGGAGGTGGCCCAGATCGCCCGCTCCATCGCCGCCGACCTCGGGCTGGAGCGCAGCGTAGTGTCCGAAACCTGCTCGCTGGCGCACGACATCGGCAACCCGCCTTTTGGCCACTACGGCGAAAAGATCCTGGACGAATTGGTGGCCGATGCCGGCGGCTTCGAGGGCAACGCCCAAGCCTTCCGCACGCTGCGCACGCTGGAGAAGAAACACCACGCCTACGCCGGCCTTAACCTGACCGTGCGCTCCCTGCTTGGCATCACCAAATACTTCCAGCGCCGGGCCGACAACCCGAAGAAATTCCTGTATGACGACGACTACGAGTTCCTGATTTCGCAGTTGAATGCGCGCGGCGTATCACTGAGCAAGAGCATCGACGCCCAGATCATGGACCTGGCCGACGAAATCGCCTACGCCGCGCACGACGTCGAGGATGCCCTGAGCTTCGGCATCATCACCTGGGGCGAGATCGTCCACGAATTCAAAATCAGCAAGGACTTCTCCGCCGCCCACGAGCAATTCGCCAGCATCGCCAACCACGCCCACGAAGAAGCGCTGAAATGCGATATGCAGGAAAGTTCGGAGGAATACTCCATCGTGCTGCGCAAGGAGCTGACCTCGCAGATCGTGCATGAACTGTGCCGCGACATCGCCGTAGTCGAAGGCAAGCACGGCCCGGAACTGGGCTACCGCACTAAGGGCCTGCTGGCGCGCGGCCTGAAAAGCCTGCTGTGGCGCGCGATCCTGCGCAAGAAGGACGTGCAGCTCTACGAAAAGCGCGGCGAGAAAATCATCCGCGGCCTGTTCGAAGTCCTGACCGACAAGAACTACAACAAGGGCGGCATCCTGCTGCCGCCAGCCATCCGCAGCCTGAAGGATTCGCGCGAGCGCCTGGTGGTGGACTACATCTCAGGCATGATGGATTCCTACGCCGCCAAGGAGTACGAAAAATACTTCGGCCCCGGCAGCCTCGATCGCATCTATCCACTCGCATGAACGATCCGCGCAGCGAATACGAGCGCCGCATGAACCGGGTGCTCGACCACATTGACCGCAACCTGGACGCGCAGCTCGACCTGCCCGGCCTGGCCGACATCGCCAACTTCTCGCGCTACCACTTTCACCGCCTGTTCGCAGCGTGGATGGGCGAGACGCTGGGCGATTACGTGCGCCGGCGCCGGCTGGAAGTCGCCGCGGCCAAGCTGGCGGCCGGCGGCACAGTGCTGGAAGTCGCGCTGTCGACCGGCTTCGGCTCGGGCGAAGCATTTGCACGCGCCTTTAAGGCCCGCTTCGGCAGCACCCCGACCGAGTGGCGCGAGAACACCCCGGCGCGCACGGCCGCCTTCCTGGCCGAGGTCTACGCGCAAAATAGCAATCTGGATCAGGCGAACAGCAAGCACGGTCAGGCCGGCCACCGTGCGAACGGCGAACATGAGGGCTCCAACAACCACAATGGAGCACAAAAAATGGAAGTCAACGTTATCGACCTGCCGCCGGCCCGCATCGCCTACCGCCGCCACATCGGCCCTTACGGCCCGGCCGTCGGCCAGTTCTGGGCCCAAGCTGTCATGCCATGGATGCTTGGCCACGGCCTGGCCGGCGCCACCTGTTACGGCATCGGCCATGACGACCCGAGCGTTACGCCTGCCGACAAGTGCCGCTACGACGCTTGCGTCGAGATCCCGGAAGGTTTCGAGCCTGGCGGACAATTCAGCGTTGCCAACCTGCCCGGCGGGCGCTACGCTGTCACTCGCTACACCGGTTCGCCGCGCGACATCGGACCGGTGTGGAACCGGCTGATGAAGGAATGGCTGCCTTCCAGCGGCCTGCAATGCGACGAGCGCCCATGCTTTGAGCGCTATGAGAACCTCGCAACCCAGACCGACGGCAGCTTTACCTGCGAAATCTGCATACCCGTGAAAGCACTGTAAGACGTTGACGTCCTCCTCGTCCTAAAGGACGAGGATTCCTGCAGCCAGCGTCGCACGTCCGCGACGGAGAATGTTTATCGCAGCATTGACATCACGATCATGGAAAGCACTGCAATCGCCACACTGCCATTCTCTTATTCCAAGCCC
>JBCNOP010000270.1:0-6358 GCA_039593775.1 Pseudoduganella sp.
AGCACCAGGCCGGGATTGGTGCAGAACTGGCCCACGCCAAGCGTCAGCGAGGCAGCAAAACCGGCGGCGATGCTGTCCGGACGGCCAGCCAGCGCTTCCGGCAGCAGGAAGACCGGGTTAATGCTGCTCATCTCCGCATAAACCGGAATCGGCTGCTTGCGCGCAGCAGCCGTGGCCATCAGCGCAGTACCGCCGCTGCGGGAACCGGTAAAGCCTACCGCCTGGATGGCAGGATGCGCCACCAGCGTCTGGCCGATATGGCTGCCGCTGCCGGTCAGCAGGGCAAACACGCCGGCCGACAAGCCGCATTGGGCCACTGCCGCAACCACGGCGCGGCCCACCAGCTCGGAAGTGCCAGGGTGGGCGGAGTGCGCCTTGACCACAACCGGGCAGCCAGCGGCCAGCGCGGATGCGGTATCGCCACCGGCAACGGAAAACGCCAGCGGGAAGTTGGAAGCGCCGAAGACAGCGACCGGGCCAACGCCAATCAGGCGATAGCGCAGGTCGGCACGCGGAGGCGTGCGGGTCGGCAGGGCGACGTCGATGCGCGGGTCGCACCACGAACCATCACGCAGCAGCGTCGCAAACATCTTGAGCTGGTTGCAGGTGCGGGCGCGTTCGCCTTCCAGGCGGGCCTGCGGCAGGCCGGTTTCCGCCATGGCGCGCTCGATCAGTTCCGCGCCGAGGTCGAGGATGTTGCGGGCAATCGCGTCCAGCAGTTCCGCACGCGCCGCATCGCTGGCGGCACGGAAAGTATCGAAGGCTGCACCGGCCAGGCGGCAGGCATCATTCACCTGCTCCACGCTGACCGCATTGAATTCTTCGCCGAATTGCTGCTCGGTTCCAGGGTTGAAAGCGCGCTGTGCACCGCCCTCGCCACGTACGGCAACGCCGCCAATCAGTGCTTCACCGGTAATGGTCATAGTTGGCTCACTTTCTTGTAACGGGATTCCTGCACACGCAGTGGGTTGCGCAGCGCCGGGCCAAAGGCTGGCGCCTCGACTTCGAAGGTTTCGCCCGGCTGAACGGAGATCCCGTCAGCGAAGCTCAGGGTGGCAGTGCCGAAGAAATGGATGTGCACATCGCCCGGACGGCAGAACAGCCCATATTTGAAATGGTGATACTCCAGGTTGGCGATGGTGTGCGACATATTCTGCTCGCCGCTGACGAAGGCCTTCTGCCAGCGCACGGCTCCGTCCTTGCCGACGATGCGCGAGGCGCCGTCGATATGCTGCGGCAGTTCGCCGATGCGCAGCGCCGGGCCCAGGCCGCAATTGCGCAGCTTGGAGTGCGCCAGGTAGAGGTAATTCTGGCGCTCGGTCACGTGGTCCGAGAATTCGTTGCCGATCGCGAAACCGAGGCGGTAAGGCTGGCCGTCTTCGCCGATCACGTACAGGCCGGCGATCTCCGGTTCTTCGCCGCCATCGAGCGAGAATTCCGGCATGGCCAGTGCCTGGCCGCTGGCGGCAACGATCGAACCATCGCCTTTGTAGAACCATTCCGGCTGCACGCCACGCTGGCCTTCGGCCGGCTTGCCGCCCTCCACGCCAAGGCGGAACATCTTCATGGAATCGCTCAGGGTTTCCATGTCGCCGCCGATCTTGCGGTGCATGGCGTCGCGTGCATCGGCGCTTCCCAGGTGGGTCAGGCCGGTGCCGGTCACATAGCAATGCGCCGGGTCGGCGTGGTCCAGCGGTGGCAGGATGCGGCCTGCAGCCGCCACGGCTTCGTAGCTCTCAGTGGTGGTGCCGATGGCCGCTTGAGCCACTTCAGCCAGGCCCTTGCCGCGGCTGATGGCGCGCTGCGCCAGTTCATAGGTGGTAAATACACCGTCCAGCACGCGCAGCGTATCGCCATCGAGGGAGGCCACGCGGCGCGAACCGCTTTCGTTAGTGAATTGTACGAGCAGCATGAGTTCTCCTTAGTGCGAGTGGCGCGGCACGGCGGAACCGCGGCAGCCAACCAGGAAGTCGAAGTCGCAGCCTTCGTCGGCCTGCAACACGTGGTCGATATACAGTTGCTGGTAGCCGGACTTCGGCGGCTCCTGCTGCGCGGCGCGTGCGGCGAGGCGCGCCTTCATTTCTTCGTCGCTGATTTCAAGCTGCAGCTTGTTGTTGGCGCAATCGAGTTCGATCCAGTCGCCATCCTTGACGGCGCCCAGCGGACCGCCGGCCATTGCCTCCGGCGCCACGTGCAGCACCACAGTGCCATAGGCCGTTCCGCTCATGCGCGCATCGGAAATGCGCACCATGTCCTTGATGCCCTTGGCCAGCAGCTTGGGCGGCAGGCCCATATTGCCAACCTCCGCCATGCCCGGATAGCCTTTCGGGCCGCAGTTCTTCATCACCAGGATCGAGTTCTCGTCGACATCCAGCTCCGGATCGACGATGCGTTCTTTGTAGTGATCGAAGTTCTCGAATACGACGGCTTTGCCACGGTGCTGCATCAGGTGCGGCGAAGCAGCGGAAGGTTTCAGCACGGCGCCGCGCGGCGCCAGGTTGCCGCGCAGGATGCAGATGCCGCCGTCGGCGATCAGCGGATTGTCGATCTTGCGGATCACTTCATCGTTGTAGATCGGCGCCTCGGCGCAGTTCTCGCCGATGGTCTTGCCGTTGACGGTCAGCGCTTCAGGATGCGGGAGCAGGTTCGCTTCGCCCATGCGGCGGATCACACCCGGCAGGCCGCCGGCGTAGTAGAACTCTTCCATCAGGTAGCGGCCGGAAGGCATCAGGTCGACGATGGTCGGCATGCCTTTGCCTACCTTGGTCCAGTCTTCCAATTCGAGCGGCACGCCGATACGGCCGGCGATGGCCTTCAGGTGGATCACGGCATTGGTCGATCCGCCAATGGCGGCGTTGACGCGGATCGCGTTCTCGAAGTTCTCGCGCTTGAGGATTTTCGACAGGCGCAGGTCTTCCCACACCATTTCCACGATGCGGATGCCGGACATGTGGGCCAGCACATAGCGGCGTGCGTCGACGGCAGGAATAGCGGCATTGTGCGGCAGCGAAGTGCCCAGCGATTCGGCCATGCAGGCCATGGTGGAAGCGGTGCCCATGGTGTTGCAGGTGCCGGCGGAACGGGACATGCCCGCCTCGGCCGACATGAACTGGTGCATGGTGATTTCGCCGGCCTTGACTTGCTCGTGCAGCTGCCACACGGCGGTGCCGGAGCCAATGTCCTTGCCGTTCAGCTTACCGTTCAGCATAGGGCCGCCGGTAACGACGATGGTCGGCAGGTCGACCGATGCAGCGCCCATCAGCAGCGCCGGAGTAGTTTTGTCGCACCCTACCAGCAGGACCACGGCATCCATCGGATTGCCGCGAATGGATTCTTCCACGTCCATGCTGGCCAGGTTACGGGTCAGCATCGCGGTCGGGCGCAGGTTGGATTCGCCGTTGGAGAAGACCGGGAATTCAACCGGGTAGCCGCCCGCTTCAAGGATGCCCTTCTTGACGTGTTCCGCGAGCTGGCGGAAGTGAGCGTTGCACGGAGTCAGTTCAGACCAGGTATTGCAGATGCCGATAATCGGCTTGCCGCGGAATTCGTGATCAGGAATGCCCTGGTTCTTCATCCAGCTCCGGTACATGAAGCCGTTTTTGTCCTGCGTCCCGAACCATTCGGCCGAGCGCAGTTTTATCGTTTTCTTTGTCTCTGACATGGATTCCTCCGCTTATCGATGGAGGAAATGTTACGGCTCAGAGCAATATATTTCTAATGACTTATTTGTTGATTGCCATATCGAAATCAGTATCGCGATAAACGGAACGCCAGCGTGTTTTCATACACCTCGCCAGGGCGCAGGATCACGCTCGGGAAATGCGGTTTGTTGGGCGCATCCGGGAAGTGCTGCGGCTCCAGGCAAAAGCCGCCGCGGTAAGGGAAGCCCAGCGAACCATCGAGGAAATTCCCGCTGTAGAACTGGATGCCCGGCTGGTGAGTGAGTACTTCCAACTGCCGCCCTGAACGCGGCTCGCGCACGCGCACCGCGCAGCGCAGGCCATTCGCCGGCGCCAGCGCAAAGTTATGGTCGTAGATCGCCTCGCCGATTGCGCGCGGCTCGCGGAAGTCGAACGGCGTTCCCGCCACCGGGGCCAGTTCGCCGGTTGGTATCAGGCCTTCGTCAACCGGCGTGTAATGCGGCGCATCGATCCACATTTCGTGATCGTTGACGGTACCGCTGCCGGCCAGGTTGAAGTAGGCGTGGTGGGTCAGGTTGACCGGCGTGGCGCGATCGGTGGTGGCGCGGAAGGCCACCGTCAGCGCGCCATCATCGCCGAGCGTATAGGTGGCCTGGACATCAAGGTTGCCGGGATAGCCCTGCTCCCCGTCCGGGCTGCGGTAGCGCATCACCAGTGCATCGCCCTCGACGGCCCCATCCCACACGACCTTGTCGAAGCCTTGCGCACCGCCATGCAGGTGATTGGCGCCATCGTTGACGGACAACTGGTACTCAACGCCGTCCAGCGTGAAGCGGCCCCGCGCGATGCGGTTGCCGCAGCGCCCGATCAGCGCGCCAAAGTAAGGCGAGCGGCCGAAATACTCGGCCGCCGTGTCGAAACCCAGCGTGATGTTGGCCAGCCGGCCATCGCGGTCCGGTGCGAAGATGTGGGTGACGGTTCCGCCGTAATTGGTGATCCTGACCTCCATGCCTTGGGCATTGGTCAGGGTGTACAGGGACAGCGGCGAGCCGTCCGGTGCGTGGCCGAAAGGCGCGCTTTGGATCATGGTGTGCTTATTCAATAACGGATGGACGTCCGAAGACGGGCATGCCTTGCGCATCCCAGCGCAGCGGCTTGACGAAAGTATGGCGGTCCGGATTCCACAGCGGGTCGCCGATAATTTCCGTGTACGTGCGGGCATGGTACACCAGCAGCACGTTTCCGTCCGCGTCAACGGTGAAGCTGTTATGGCCAGGGCCGTAGATGCCGTGCTCGAAGCAGGTTTGCAGCACCGGCTCCTTCGACTTGGTCCACGCAGCCGGGTCCAGCAGGTCCGCATCGGCATCGGCCCACAGCAGGCCCATGGCGTAGTTCTCGTCGGTCGCGCTGGCCGAATAGCTGATGAACACCTTGCCATTACGCTGCAGGACGGATGGGCCTTCGTTGACCCAGAAGCCACGGATCTCCCAGTCGAATTCCGGCTTGGTCAGCATCACTGGCTTGCCCTTGATCTGCCATGGCGTTTCCATCTCTGCGATGTACAGGTTGGAGTTGCCCTCGATTTCATTGTCCTTCTGTGCCCACAGGTAGTACAGCTTGCCCTTGTGGGTGAAGGTGGTCGCATCCAGGCAGAAGGTATCGATGCCCGAATCGACCTGGCCCATGAATTCCCACTCGCCTTCCAGCGGGTTGGCGTTCGTGTTGCGGATCGCGTACATGCGGTGCTGGAACAGCTTGTACTTGATTTCGCGGCTGGGAGCAGCGGCGAAGTAAACATACCAGGCGCCGTGGTTGTAGTGGAGTTCCGGCGCCCAGATCAACTCACTGTAAGCGCCGGTATCAGGCTTGTGCCAGACATCCACGGTCGGCGCATCGCGCAAGCCTTCAATGGTAGTGGCACGGCGCAGCTCGATGCGGTCGTATTGCGGCACCGAGGCGGTGAAGTAGTAAAAGCCGTCGCTGTGGCGAACGATGTAGGGATCGGCGCGCTGCTCGATCAAGGGAGACAGTTTTTGCATATTCAAGCGGTTACATAGCCATGGGACTTCATGCTCTCTTTCACGGTGCCGTAGTATTCGTCGCTGATGCGATAGGCGAACATCAACAGCCCCATAAGCAAGTGGAAGAAGCCCGGAATCACCGACAGCATCAGGGCGATGCCATTCAGTGCAAATTCGGATTGCGCCTGGTTGGGCACATAATTGAAATAGGTCAGCAGGATGCCTACCAGGCCGCCGGCGATCGCCATGCCCGCCTTCTGGCAGACGGAGATGCCGCCGAAAGCAAACCCCGACACGCGCTTGCCGGTTTTGACCTGCCCGTAATCGATAGTCTCGCCGATGGCGGACCAGAACACCGGCGCATGCAGGTCGACGATGAAGGACAGCGCGAAGAACAACACGAAGGCCAGCATCACGTCGCCCGGCTTAACGAACAGGTAGATCGCCAGGCTGATGCCGGCGACGATCAGCTGCGTCCAGCGGAACAGCTTGACCTTGCAATAGACTTTGGTGATCCAGGTCGACGCAACCATCGACAGGATGGCCGCCACCACGCCGGTGGACAGGAAGGCCGACACCTGCGCCGTATTGAGGCCCAGGTAATACTTGGCGTAATAGATCGCCACCGAGCCGCGCACCACATAACCGATGGTGCCGGTCACGCAAACGCCGCACAGGATCAGCCACTGGTCATTT
>JBCNOP010000271.1:0-6152 GCA_039593775.1 Pseudoduganella sp.
GGCGACTGGCTGGCCGCCCATCCGCGCCTGCCGGTACTGGCCTGCGGCATGGTCGGCAGCCAGCATGGCTGGCGCGACGTGCCTTACGCCGCCTGCCCTGCCAACGCCGCCGCGCTGGCGGCCGGCATGCTGGCCAGCCCAGGCGCCGAAATCTCCATCGTGCCCGGCATGCTGTACGACGACGGCGCACTGCCGCCAGACCTGATGCGCGGCGAAGAGACCCAGGTCATTGGCGCCCTGCAGTTGCAGCCCTCCTTGCGCGACGCCTCTTGCATCGTCTTGCCCGGCACCCACTCCAAATGGGCGCAGGTGAGCGACGGCCGCTTGATGCGCTTCGCTACCCACATGACGGGCGAGCTGTTCGCCGTGCTGCGCAACCATTCCGTGCTGGGCCGGCTGATGACAAACGGCGGCGAATTCGCCGAACACGCCTTCACCGCCGGCGTCGAAGCCGCGCGCGACTACGGCCATCTCGGCATGAGCCACCAGGTGTTTGCTGCACGCAGCCTCGGCGTCACTGGCCGCGCGCCGGCAAGCGACCTGGCAGACTACCTTTCCGGCCTGCTGGTCGGCCACGAGCTGCGCGCAGGCCTGGCCTGGCGCGATGCTGCCGGCCTGGCACAGGCGCCGCTTGCCCTGGTTGGCAGCGCGGTGCTGTGCCAGCGCTACGCCCTCGCCCTGCAAAGCTTCCAGGCAGCGACACCGCTGCTGCTCGATAACACCGCCCCCGCCGGCCTGTACCACCTGGCACGCGCCGCCGGCATGCTCAAGGATTGAAATGACCGCCTCGCCTTCCACCGCATTTGAAACCGCCTTCAAGGCCCTGCCGCTGGTCGCCATCCTTCGCGGCGTCCAGCCGCACGAGGCCGAGGCCATCGGCGCCGCACTGTACGAAGCAGGCTTCCGCCTGATCGAAGTCCCGCTGAACTCCCCACAGCCGCTGGATTCCATCACCCGCCTGGCGCGCAGCCTGCCGGCAGATGCCGTGCTGGGCGCCGGCACGGTCCTGACAACCGCAGCCGTGCAGGATGTACGCAATGCAGGCGGCGAACTGATTGTGATGCCACATTCCGACACCGCCGTGATCCGCGCCGCCAAGGATGCCGGCATGTATTGCGTGCCCGGCGCCGCAACCCCAACCGAAGCCTTCGCCGCCGTCCATGCCGGCGCCGACGCGCTCAAGCTTTTCCCGGCCGAACTGGTGACGCCCACTGTGATGCGCGCCATGCGCGCCGTGCTGCCGCCTGCTTTGCCGCTGCTGCCGGTCGGCGGCGTCACGCCCGGCAGCATGGCCACCTGGCGTGCTGCAGGCGCCTCCGGTTTTGGCCTCGGCTCCGCGTTGTACCAGCCAGGCCTGGACGCAGCCGCTGTCGCCGACCGCGCCCGTGCCTTCGTCGCTGCCTGGAGCCAGGATGGAATCAAACGCCCAGCCTGAAGCACTTCTTTCCTCCGCCCGCATAGGTTCACTGCTCTGGCACGATGACTGCTGGTGGTGGAGCGATGCCGCGACGAATGCCTTGAAAGCATGGCGCGGCAAGGGCCAGCCGGAGAACAGCCGGCTCCCCGAGCACCTTGCCGCATTCGCCTTCTGCCGCAGCGGCAAGCTGCTGCTGGGCCTCGATAAATGGTTGTACCTGGCCGAACGCACCCCGCCCGGCGCCTTGAGACTGGCGCGCCGCCTGCCCCTGGCCATCGCTGCCGTCGATCCCGCCGAATCGCGCACCCGCATCAACGATGGCTGCGCCGACCGCCACGGCAATTTTGTCCTTGGCACGGCCAACCTGAACCCCGAATCGCCACCGATCGGCAGCTTCTACCAATACTCGCGCCGTTTCGGCTTGCGCCGCCTGGCCTTGCCGACTGTAGCGGCGGCCCATGGCATCGGCTTCAGCCGGGATGGCGGCACAATGTATTTCGCCAGCAGCGACGGGCACGAACTACTGGAAACTACTTACGACCCGGCGCGCGCCGAAGTCGGTAAAATCAAACGGTTCGCCAGCCTGGGAAGCGCGCGGATCGGCGGCCTTACGCTGGATGCAGCAGGCAATGTTTGGATCGCGCTGCGCGAGGAAGGAAGGCGCGGCCGCCTGTCGCAATTCGGCCCCGGCGGCACGCTGGTGCGCGAACTGCCGTTGCCGGCGATGAAACCTTCGCGCCCAGCCTTCGGCGGTCCGGACCTGGAACAATTGGCAGCAGGCGCCCTCGATGGAGGCTTGCACACCATCGAGATAGCCGGCGTGCAGGGATTGACCCCGTCCCTGTTTGACGACGCCGCTGATTGACGCTGCCGGGGAGCGGCCCTATTATTGTCCGCATGTCAGATCCACGCTCGGACCGATTCGTAAGGTCCCACCTGAAAACGCGCCACCTGGTGCTATTGGTCGAATTGGGCCGGCACCGCTCGATCCTGCATGCAGCACAGGCGGCAAACCTCACCCAGCCCGCGGCATCGAAGCTGCTGGGCGAAATCGAGCACGCACTGAACGTCCAGTTGTTTGAACGCCTGCCGCGCGGCGTGGTGCCGACCTGGTACGGCGAAGTGATGATACGCCGTGCCGGCACGGCCCTGGCGGAAATGGATGCAGCGCACCAGGAAGTGATGGAGCTGGTATCGGGCCTTTCCGGCCGCGTCTCCATCGGCACCGTGCTGACGCCTTCCGCCGGCCTGGTCACCGACGCCGTCAAGCTGCTCAAGAACCGAACCGCCAAAGTGCAGGTGTCGATCACAGTGGACACCTCCAAGATCCTGGTGGAACGCATGCGCGCCGGCGAATTCGATCTCGTGATCGGGCGCCTGCTCGATTCCAATGTCGCTTCCGAATTCAATTTCGAACCGCTGACCGACGAACCGCATAGCCTGATCGCCGCCGCCGACCATCCCTTCGTCGGCCGCAAGGACCTGCAACTGGCCGACCTGGCGCGCGAGCCCTGGGTTCTGCCGCCGGCCGGCAGTATCCTGCGCGACCGCCTGACATCGATGTTCCTGTCGCAGGGCCTTGAACCGCCGACCGAGGTGGTGGAAACGCTGGCCATGCCGGTGGTGGTCAACCTGCTGCCTGGCAGCCGCATGATTGCCGCCATGCCGGAAGAAACCGTGCGCCCTTACCTGGATGCCGGCCTGCTGGCCGTCCTGCCGTGGGACCTGGGCTTGCGCATGGACATGTACGGCATCGTCACGCGCAAGCGCCACCGCCTGTCGCCGGGTGCGGAAGCCATGCTGGTAGCGCTGCGCGATGCAGCGCAGGCGCGCTACCGGCGTTAAGCCGGGGAAATTGCTGTTCAAGGCGGGCGCGCCGCAAGGCCGAGATGCAGTAGCATGGCCACATGGCTAAGGACGGAAAACGTCAGCTCGACCATGCTGTCGATGACCTCGAGCATGAGGTACCGGGCAAAGCGAAGCGCTTCATCGAATGGGCGCGTTCCGATCGCGCGCGCTGGGTGCGGATTCCCCTCGCCCTGGCACTGATTGCCGTCGGTATATTGGCGCCGTATATGCCGGTAGTCGGCGTGGAAGATGTGCCAATCGGCTTGCTGCTGCTGTCTTACGACATCCCTTTCCTGCGCAAGCCGATGGCGGCATTCATCGAATGGCTGATCGGCCTCTGGCGGCGGCTGCGAGGCAAATCACCTCACAGGTAGGCAGCCGCCATGCGTTGCGCAATCTGTTTGATTTCTTCCCGCAGGTCGGCCGGTTCGTGGACCACTACGCCATCGCCGAAGCCCAGCAGCCACCAGGTCAGCGCGCGGGTGCGCGGTACCGTCGCGATCAGCCGCAGGTGATCGGCCGACTCGCTGTACAGGACCTGATCCTTGCTTAAAGGCGTTTCAGCCAGGTGCTTACCGGCGGCGCGGGAGAAAACTGCCTGCAGGCGGATATCGCCGCCATTCGCGATACCGAACTGGCCCTCGGCGATGAAGGCATCGATATCGAAGCCCTCCTTGCGCCGCGCCTCCAGGTACAGCATCTCTGCCTGCTTCACGCGATGCAGCGCAATCGTGCGCGCATCCTCGTAATCCGAAAACATGCACACCAGGTAGACCGTTCCGGCCTTCTGCACGATGGCCAGCGGGTGGACCGATTCGTAGACAGTCAGCGCACTGCCGTCGCGCTTCTGGTAGTGCAGCTTGAGCTGGCGGTCCTTCATCAGCGCATCATAGACGGTGCGCTGGCATTGTTCGCCCACCTCTGCCGGCAGCAAAGGCTGCGCCGATGGAATGCTGCGCACCTTGCCCAGCCACGCCTTGGTGTGCGTGCGATCGTCAATAGCCGCCAGGGTCTGCGCCGCAGCCGAAAAATGCGGCTGCAAGGCATCCAAAGTCGATGGCGGAAGCTGGCGTTGCAGGTGCTGTTCCACCATCGTCAGGGTCAGCGCTTCCGGCACCGACATGCCGGGCAGGCTGAAGATGGCGCCATCGCGCCGCCAGCTCCATTTGAATGGCTTGGCCGATTCGTCGACCATCAATGGAAACACCGATTCCAGCGCCTTCAGGTCGCGTTCGACCGTGCGCTTATCGATCGGGAATTCGGCTTGGGCCAGGCGCTCGGTAATCTCGGCAGCCGTAATGCTAAGCGGAGCGCGCGGCACGAGCCGCAGCATATTCCACTGTCGGAACATCGAATCTTTGGAAGCCATCCGATTAATGCCAAATGTTCAAAAATTTCATTGTAGCAATTATTTCAGCCGCGCACCCCGCATCCCGCTTGGCGTCACCACGATCTCCCATACATCCATTTCCTCCAGGCGCCCGGCCAACTCGCAAGCGCGCCGATACCCAAGCCGAAACTGGACCTGCAAGCGCGAAACGGGACACGCCAGCAAGCCGCCACGCGCCGCATTCAAACCCCGCACGAAATCGATGGCTCCTGTAATCTCGCCCATCGTGAACTTCCCTTCGCCCAAACTGACCTCCTCTGCTCGCTGAAGATGCAGCAGTATTGGCCGCCGATGCGACAGCGCGTGTCGCACGGCCTGCGACACAATCTGTCGCAGCATCTGGGACAATAAGTCCAAGGAGGAAAACATGAAACTTGTCGTTGCTATTTCATCGCGCGCCCTGTTCCAGCTGGACGAAAGCCACGCCATCTTCGAATCGCAGGGCGTGGCGGCCTATTGCGCCCACCAGCGCGAGAACGAACATGTGGTGCTGGAGCCCGGCCCCGCCTTCAACCTGGTGCGCAAGCTGCTGGCCCTGAACAAGGGCGCTCCTGCTACGCCGCTAGTGGAAGTGGTGCTCCTGTCGCGCAACAGCGCCGACACCGGCATCCGCATTTTCAACTCCATCGAGCACTACCAGCTCGACATCAAGCGCGCCGCCTTCTGCTCTGGCGCAAGCACCCACCGTTATGTGGAAGCCTTTGGCGCGCAGCTTTTCCTCTCCACTAACCCGGATGATGTGCGCGAGTCACTGGCCCAGGGCCACGCCGCCGCAACCATCCTTCCTTCGCACCGAGAGGACGACAACGGCCAGCTGCGCATTGCCTTCGATGGCGATGCCGTGCTGTTCTCCGACGATTCCGAGCGCATATACAAGCAGCTTGGCCTGGACGCCTTTGCCCGCAATGAAAGGGAAGCAGCTCGCGCCCCAATGCCGGGCGGCCCGTTCAAGAATTTCCTTGGTGCGCTGCACGCGATCCAGGCAGCCCATGGCGCTGACGATGCACCGATCCGCACCGCCCTGGTCACAGCCCGCTCGGCGCCTGCGCATGAACGCGTGATCCGCACCCTGCGTGCCTGGGATATCCGTATCGACGAGGCGCTCTTCCTCGGCGGGATGCCGAAAGGCGCTTTCCTCAAGGCTTTTGGCGCCGATATCTTCTTCGACGACCAGACCATGCACTGCGATTCAGCGCGCGAGTTCGTCCCAACCGGGCACGTCCCCTATGGCATCGCGAACGCCGCTATCGCCGGAGAAAATTGACAGCACCTGCAGGAAGCTCGCTTCCGGTGCCGCGCTGAGCTCCAGCCGCTCGCCGGTCACCGGATGCTTGAACGACATGCCAACTGCCGCCAGCATCAGCCGCCCGAAGCCGAAGCGTTCCGCGAAATAGCGGTTATGCCGTCCACGCCCATGATTGGCATCGCCGATGATCGGGTGGCTGATGTGCTTCATGTGGCGCCGCAGCTGATGGCGGCGGCCAGTTTCCGGGAACA
>JBCNOP010000272.1:0-6117 GCA_039593775.1 Pseudoduganella sp.
TTGCGGCGCAGCCAAAGCTTGGTCAGGCAGTACATGATCGCGATCGCCACTACCCACGCCGCGTAGACCAGGCCCAGCGAAGGCTGGTAGCCATCTGGCAGGGTAAAGCCCGCAGGTCCGCCCTGTGGCGCCGCGCCATAGCGCAGCATGAAGTAGGGGAGCGAGAGGAAGTGGATCAAGGCGATATGCACGACGTAAAAGAACATCGGCGTGCCGCCAAACAGCATCAGCATCGGCACCGGGCGCAAACGTTCGAACCACGCCAGCACCGGCAGGGCAATGCCGACCGTCACGCAAAGATAGAGCAGCGAAGGCGGGTATTTGTGCACCCGGATGAAGGAGATGAAATCCCATACCAAGCCGCGTCCCTGCGGCGACCACGGATCGGGATCGCCATAAAAATTCCCGCTGCGCAGGACGACGAACACCAGCAGCAACACGGCGCCAGCCGCCAGCAGGAAGCGCTGCCGGCGCGCAGCCTCCCATTGGAACACCGGTCCCAGCGCGTAGCCTGCCGCGATCAGCCCAAGCCATGGCATCAAAGGATAGGCGAGGAACACGCCGTAATTTCCGGCGACCGGCCAGAAGCCCTGCTGGTGCCAGGCCAGCCACAATGGGTGGTTAGATTGGAATGCGTCGAGCAGGTTGTGCGGCACGATCAATAGCGCAGCAATCACAGCGATGGCAGGACGGGGCAGCCACGCCAGCCCGGCGAGCAAGATCATCCCCATGCCCAGCGCCCACAGCACCTGCAGAATGGTGACGTCGTATCCGAACTGCCAGCTGAAACTGATCCAGGTCGCCTCGAGCACCAGCAGGAGCAGGCCGCGCGTCACGAGGTAGCGCGACAGCGCCGGAATTCCACTCTTGGTCCCACGCAGGAAGGCCGACGTGCCGGCCAGCAGCACGAACGTCGACGCGCACAAATGCGTAATCCAGCGCGTGGCGAACCACAGCGGCGTCGTCTTCGCCAGATCTTCCGGATTAAACAGCGCGGCGCCAAAGAAGTCGCGGGTATGGTCCAGGGCCATCAGTACGATCACCAGGCCGCGCAGCATGTCGATGCTGGCGAGACGCTTCGTAGTCGGCATGTTCGCTCCCATTGTTTATTTGCTATGCATTGTGGGCGCGAATTGCCGTCCAGGCAAATCTTTAATTTCTGTCTTGACAGAAATTAGTGTAAGCATAGAATAGCAGGCATGGAACTGAAACCAATAGCCGAACGTTTTGTACTGCACTGGGGCGAGATGGGCTCGCGCTGGGGCGTCAATCGCACCGTGGCGCAAATCCACGCGCTGCTGTACCTGGTTGGGCGTCCGATGGATGCGGAAGAAATCCAGCAAACGCTGGGCGTGGCGCGCTCCAATGTCAGCAACAGCCTGAAAGAGCTGCAGTCCTGGAACCTGGTGAAAGTGGTTCACCTGAAGGGCGATCGCCGCGACCATTTCGAGACGTCGACCGATGTGTGGGAGCTGTTCAAGCTGATCGTGGCTGGCCGCCGCCAGCGTGAGATCGATCCCACCGCCGCCGCGCTGTCGGAATGCCTCGCCAATCCGGCCATGGCCGACGAGGACGAAGGCACGCGCGAACGGATCGAGGAAACGCTGAAATTCATCGAAGTGATGGCTACGCTGTCCGATGAACTTCTGCGCTACAAGCCTGAAACCCTCATGAAGACCCTGGGTGTCAGCGCAAAAATCAGCCGGGCTATTCGCGGCAAGCAGTGAAGCGGCATTAGCAGGGGCGGGCAGCAATGCCCGTTTTTTTGAAATCAAAATTTCTGTTTATACAGAAATTACTGTCTAAAGGAGATTGAAATGTTGATCGCATACGAAGTCCTGGTGCCCCTGGTGGCCGGCCTGGCTATCAGCTTCTACCTGCGCGGCGCGTTGCGCAACCTGCTGCTGGACTTGTGCGGCACCGCGTCGCGAGCCGAATTCTGGGTGCGTACCAGCACGGTTCTGATCACTGCATTTCCCATTCTTCTGGCGCTGTGGTTCGGGCATAGCGGCGTCCCCGGCGCCACGCCGGCGCTTGTCCTGCGCACCGCGCTGATCATGTCCGCGACCGGCATCGTCGTCGGCGTTGGGGTGATGGGCTGGAATATCGCGAAGTCGATCCCGAGGGGCATGAAGTGAAGATCCTGGTTTGCGGCGCATCCGGATTCATTGGCAGCGCGATCTGCGCCGCGCTGGCTGCTGCAGGGCACGACGTGCTGCGTGGCGTCCGCCTTGCGTTGCTGCCAGGGGAAATCGCCATCGATTACAACGTCGACTTGCAGCCATCCTCCTGGATGGCGCGCCTGCATGGGATTGATGCGGTAGTGAATGCGGTCGGCATTATCCGCGAGCATGCGGAGGCAAGCTTCGAGGCCCTGCACAGCGCCGCCCCGCGCGCCCTGTTCGCCGCCTGCGCCGCCGCCGGCGTGCAACGCGTGGTGCAGATCTCCGCGCTTGGCGCCGGGCAAGGCGAAAGCGCCTATTTCGCCAGCAAGCGCGCGGCTGACGAGGCGCTGATGGCTTTGCCTCTCGATTGGACGGTCGTGCGCCCGTCGCTGGTGTTCGGGGCGGATGGCGAATCGGCGGCATTGTTTTGCAAGATGGCCAGCATGCCGCTCATCGCTGCACCTGCCCTGGGCGAAGCACGCTTTCAGCCGGTCCATATAGACGATCTTGCGCGCGCAGCAGTAGCCGCCATTGATCCTGCCACACCCGCGCGGCGCGTGATCGACCTGGCAGGCGGCAGTTCGGTCACTTTTGACGGCATGCTGCGCGCTTACCGTGAAGCCATGGGATTCCCGCCAGCGCCAATGCTGCGCATCCCGGCGCCGGTGATGGCCTGTGCCGCCTGGCTGGGTGGCAAGCTTCGCGGCTCGCCTTTGACGCCGGACAACTGGCGCATGCTGCGTGCGGGAAGCGCGCCGGCGGACGAAGTCGCGGCCAACCGCGCCACAACGCGTGAGCTGCTTGGCCGCCCACCGCGCGCTATCGGCACCTTCATCACGCCTGCCGATCGGGAGTTATTTCGCCTGCGCGCCCTCGCCGCATGGCGCGGCATCCTGCTGCGCGGGACGCTGGCCGCTGTCTGGCTGGCGACCGCTATGGTGAGTGCCTTTATTTATCCGCGCGCCGGCAGCCTGGCCATGCTGGCCCGCGTTGGCCTGGAGGGCTGGCCGGCGACGTTGGCGCTGTACGGCGCGGCAGCGCTGGACGCCGCGCTTGGCATCGCCACCATCGTGCGCCCGCGCCGCGTGCTCTGGCTGGCCCAAGGCGCGCTCATACTCGGCTACAGCATCGTGATTGCGGCCTGCTTGCCCGAATACCTGTGGCACCCCTTCGGCCCCTTGCTGAAAAACCTGCCGATCCTGGCCATCCTGTTCATTTTGCTTGCGGAAGAAAAATCGTGGACTACCTGACGATCAAGACCATCCACATCCTGTCCTCGGTGCTGATGGTTGGTACCGGATTCGGTACAGCCTTCTACCTGTTCTTCGCCAATCGTTCGCGCTCGGTGGAAGCAATTGCCGTTGTCTCGCGGCTGGTGGTGCGCGCCGACTGGTGGTTCACCACGCCGGCCGTGATCGTGCAGCCGCTGTCCGGCGCATGGATGATCCACCTCGCCGGCTATCCGCTGGATGCATTCTGGATCAAGGCTTCGCTGGCGCTTTACGCTATGGCAGGTGCTTGCTGGCTGCCCGTGGTGTGGCTGCAAGTGCGGATGGGCAAGATGGCGCTGGCGGCACATGCCGCCAACACCGCGCTGCCCGCGCAGTACTGGCGTTATGCGCGGCGCTGGGAACTGCTCGGCTATCCGGCCTTCATCGCCATGCTGGCGGTGTACTGGCTGATGGTGCACAAGCCGATGTAAGGCTTATTTGTCCTGCGACTGCGGCTTGCCCTTGTCGATCACTTCGCGGCAATCGCCTTTGAATTTCGCGTTGTCGTAATTGGTCCAGCCGTAGCTGTCCACCACCCGCTTGTGCACCTGGAAGTCCTTGTTGAGGAAACTCCAGGAAGGCTTGTCGTCCGGGTAGCGGATGTTCGCCACGTCCAGCATGGTGTGGAAAATGTTCTCGGTGGCCAGCTTGGCCTTGCGGTTGCGCAGCAGGGCGCCCACCTTGGACGGATAGTGCTCCAGGTACTGGTCCGAGAACCACATGAAGGCCGGCACATGGAATTCGTAATCCGTGTTGTGGCCGTGGAAGGCCAGGCGGCAGGTGCCGTCGTACAAGGTCTGGCCATGGTCGGCGACGTACAGCATCGACGCCAGCTGCCCGGTGCCTTTCAGGTCGGCGATCACCTGTGCCAGGAACCAGTCGGTGTACAGGATCGAGTTGTCGTAACTGTTATTCAGCTGTTCCTTGATCTTCAGGTCGGTGTACGCTGGCTTGTCGACGCCGAACAGCGACGGCTGCCACTTGTCGAATTCCTTCGGGTGGCGATGGCTGTAGTTCCAGTGGCTGCCCAGGGAGTGCAGCACGATCAGCTTTTTCGGCGCCGGGTCGGCCAGGGCATGCTTGAGCGGCTCGAACAGCACGTCGTCGAAATTGGAATGGTTGGTAAAGCTGCCCAGGTTAAGGAACTGGATCACGTCTGCTTCCTTGGCAAATACCGATACCGGCGTATCGTACTGGCCGAACGAGATCTGGTTCGACAGCCACCAGGTCTTGAAGCCCGCCTCTTTATAGGCGGTCAGGAAGGACTTTTCGCTGAAGCCATCCTTCAGGCTTTGCGTGGCAGGCTTGCGCGAAATGATGACCGGCACCGACAGCCGCGTCGCCGAGACCGACGTGATCACGTCCGACAGTGCGATCAGGTTGCTTTCCTTGCTCAATAGCGGGTTGGTCTCGCGCTTGTAGCCGTTCAGGCTCCAACGGTCGTAGCGCGACGATTCTCCCAGCACCATCACCACAATTTCCGGCTGCGTGCCGCCATCGACTTGCCGCGCGCCGAACTCAAAGCTGGCGCTGCGTTCGTTCAGGTCGGCCAGGTAGCGGCGCTCTTTGTAGAAGTCGTAGCCGCGTGCCGCCAGGCCAAATGGCCAGGATTCGATGAAGGCGCCCGGATCGAACGGCAGACGCGCCCAGTAGGGCAGAGCAGGGCCGGGCAGGCGCAGCATATGGGCGCCGGCAACGGCGGCGCGGGCCGAGGCGCTTTCGCTGGAACTGTCGGCGTCGGACGCGCTTTCGCTCTCGCCTGCGCTGGCGTTGCTGGCCGAGGCATTAGCCGACCCGCTGGCCGGCGCGCGCGCCGCAGGCGCCGCTTCGATGCCGAACTCATAACCCCAGGCCGCTACCGCAGCCAGCACAAGCAATGTGAACAGCGCCAACCAGCGCGAACTGCCATTCCAATCGAGGCCGCGCGTCTGGCGCGCTGCGCGGAAGCACAGTACCCACCACACGGCCACGGCCACCATCACGGCCAGCATGGTCCACACTTTGCGGCCGAGGAATTCCAGCGCTTCCTGCGGGCTGGTTTCGGCCAGGATGCCGAGATGGTGGGTGGAAATGCCCTGGCCGTAAAATACGAACAGGTAAATCTCGGTAGGCAGCGCCAGGAAGGCCGGGATCAGCAGCCAATGGAAATAGGCAGGCCGCTTGAACAGCGCCCACACTGTCACCCAGGCGACGAACTCGATCCCCAGCAATTGCCACGGCTGCTCCACCGGCTTGCCCAGGAGTAATGGCACGAAGGGCACGGCGGATAGCGCCAGGTAGCTAAACAGGATGAACAGGTGTGAAGGGCGCGGCAGCATTGCTTACAGGAAAGTACAAAATGATCGCTATTATGCGGCCAATGCGCCGCCGCGGGGCGTCCAAATACTGCCACTTTATTCAGCATTCCGGTTGACTGAGCTGTTAACCAGGTATATACTCGCGAGTTCTCAATTTAGTCTGCGCATCGTATACGCCTCGTTTTGAGTGACGTTCAGCGCACACTGAGAGATACCGTTTTAGCCCCCGGGCAAAAGCTGCCCGGGTTGTCAATGCTGTAATTTTGTTGGATTTAAAACGATGCCAACCATCAATCAATTGATTCGCCAACCACGTACCAAGCTGGTCGTGAAGAGCAAATCGCCGGCACTTGAAAACTGCCCGCAAAAGCGTGGCGTGTGCAC
>JBCNOP010000273.1:0-6107 GCA_039593775.1 Pseudoduganella sp.
GCGTCTTGCGAGTTCAATGCCGGCGCGTCGTCGGGCAAGGAGGCGCGCAAGGTGAGGCGCATGGCTTCGAGCTTGTCGCGGGCGCGCGATGTATGCAGCAGGTCGGCGTAGCGGAGTGCCTGCCCGGGATGGGCTATTGCGTGGCCGACCGTCTCACCAAAGCCTACGCCGCAGCTTCCATGCGCGGCTGCGCCACGTGCACGCTCGCGCAAGCGGCCAGCCGCTTCGTGGAATGGCGTGGTAATGAGGCAGCGTGCGTCGATGAGCAGGCGGTCCAGAGCGCCGCTGACGCCCGCGCGCTGCAGGTAGGTTTCTTCCACCAGCAAGGCAGTCGGATGGACCACGACTGGCGCGGACAGCACGGTTGCTACGCCGGGGTTAAAAGTGCCGGCGCCAAATTGGGAGAAGGTGTGATGGCGGCCATCCGGCAGCACAACATTGTGCCCAGCCTGCGCGCCGCCATTGAAGCGCACCACTGTGTGCGCCGACCTGGCGCGGCAAAGGTAGTCCGTGAATAAGCCTTTGCCGCAGTCACCGAAGGCAAGCCCGATGACCGATAGGATCCTGCCCTCAGCCAAACAGACGCCTCCACCAAGGGCGCTCGCCGAGCGCCACGGCCGGCGACGACACCGGGATATCGTGCGCCGTACCGTTCTCCAGCAGGGCTGCATACGGCCGCAGCGCGCGCACGATAGCGGAAACGCGGCCGCCATTGATGCCCTCACCGGACAGCACGCCCGGCAATGCGTCCAGCTTCGGCAAGGCGCCTTCGGTCAGCGCCACGATGGAGGCGGCAACAGCGCAGGCGTCCTGTGGATCTTCCATGCAGATGACGTGGTCGCCGAGCAGTTCGCGCCAGCGGGCCTCGCACCGCTGGCGGCGCTGCAGGTCCGGAATCAGGAAGAACAGGTGGAAAGTCTCGGAAGCTGCAGCGATCACTTCCTCGATCGGCAAATCCTGGTCCAGGCGGTCGCCAACCAGGGCCTCGATCTGGTGGCGCGACACGGCGGGGTAGGGCAGTTCATCGCCGGTCACGAACAGGTAGCCTTTCTTGCGGCGCTTGGCCCAGCAATCAAGATCGGTGTGCTGCGCCGCCATGTAGAAGGCCAGCTCATAACTCTCCTCGCCCGAACCGCCGCCGCCGCCTTCGATATAGCTCCAGGTCAGCCACTGGTCCATCAGTTCCGCGGTCGACTCGAACTGGCCGACCTGCAAAGGCGCGTTGTCGGAAACTGCATCGCCGATCGCCATGAACTGGATCTGCGGGTCAGCCACGCCGCAGGCCATCAACAGGCGCATGAAAGTCGGCAGCTCCTTGGTCGCCAGCTGCTGCGGGATATCGCCCATCGAACCGGTGACGTCGAGTGCAAATACGATGCCCAGCGAATTCGGGTGGTCGGCATTGTCGCGCGATTCGCGCATCTTGATGCCCTTTGGGTTCATCAGCGGATGGCAGCTGCGCTGCTGGAAGACTTCGGTCCGCGATGCGGAAGCGCGGTCGGCGACCAGCGCGGCGTGTGCGGAGAAGGAGTAGTTACCGTGTCCCATATGGCTCCTCTGGATACGATTAAGGTGTTGGTTGGAAGTGAAGGAAGCGCGGCGGGCCGAATGCGGCCGCCGCCGCGCTGGTGACTTCTTGATGCAGGCCCAATGCGCCTAGCGCCCGCAGCCAGTGCGCATCGGAGGAGGCGCGCTGCAATACTGCCGTCAGCGGAGCCGGCACCGATGCCGGAATGCCAGGCGTATCGTCTCCAACGTGCTGGCCTGCCAGCAGGGCGCGCATGCTCCATGCCGACTGCATCAAGTCGCGTGGCTGGTCGCCGTGTCGCTTGGCGTGAGACCAGCCAACCAGGAAAACGCCATGGTCGGCTGGATGCACCAGCATGTGCTCAAGGCTTACCGCGCCATGGCTCCAGCCGATGCTGTGCACATGTGCCAGCACCTCGAGTACGCGGCGCCACATCCACGTGACATGGCGCGCATCAAGCCCGGTTCCGTAATTGCGGTGCACTTCGGCCAGGCTGCCCCAATAGCCCTGCGGGTGGCGCAAGACGTGTACCGTGCCGCCATTGCCGTCCTGGCCCAATGCGATGGATTCCGGCAGGCGCTGAGAGAAATAGGCGGCGCCCGGAGAGGTATCGGCCTGAAGCTGGCGCAGGATTTCGCGTTCTCGCTCCAGCTTTGCCGCGTCGGCATATTTGAGCACCACGTGTTCGCCCAGGCGCCCGCAGCGCCGCGCCAGCATCAGGCGCGAACCAGCTCCCTGGTACAACTGGCGGATGATGCGGTAGCGACGTTCGCCGCAACGGGCATCCTGGCCGGCCGGATCATTCTGGTAACGCTCGAGAGCTTCGCGGAAGCGGGCGATGTCTACGACTGAATCGGAACGGGTGACAGTGGCGGTGCAATACGGGCACACGACGGTACGCCATATCGCCTGGCGCGGCAGCACCCCGCCACATTGCGGGCAATTCAAAGACTGGAAGTCCACGCGGGTCCTGGAAAGTTTTCTGAAATTATTATATTTCAGGAATGCAAAACTACCAACCTCAGGATTTTGCGCCAATCACCTTCACGACGGCTGCCAGCTCTTCGCCACTATAGCCTTGTACCGCTGCGCGCTCCAGCATTTGCGCAATGGCGGCCGGCAGCGCTGTATCCAGGCCTGCGTCACGCATTGCGTGGTGAATGCGGCGCGTGGCATCGACGGAGATTGAAAGCGGGCTTTGGGTGACGCCGAAATCGCCGCTGGCTATCACATCGGCCTCATGCTGAAGGAATTCGCCGAAGGAAGGTGACATGGCGCGCACGATGGCGCCATAAGCTTTCAGGTCGAGCTCTTCGCGCTGTGCCAATGCCGCGCCTTGCATGAAGCCTGCTGTTGCCCCGTACACGAAAGAGAGCGTCGCCAGGTCCATGGTTGCCGCCGCGGCAGGGCGTTCCCCGAGCCAGACAACGTTGCCGCCAAAGGCCGCCAGCACAGCGTTGGCTTTATCGACTACGGTGCGAGGGCCGGACAGCAGGATCGTAGTGTCCGGCTTGCCCATCTGCTCCGGTGCAACCTGGATCGCGCCCGACAGGTAAGCCACGCCATGTGTACCAGCCACTTCGGATGCAGAGGCAGCTTCCTGCGGGCTGAAGGTGGTGAATTGGAGCAGGGCTTTACCTTCCAGCGCATGCCAGGCGCCTTGTTGCGAGAGGATTTCCGTCGCTGCCGTGTGATCGTGAACGCACATCACGGTAAGCTGCGCGCGGGCTGCCGCATCTGCTGGCGTTGCGGCGAGATGGGCGCCGGCGTCGGCCAAGGCCGCAGCCTTGACCGGCGAGCGGTTCCAAACGTGGACCTCAAAACCGGCGCCGAGCAACAGTCGGGCGAGGGTGCTGCCCATCTGGCCAAGTCCAAGGATCGCGATACTTTTCATTTCAAACTCCTTCATGTGGGTGGGAGTTGCCGTATCTTGGGGTACCATAGGTCTCGGCAAGTACCTACTTTTTGTGTGGTACTTCCCATTTGGTAAGTTTTGTGGAGATTCAATGGCTGCGAGCAAACCTTATAACTGCGGCATCGGCCCCGCCTTTGAGGTCATAGGCGGCAAATGGAAGGCGCTGATCCTGTACGAATTGCAGGCGGGGCCGGTGCGTCCGGGCGGCTTGCGCCGGGTGCTGGGCGACATCACGGAGAAGATGTTGATTCAGCAACTGCGGGAAATGGAAGCTGATGGCATCGTCCGGCGGGAGGTATTCCCAGAGGTGCCGCCGCGTGTCGAGTACTCGACGACTGAGCTGGGTGCGGAGCTGAATGCCGCGCTGGGGCCGATCGCTCGCTGGGGTGAGAAGTACGCGCAAACAAAAAAGGCCCGATAGTGAACTGTCAGGCTTTGGCATAGGGTGTTCGTCCCCTCAGCGCCAGCCCGCATGAATGCGTGTGTTAGTCACACCACTTCCGCCAAAGGACAACCGCTGAAAGGCGGTTTTTGTGAATCAGTCAGACTGGCTGCCTAGTTGCCTTGGTGGAGGCATCTCGCTGTATTCTCTTAGCAAGTTGAAATATTCACGCTTGCCTGCGGAGCCCAGCCATGTCCACATTTTTTCGACCTGCTCCGGATGCGCTGCATAGTAGCTTTCACTGGCGGCGATCCAGATATGGTCAGTGAATAGGGGTTGCTCCAGCCTGACGATGGCGCCTTGATATTTTTGGGCGACGTAAGAATCCATATCGTTTGGTGATGTCACGGAGACGGCAAATCCGTCGATGCGATGCAACTTCAGTTTATCGAGATTGCGCGCGATATCGACCGCGCCGCTATCAATTTTCAAACCCAGCCACTGTATGCGGGTTCGATAGGTGGCCCCCAGGGTCACGCCAAGCAACCGCTCACGGAAATACTTTGCCGGGTCAGTCGCAGGCGGTATCTGGTCTGCGCTGCGGACGAATACCACGATGTTTATTGGCACCGCGCGCGCGATGTCGAGCTGATTGTTTTTGTCACGGGGAAAGGCGAGCCCAGGGATATCTTTGCTGCTCGAATCCAGTGGAGCGAAGTCCAATTGGCCTGCAGCCAGGGAGGGAATGATGCGGTTGACGGGAAGACGCCTTAAGCTGGCATCACATCCTCCGATGGCGGCAAAACGCTGAAACAGCTCCGCCGATGCGCCAGGCCTGGCGGGTACTTCTGGCCCGGCGCCCAGATAGTAGGGCGGGCGCTCCTGGTTGACATAGCCGATGCGTATAGGTTCGCAGCCGGCCGAAACACAGTCCAAGCGGGCGATGGCGCTCAGCATAATGATGATCGTGCGGAATTTCATTGAGCCTTCTGCCCGCCAGCGATATGGATGCATCCATTATGTTAGTAGTAAACGCCGGGAAGGATCAAAGTGTGGTGTTGTTGCAATTTTCCTGAGAATTACAGTGCTCCGGCCCGCGAAGCGGCGTGCGGACATGCTCGCCACAAGTCGTATAGCGAGCAAATCGCATTCAAATGAAAAAAGCGCTAACTTTCCTTAGAAAATTAGCGCTTTTTCAAAAGATGAATTCTTTGGGGTGGCTGATGGGGCTCGAACCCACGACAACAGGAATCACAATCCTGGACTCTACCAACTGAGCTACAGCCACCACTGAAAACTGCTTTTCTATCGCCCCGTAGCGCGACAGAGCCGAGATTATATAGGGACTCCGATAATCTGGCAAATATATTTCAAACGACCACGGATTCGACTTCCGGATGCAGGCCGAGCAGGTTGGCAAACTGCTGCTGCAAGGCTGCCGCGTTGCCGCTGGTGTAGCCATGCAGGTGGGCGGGCGTGCCGCCCGGGCGCAGAAGGCCGGCGCCTTCCAGCAGGCGTGCCAGCTGGCGTGCGACGGCGTCGCCGGTATCGATTACCGTTACAGCGGTGGCGTCGCCGCGTGCCGCAACCAGCTTTGTAATGGCTTCCTGCACAAAGGGGTAATGCGTGCAGCCCAGGACCAGCGTATCCGCGCCTTGCTCCAGCAGCGGCTCCACATAGCCCTTCAGCATGGCTGCCGTTTCCTCACCGGTCAGGTCGCCCTGTTCGATGCGTTCCACCAGGCCGATGCAGGGCTGCAGCAGGAATTGGGTGCCGTTGGTGCCGGAGATCTTTTCGCGCAGCGCGAGGAACTTCTCGCCGCGCAGCGTGCTGGCGGTTGCCAGGACGGCGACCGTGCCATTGCGGGTAGCTGCGGCGCCGGGTTTGAGGCCCGGTTCCACGCCAACCACAGGCAGCGAAGGGTATGCTGCGCGCACTGCCTTGATTGCTGCCACGGTGGCTGTATTGCAGGCCACTACCAGTGCCTTCGCGCCCTTTTCAAGCAGGAAGGCGGTGACGGCAATCGCGCGCTGCACCAGCCATTCGTCCGTCTTCGCACCATAAGGCGCAAAGGCGGAGTCGGCGAAGTACAGCACGTGCTCGTGCGGCAGCTGCGCGTGGATATGGCGCAGTACGGAGAGCCCTCCGACGCCGGAATCAAAAACGCCGATCGGCGCGTCGGCGGAGGAGGGGATCGAGTGGACCATTTATGCTGGCTGTGCCGCTTTCAGGGACTCGATCTTCACCTGCCACTCTTTCGGGCCGGTGTTGTGGACGGAAGT
>JBCNOP010000274.1:0-6069 GCA_039593775.1 Pseudoduganella sp.
TCCGATACGCTGCTGGTGGCTGCAAATACGACCGGCGGCGTGACCGGAAAGATGATCTCTCCGCAGTCGATTGCCGTTGCCTGCGCGGCGACGGGCCTGGTCGGCCGGGAGTCGGAATTGTTCCGCTTCACGCTCAAACATAGCCTGCTGTTTGCCGTCATCGTTGGCCTGATGACGCTCTTGCAAGCCTATGTATTCACAGGGATGGTGCCACACTGACGCAGCCGCTCCTGGCCCAGGCCCGCACTGCGGAATGACGCAGTGCGGGCCTGATTTCTTTCGAATGTCCCAAATAAGACATACAACAGAAACTTGTCTCAATTTTCCGCAAGCGTTGACTTGCTCCCTGCAACCTAGCTAGTGTTGGTATTCGAGCCGGAGAAACCGGACGACAAAACACAAGACAATCACGGGATTAATGGAGCAAATATGAAGATTCGCAAGACCCTGATCGCAGCGGCGATCACCCTTGTAGCAGCACAAGCTGGCGCCGCCAGCATGATGGCCAGCCCAGTCGCATTCTCCGCCCAAGAGAAGGCGCGCCTGCTGGCAACCCTGAACGGCGAGCGCGGCAAGTTCGGCCTGGACGCTGACCATGGCTACAGCATCGCTTCCCAGCACCCGGGTGCTTCTGGCCAGGCAATCAGCCGCATGAACCACACCTACAAGGGCGTGCGTATTTTCGAATCCGAATCTGTGGTTGTAACCGACAAGGGCGGCAACATCGTTGGCGAGTCCGTGACCGACCGCCGCGGCAACCTGTCCGCCAAGCGCTTCGATGTGAAGCCAACCCTGTCCGGCACCGTCGCCATTTCCAAGGCAATGGCAACCCTGCCGTCTGCCGCCAGCCACATCGACCCACCATCCGCTGAACTGATCATCTTCCCGGTCATGCAGACCGTGCGTGTCGCAGGCGCTGAAAACAAGCCCGAAGCTGACCTGAACGCGCTGGATGTGAAAGATGTCGTGAGCAGCTACCAGCTCGCGTACCTGGTGAAGACCCGCATGAGCAAGGGCCAGGAAGCCGTATTCCATAACACCATCGTGAATGCCAAGGACGGCAGCGTGCTGGATCAATGGAGCATGGTGCAGAGCGTCGTCGGCACCGGCCATAGCCAGTACAACGGCGATGTGCCGATCCAGACAACGCTGTCCGGCACCACCTACCAGATGCTGGACTCCACCCGCGGTGTAGGCGGCCAGTTCGGCGGCATGGCGATCACCAATGCCAACCACGCTTCGACCTCCAACCCGACCCCGGGCGTGATCTACACCAACAGCACCAACGTTTGGGGCGATGGCCAGAACTACATCAACGGCGGCAGCACCACCAACGCCAACGGCCAGACCGCTGCAGTGAACGCGCTGTGGGGCTTGCAGAACACCTACGACACCATGAACAATGTGCTGGGCTGGAAGTCGCTGGACGGCAACAACACCGCGACCTACATCGCAGTCCACGTGGGCACCGCTTACGACAACGCGTTCTACACTGACTCCTGCAAGTGCATGTACATCGGCGATGGCTCCAGCTTCTACAGCCTGGGTTCGATCGACGTGATCGGCCACGAAATGGGCCACGGTGTGACCGCTGCAACTTCGAACCTGACTTACCGTGGCGAATCCGGTGGCCTGAACGAATCGTCTTCCGACATCAATGGCGAGGCAGTGGAAGCCTACGCACGCAACGGCGGCACCGGCAGCGTCGTCAATGCCGGCAACGACTGGATGATGGGCAAGGAAATCTCGAAGACCGGCACCCCGCTGCGCTGGCTGTACAAACCGAGCAAAGACGGCAAGAGCCCGAATGCATGGAGCACTTCCCTGAAGCGCCTGGACCCGCACTACAGCAGCGGTCCTAACAACCGCATGTTCTACTTCCTGGCCATGGGTTCGAGCTCGGTATCGACCAGCGACTACTACTCGCAGTACCTGACCCAGGCGCCGAAGAACATGACCGGTATCGGCATCGACAAGGCATACCGCATCTGGTTCAAGGCCAACACCACAAAGCTGACCTCCGGCTCGACCTACGCTGATGCACGTGCAGCAGTCGTCGCTGCTGCGCAGGAACTGTATGGCGTGGGCAGCGTGGAAGCCAAGGCTGCGATGCGCGCTTACGCCGCGATCAACGTGGGCGCCGACGTAGCTGAATAAGCTGTGTAGCCACACGAAAAAAACGCCAGGGTGACCTGGCGTTTTTTTTCGCCTTTTTGCTTATCGGAGCAGAGCGCCGACCAGTACAGCCACGAACATGGCGCCGAAATAGCGCAGCCACCTGGCGCTGTAATTGCGCCAGGCCAGCACCGCCAGCACAATCGCAACGGCAAACGGCAGCATCGTGCGGAACGCCAAGCACAGGCTGATGGCAAAGTAGACCTGGATGATGATGGCGACGAAAGGGCGTCCCGTGAAGGCCCCACGTCCGCCGCGTGGCGGCACCGGCGCAGCGCCCCCCGCAGCCTGGCTTGCGCTCGTCGCCCTCCCCGCCGGCCTCGAAGGGCCGTCTGTGGACGCAACAGTCTTTTGCTTTGCTGCGCGTTTTTCCTGCGCAAGCTGTTCCTGCGTTTTTTCCAGCACGGGCGCTGCCGGTGCCGCTGCTTGCCAGAAGCCGGCCCACGGTTCCTTGCCCTGCGCGGACAAGGCGCGGAAGCCGCTGCTGCGCCGGGCGGCCGGCGCACTTGCGGCTGGCGCCTGCGGGATCCACTTCGCGCGTGCAGCGCGTACCTGCTGCAGCAAGGGGGCGCCCTTTGCGGCATCGACCATCTTGATGAACTGCGCGTAGCCTTCCAGCGCATCGATCACGTTGTCATTGCCATTCCACTGCTTGCCAGCCGGGCCGTCCTTCTCGACCTGGAACAGCGTCGCACGGAAGCGGCGCAAGGTGTCTCGGTCCAGCGAAAGCTTCCTGTTGACGACGACGCCGGTAACGCTCTGGCAATGTGCATCGCTCATCACGTGCTGCTTTTCCGGATGCGGTGTAAAGCCCTCGTCGGCAATGATCTGTTTGACCCGCCACAGCAGCTTGCCGGCCAGCTTGCGTGCGGCGGCATCGCCGGAGAAGGTCAGGTCGTCGGCGTAGCGGGTGTAGGCGAAGCCCAGCTTGGCTGCGCAGCTTTGCACCCGCGCGTCGAGGCGGCGGCACAGGATGTTGGTCAGTGCGGGACTGCTGGGCGCACCCTGTGGCAGCGCACGTTCGCCGGTCGCGACGAAGAACTTCTCGCCGTCGACGCTGACTTCTTCAACTGGTGTTTCGGTGCAAACCAGCCCGAGCGTCGTTGCCAACTGCTCGCTGTAGCCAAGCTCGCGGAACACGCCTTTGATGCGCGGCAGGCTGATCGAAGGGAAGAAATTCTTCAAATCCAGGTTGATGACCACTGCTTTGCCAACATGGGGCTGGGCGTTGCTGACAATCGAGCGGCCGGGGATGAAGCCGTGCGCAGCGTCATGCAGCGGCACCTTGGCCAGAATGTTGTCCAGCACCCAATACTGCAGGCGCTTCACGCGCGGCATTGGTGCCGAGATGATTCGCTCGCCGCCGGTCTTCTTCGGCATGGCAAAGCGGCGGTAGTGGCTGATGCGGGATACGCGGCGTTCGAAACTGAGGAAGCGCAGCTCTGGCAAAGTAATGCCCATGGCGCTCGCCAGTTCGCTCGCGTTGTTCATCGCTGGCAGCGACCAGCGCGCCAGCTTTTCGGCATTGCTCTCGGCATGGTTCAAGCCTGCGGAAACGCCTTCGCCCAGGTAGAGCAGTTCGATCGACTGGCGCTGATGCCATGCTGTCGCGCGTTCAAAGCGCTCGCGTGCGCGTTTCTGGCGGGTCTCTTCGCGTCGCTGGCGCGCTTTGGCCAGGCGCTCCTTGCGCATCGCCTTGAGCGCCTGTTCCGGGTCCTGGATGGTGCGCAGCTCCTGCCCAAGGCGCACCAGGGCGCCACTGAGTTCTGCCTCGCGCTTGACCAATTCTTCCAGTTCGGTGGGCTGGCCGCTATCGGTGGGCCAGAAGCCAAGGCGCTGCATTTCGCCCAGCACGACTTCCTGGCGCGAGCTGGTACGCAGGCGCTCCATTAATTCGGCGCGGGTGGTGATTGGCTTGGATTCCGTGGCGCTCATTGCATGGCCTCCTTGCGAGGCGAGCGCGAAAGATGCAAGCACGGCGGGATTGTCATCGAAGAGCCTTTAAGACTGGGGCGCTCCACTCGATGCCATACAGCGACCGGTGCGGCGAATGGGCTGCAGGGCAGCCACACCGTCTTGCCGCACCGGTCCTGTATGGCACTGTGAAGAGCGTGCCAGTGGCGCATGGGAAGAGCTGAATACGTGAACGGCGATCCACCGTTCGGGTTGCAAGAGCCATCCCGCCGTGTTTGCTGGAACGAGTATATCAGTTCATTTGCTATTTTCATATCAATCGTCATCCTCAAGCCGCCTGCTGGCGCGACATGCGCAGCGCGAGCATGTGCGCGCAAGGGCCTTTGTGCAGGCGGTTGAACGTGAAGAAGTTGCACTGGCAGGCGCCGTCGACAATGCGCTCGTCGGCATCCAGCCGCAGCATCACCTGGTACTGGCGGTCGCCGTGCCTGGCGCGGGCGCTTAGCCGGAGGCTGCCGTCGGCAACTGCTTCGACTGCATGGTTGCTCATTGCGTGGAGGGCGACCAGCTTTTGGGCTTCCTCTTCCTCAGGGCTTGCGAAGCGCAGCGAGTCCAGTGGCAGCGGATCGCGCGCGAGTTCGCGCAGGCGGTAGACTTCATCCACCAGGTCATACACCACGCGGCCGGCTTGTGTGTACAGTGTCAGCGCGCGTTCGACCATCATCCGATCGAGGCCGGTGTCGAGTGCCAGTTGGGCGGTGGTGGCAAACCAGCGCTTGCCCAGTGCGGCAAAGACCTTCTCCTTGCTGTCGTTGTCGATTTCGCCGCGTGGCGCCAGCAGGTCGAACTGGCCGGCGCGCGACCAGTCATTGGCGGTCCAGCCGGAAAGGCCAAGCGTGAACTGCATGTCGGGCATATTGGCGATCCAGAAGCTTGGCAGCCCGCTGCCCATCAGGTGCACAGTGAAGCTGTCGGCGACAGGAATCAGGCGTTCGAGGAGCATCAGCCGGCGGCGGCCCCAGATGCGGATTTCTTCGGCCACGTTGCCGCGGTAAATGGAGCGGCGGCAGACCACTTCTTCATTCCACGGTTCGAAGACAGCGCGCACAGGCTGGCCGGGTGCCAGCACGAATCTGATCGAGCGCGGGCCGACGCGTTCCTTCTTGCGCCGCATCTGCAGGCAGAAGTTGTGCACGTCCATCGGGTGCAGGTCCAGCCGCCGCGCGACCATGTTCATGGCGCTGCTCACCTGCAGGAAGCCGCGCACCCAGGTATCGGGCACGTCGATCTTCTCTTCGATGAATTCAGGATCGTCCGCAGTCTTGACCTGGAAGCCGCTCGGGTCGATCGACAGCCTGGTGCTCTTGTAGTCGCGGATCTTCTGGAATTCGCCGTACAGGCTTTCCGAGTAATCGATATTGGTAGTGCCGCAGGCAAAGTCACCGACGTGGCCGAACACATTTTGGCTGCAGCTGAGGGAAGCGTAGCTCGATTCGTCGCGGCTGAAGCACTCGAAGAATACGCGGTCTGGATGCACGGTGATCACCGGGTCGAGCGCGATCCACAACTCGCGGTTGGTCTGGTACAGGTAACTGTAATACTTGTACTGCGCCTCGTAGAAGGGCTTCATCAGCTTGGACTTCTGCTCGCGCAGCGCACGCAGTTCGGATTGCAGCGGTTGCAACTGCTCTTTCAGTTCGCTGCCGCGGGCCTGGAACTGCGCCAGCATCATCTCTTCGTTCTGCGCTACCCATTCCTTGTAGGCCGTTTTGTCCTTTGGCTGGTAGCGCTGGTCGGATACCACCACATCGTGCAGGGCGGAGATCGCCTCGCGGAAGGGAATGTGCTTGTTGATCTCGGCGACGAAGTGGGTCGGCGCACGCAGGGTGTCCGGCACGAAGCGCATATCTGTCGATGATGCGCTGTTGCTGACGTAAGTCTCGCCGTAGTAGCGGTACTGGAATCTCATGTCTTGCTTCC
>JBCNOP010000275.1:0-6065 GCA_039593775.1 Pseudoduganella sp.
AGGGTCTTCACGAATGGCGCCTGGATCAGGCGGCGCTTGTTGTGGCGCGCCTTGTGCCAAGGGTCAGGGAAGTAGATATGCACGCCTGCCAGCGAACCGGCCGGGATCATGTCGCGCAATACTTCCACGGCATCGTGCTGGATCACGCGCAGGTTTGCCAAGCATTCTTCGTCGATCAGCTTGAGCAGGCTGCCCACGCCAGGGGTATGCACTTCCACGCCGATGAAATCCTTCTCCGGCATCAGCTTTGCGATGTGGGCGGTGGTGCCGCCCATGCCGAAGCCAATCTCCAGGATCACCGGCGCCTTGCGGCCAAAAGTCTTCTCGTAATCCAGCGCCTCTTTCTTGTATTCGACCAGGAATTTCGGTCCCAGCTCGTTCAGTGCACGTTCCTGGGCCGTGGACAAGCGGCCAGCACGCGTAACGAAGCTGCGGATGCGGTGTTCGGTCGGGTCATAGAGCATTTTGCCCTTTGGCGTGGATTCGGAAGACATGGCTAAACGTGCAAGGAAAAGGGACGATTATACCATTCCGGTTTTTAGGCCCGGCCTGCGATAATAGCGGGTCTTGTCCCTTAGGAAGCCCACTGTAATGGCCCTCGCACTGAATATCCTCATCATCGTCCTGGCACTGGTAACGCTGTACTTCCTGCTGAAAGGCGGACCGAAAACCGCGCCTGCGCCGACGGGCAAACCGGTGGGCGGCTCCTACACACCGCTGCCGCAAGGCGAACCGGTGCACCACTGGACCGACGAAGGCCGGTTCCAGCTTGAAGTGCTGGGCGAATCGCGCTACTCCGACACCATCCGCGCCCTGGCCGGCGAGCATGGCGAGGCCGCAGCCAACGTCCATCTCAAGGCGCTGCTGCTGGCGGACGATAACAACCCTTACGAAGACAAGGCGGTCGCCGTCTTCCTCAATAATGAAATGGTCGGCTACCTGGCGCCGAAAGACGCCGTGGCCTTCCGCACCATGCTGGCGCGCCAGGAGATCACCGGCCAGCTCACGTCAACCGACGCCGTCATCCGCGGCGGCCAGGTATTTGAAGGCAAGCGCCTCGCCTATACCGTGCTGCTGGACGTGAATGTTGCGTAAATATCACTTAGTAACTTACTAAACCCCGCACACAATTGAAAGCGGGGCGGGTTTGTGACAATATCGGCGGCTTGCTGTTTTGATAATTCAATAGGGAGCCGTCATGAAGACCAAATACGCCTTGCTTTTACCTGCCCTGCTGCTCGCAGCCTGCGCCAAGAAGGCGCCCGCGCCGGAACCTGCTTCCGAAGCGACTCCAGCCCCCGCAGCCGCACCTGCAGCTGCTCCTGCAGCGCCGGCACCTGCTCCTGTAGCACCCGCGGCCAACACCGCAGCCGCCGGCAACGCCCCGCTGCCAACGCCTGAAGTCTCGACCGAAAACATGAGCGACGAGCAGCGCGAAATCGCCAAGCGCCAGGCCAAGCTCGATTACTCGAATATGGAACAGGGTTATATGGCCGATCCAGGCGCGCAGTGGGCCAGCGCCGCCAGCGCCAGCTCAAACTACAGCGAAAGCTACAACGCCTCGAAAGCTGTCGGCAAAGTCGACGGCAACTACTGGTCTACCAAAGATAGCGACATCGGCTTCGACTCGCTGGAAGTGTCCTTCGACAAGCCGGTCAATGCAACCCAGCTGCGCGTGGCAGTGGCCGAATCCTACGGCCTGGAAGGCATCACCAAGGTGGAACTGCAAGATACCGATGGCAAATGGAATACCGTCTGGTCCGGCGTGAACACGGTCAAACCCGACCATCGCGGCCCGCGCACCTGGTTCGTGCAGCCGATCGAGAAAACGGCATACAAGGCCAAGGCAGCCCGCATCACCAAATCCAACAACATCACCACCACCCGCCTGCAGGTTGATGCTGTACAACTGATCGGTTCCTGATCGGGCGCCCTGCCTTGCCCGACAGGCGTATCATGGTTTCTGCTGCTTGCAGGAGGCAATCATGGAACGCGAACGGGCAAAGGCAGGTGATGCGGTGCGGCCAATTGGCTGGCGCCATAAGATGCTGGTGATCCGCACCACGCCCGGCCCTTCCGGCCGGAACGATGATGAGGATGTGCTGTGCCGCTGGCGTGACAGCGACGGCGAACACCAGCAAACCTTCAAATCAGGACAGCTTGAAATCCTGAACTCGGCCGCGCAAGCCCGCAACCCGCGCGGCCGAACGCTTATTTGAGCAGGCCGAAGACTTTGGAAATCGCCTTGCTGCCGTAAGAAATCGGATTCTCGCGGATCTTCTTCTCTTCTTCCCCGATCATCAGGAACAGGCCATCCAGCGCGCGCTGCGTGACGTAGCTTTCCACCGTTGCCTGCTCTTCGCTCGCCAGGCCGAATTTGGTGGCCTGCGCCATCGCGTTATTGAACTGGCCGGACAGCTTGGAGCGGTCCGTCACGCCTTTCACGATCGGCTTGAATTTCACCGCCAGCGGGGCTGCGGTTTTCTCCTTGAAGAAATCGGTGACTGAGGTTTCGCCGCCAGTCAGGATCGCTTTTGCATCGCTCAGCGTCATCGACTTGACTGCGTTCACCAGCAGCGGCTTGGCCAGCGGGACGGCTTGCTCGGCGGCGCGGTTCATCGCGGTCTCCAGCTCATCAAGCTGTTCGCCTCGGCCAGTCATTTCCAGGATCGGGCGGGCTTTTTCCAGCACGCGCGGCAGTTTGATGCGCACCGCATCGTTGTTCAGGAAACCGCCTTCAACGCCCAGCTTGCCCACTGCTGCCACCGAGCCGGCTTCCAGCGCGGCTTTCAGGCCTCCGCCCGCTTCCTTCTCGGTCAACGCGTCCAGTGGGTTTGCAAAAGCGCTGGCGGCGAGCGCCAGGCCGGCCAGCAGGATGGATACTTGTTTTGTGATGCTCATGGCGCACCTCCTTGGTTACAAAGTCTCAACCCTACCATAAGGAGTACGCCTCCAGGCAAGACTCGCCACCGCTGCCAGCACGCAAGCAATGCCGGCCAGTTGCGGTATCGTGACCGGCTCGCGCAGGATCGTGCTGGCGAGCAGCGTGGCGGAGATCGGCGACAGGGCCGTGAACAAGGCAGCCTCTGCTCCGCTGATGCGTGCCGCACCGGCATACCACAGCACAAAGCCAAGCACCGTCGGCACCAGCGCGTAATACAGCACCGCCTGCAGCGCGCTCGCGCTCATGCTGATTTCCCACGGCCACTCGATGGCCAGGGAGGCTGCGCCCGCTAGCAGCAGTCCTAGAGCGCACATCAGCGTCGAAAGGGGCAGCGCTTCAATCGGCGTGCGCAGGCGCTTGTTCAGCAGGATAAAGAACGATTCGCACGCCACGGCGGCCAGGATCAGCGCCATCCCGAGCACTTGCCCTGCCCCGTGCGCCCCCGCGCCGCCATCCGTCCCGGCGGCCGGCCAATTCACACCGCTGGCAATCAGCACGCCGAGCGCCGCCAAAGCGATTGCGGCCAACAGCCGCATCGTCGGCCGCTCGCCCAGCCCCAGCACTGCAAATGCTGCGGTCACAATCGGGAGCGTACCAACCAGCACGCCCGCGGTAGCCGCGCTGGTGAACGACATCCCCGAAATCAGCAGCACCGTATAGCCGACGCTTCCCGCGCCAGCCTGCAGTACCAGCAACGCAGCGTCGCGCCGTCCGATTCGCGGCCAGCGCGCGCGCAGCAGCCAGCACAGGACGAGAAACACCGGCAGCGCCACCATGAAGCGCAAGGCAGTCGCCGTAAACGGCGGCAGTCCCGCTGCAATCACCTTGCTGGCCACCACTGTGCTGCCGACCGTCACCATCGCCAGCGCGCAATACAGATATCCCACCATATGTAGCCCCCATCAACGAAAGCTACAGGCTAGACCGGCTGGCGCCATCAGGTCTTGAACGAAATTGCAAAAGCGCCAGGAGCAACGCCATATTTGCGTGTGAAGACGCGGGTCATGTGGCTCTGGTCGGCGAAGCCGCTTGCAGCAGCGGCTTCGGCCAATGCCATCCCTCCCGCGATCATGCGGCGCGCCATCAGGATGCGGCGGTGCAGTAGGAAGGCGTGCGGCGTAAAGCCCGTATTGCGGGCAAATGACCGCACGAGCTGGAAGCGGCTCAAGCCGCAAGCATCGGCCAGTTCGGACAGAGACCAGTCCGACAGGGGATCATCTTCCATCATCGACTGGGCAATGGCAGTTGGCGCCGCTGCACGGGCGGCAGCAGCGCGGCGGCGCAGCAAGGTCTGCGCCATCAGGTCCAGCAGGTGCTGCTCGGCTGCCAGCCGGGCGCCCGGCAGCGCCGACGTGGCGGCAGCGTACGCGCGCTCAAATTTTGTCGCCAGGCCGGCGTCGCTCAACACCGGCGCACTGAACTCCAGCGAAGCGCCGCCAAGACCCGTGTCGCCATCGCGCAGCAGCTCCACCGCGAAGCCAGGTTCCAGGTACAACATCTTCCAGCTACGCCCGCCGTCGCCAAGCGGTGCACCGTCGTGCACTTCGTTCGGGTTCACGGTGATGACATCACCTGCGCCGGCTTCTACCATCCCGCAGCCGCTGAACGACTTTGAAGCGCCATGCGTCAGCAGGCCAATGCCGAACTGTTCGTGGGTATGCCGGGAAAAGGATTGGCTGCTACACGCTTCTACCGCCTGAATGCGTGCATCACCGCACGGTAGAACCTTGAAGTTCGCTTTGGCCATGGACACAGAGGGATTGGAGGGATTGGAGGTACCGGATGAATCACATGCATCTGAATCTATATTACCGGACATTGAGCGTCCGCACAGCAAACGCTCAACCGCGCCCTCGTGGCATCGTTCAGATGGAAGTTTGTGGGAAGGCGGGTCAGTGTTCAGTGCACATCAACAGTCGCCGCTTCCACGGTCCGTCCGCGCTTGCGCAAGTAAAGGATTTGCGCTGCCAGGCCAACAACGAGGATCAGAAAAAGGATGCCTTGAGCAGCAAGAAGAATTGGCGACTTCAAATCGGTCGCAAGTGGATGACCGTCTGGCACACGGCGCAGCGTTTCGCTGACCGTCGGTACCATCAACAGGAAGACAGTCAAGCTAAGAAAAACCGTTTCAAGATATTTTGCAGCTTTCCCCAGCCTTGAGAACCAGCCGACGCCATAACCAAGCAGCAGTAACACTAGTGTCACTGCGCCAATGGCGCTGCTAGCCGGCTGCTTTGCGATCAAAAACACAGTCGACGCACCAGCAAACATTGAAGCCAGGTAGGCAACGCCAAGCCTCGAACGCGGCACGATCCGTCCGTGGCGGGCGAGCATGTAGATTGCGGTGGGGATGGCGGGAAAACTACCTATCACATGTAACCAGCCGAGTTGCGAAATTCCGAACATATCATTCTCCAAATTGAAAGACGAACTGCAATCTACCTACTAGTAAGTAGGCAATCAGGACAAAAAAAACGAAGGCTTCCTCATTTCGCTTATTCTCGAATGACTAGCCGATCCAGCATTTGACGTGTGATCAGGCCAAACATCCTGGTGTCACCATACGCGCGCGAGGAAAGCATTGCGCCGTGGATGCTTGCCATGAACGCCTCAGCTTCCACCTCAGCAGTTCCCAGCAGACGAATACTGCCTTGCGCGGCACAGCAATTCAGAACAGATGCGAGCCAAGCGGCGAGTGATCGGAAATAGCGGCGCACCTCCTCTGCCACTGGAACAGGAAGCGCAGGAAGCTGACTGGCGAGTAGCGCACAGACGCAAAATGGAACCGATGTATCAGCGATGCACGTTTCCCAATAGCCCACGTAGGCGCGTAATCTCTCTACAGGGTCGGAGACATGATTGTCCAGTTGAGCAATGCCGGCTTCTGCATCCTCCCGATGCCTTACCACCAATGCCTGCACCAAATCAGCCTTGCTGGGGAAATGGTAATGGATACTCGCATTCCGAATGCCGATTACCTTAGAGATGTCGGCATAGCTGAAACCATCGTAGCCCCCTGCGAGGATCAGCGACCTCGTGCAGCTTAAAATGTCTTCGACTCTGGAAGAATGCGTACTCATATGACTGCACTCTACCTACTACTAGGTAGAATGTCAAACGG
>JBCNOP010000276.1:0-5991 GCA_039593775.1 Pseudoduganella sp.
TAGCGACCATCGTAACAACCAACTGCTCGGGATGCCCCATTTTTCGAAGCAGTGGAATCATGTGCACGGAGAGGGCGGAAAATATGAATGCGTGGGCCGCAAAAACAGTCGCCAGGAGCCAGAAAACCGGGTGGGCAATCGCATCTGCGAGGGCAAACTGGCGACCCTCCATCGTCTGGCTGGCGGGAGGCCGTGCCTTCACATCATCCAGTAATGCATTGAATGGCAGGCAGGCGATTAACAAGATAGCGGCGAAGATCAAGCAGGTATGACGCCAATCGATGCGCCCAAGCATCCATGCCGTCAACGGCCAAAATACCGTGCTGGCCAGCCCTCCCATCAGGGTGACATCCGAAATCGCTTTGCGGGACGCTTCACGCAAACTCCGGTTTAACGTCGCGAAGGCGGCTTCATACAAACTCATTGCCATACCGAGGCCGATTAGGGTCCAGGCAAGGTAATAGGCGGATATGTCGCGGCTTCCCGAAAGTACGAATAGCCCTATAGCGGCGAGAAGCGAACCGGAAGCCATGATGCGGCTGCCGCCGTGCCGGTCGATGAGTGCTCCTACCGGAACCGACGCCAGGCCGGCTATGAGCACCGCCCACGAAAATGCTCCATAAATCGTCGCATCAGCAAGCCCAAGGTCACTCTGTATGGCGGGCGCCATGACGCCGAATGCGTAGTAAAGAATGCCCCATGAAATCACCTGCGTCAGCCCCAAGGTCAGCACTGAGATAGTCGGTCTCTTCATCGCGATCCTTTAAGCGGCGCTCCGGCAGCAGCCTGGCAGGCAAATCGACAACACTTGCTCGATAAACGATGCGCGCGATGGATATTTGCTTCCTGCGTATAGCCCGACCTTGCGTGGATGATTGTTAGCCGGGAGGTTCCGATATGTGCCAAACACCTGGTCCCAGATCACGAGCGAACGGCCAAAGTTGCTGTCACCTTCTTCAGCGCGGCTGGAGTGATGCCAACGGTGAATCTCACTGGTACTAAATACGTAATTGAGCCACCCGGCTTGCAGCGGCAGGTTCGCGTGCTGCACCATGAGAACCGGTAGCGTCACCGAAAAGTACGCAAGGATCACCGCTTCCGGTGTGCCCAGCACCAGTAACGGCACGATGCCCATCAGGTAGTTCAGCGCGTAATTGAGCGGATGGAAGCGGAAGTTATTGAGCGTGTACATGCGCTCGCTCCCATGATGCAGGGCATGCAGCCACCACAACGCGGGACACTCGTGGTGCAGACGGTGCGACCAATAGCCGCCGAATTCCGCGATAAGCGCGGCCAGCAGCACTTGCAAAACAAATGGCCAACTGGTTGGGAACAGGTCCAGCACCTTCGCTGTGCCGCTGCCAGCCAACGCGGCCGTCACCGCGAGAGGCCCCAGCCACTTTAGCAATGGATCCACGGCTGCAAATAATACAGCGGCACTGGCAAGATCGGTTGCCACGTCGTCCCGCGAACGAGACCATTCGGCACGGTACGGCCATCGGCGCTCAGCAGCTACGCCGGCTAGCATGACCGCCACCGCGGGCAAGACGACAGCCAACTCCAGGTTGCCGCCACGTGTCAACGCAAACCAGAACGACGCGACGCTGAGCGCCAGGGAAAGTGGAAGGAATCCACGCATGAAAAGTGAACGCATGCTCTCTTCCCTCAGGCACAGCAACCGGAAGACGCGGACCGATGCGGTTTGCAGGCGTTAGATGTGGCGCAGCCGCTGGCGCCTTTCGCCTTCTCCTCAACATCAAGCGCACAGCAGGCTTCACTGCCAGCGGGCGCAGGGCCACCGCAGCAGCCAGTGGCGCCGCCTGCAGGAGTATCGGCGAACTGGGTATTGCAAACGCCGGTTTCGGGCAGTTCCAGCTGGACGTCGTCAGCCGCCGCAAAATCTCCAGCCAGTGCAGCCACGACGGAACGGACCTGCTCGTAGCCGGTCGCCATCAGGAAGTTCGGCGCACGACCGTAACTCTTTGCACCGACCGCGTAATAACCTGTTTCCGGATGCGCCAGCTCACGGTGGCCGTGTGGACGCACGGTTCCGCAACTATGCTCGTTCGGGTCGATCAGAGGCGCGAGCGCATCGGTGCTTTCTAGCCAAGGGTCGTGGCGCACCCGCAGTTCGCGCGTCAAATCGAGGTTCGGGCGAGCTCCGGTCGCGGCAATGATGCGAGCGATTCCATCAATGCGTCGTGCTCCACCATCAGCTCCGGTGCCGTCCACCACGAAGGTACCGTCCCGCTCCTGCAATGCGCTGATCCGAAAATCAGTATGAAGTTCGAGGCGGCCGGACTCCTTCAAGGCTTTGAGCCGCGCACCCAGTTGGCCGCGCGCAGGCAGGCCATCCGCATCTCCGCCGCCAAACACCTTGGCCAACCGGTTGCCGCGCATCGCCCAAACAATCTCGGTGCCAGGCGCCTCCTCGGCAAGTTGGGCCAGCGCCAGGAGATTGCCTGCAGCCGAATGGCCAGCACCGACGACCAGCACACGGCGCCCTGCGTAGAGCGGCCGGCCCTCGCCGAGGACATCCGGCATGCCGTAGTCGATGTGCGATCCCGCAGCATCTTCTCCAAGTGCGGGCAGTCCGTCGGCGCCGAGCGGATTAGGCTGCGACCACGTGCCTGTAGCATCAATCACGGCCAGCACCCTATGGTCCTGCTCACCGGATGCGCTTCTCGTCCTGACAACAAAGGGCGCCGCTTCGCGGCCCCGCGTCTTGACCTTGTCGAACCCAGCGCGGGTCACCTGTATGACACGGTGCGCATAGTGGACGTTTCGCACCAGCCCAGGCAGCGAGGCGAGAGGCTGCAGGTATGCATCAACCACTTCACCCGCAGTGGGAAGGTGGTCATCGGCAGGCGCAGTCCAGCCGTGCGCCTCGAGCATCCGGCGTGCAGCCTTGTCGATGTTGTACTGCCAGGGAGAAAACAAACGCACGTGGCGGTAGCTATTCAGGTTGGCGCCCGCCGACTCGCCGCGTTCGAACACCAGCGGCGTAAAACCACGCGCAATAAGGTGCGCCGCCGCAGCCAAGCCTACTGGCCCCGCGCCGAGGACAGCGACCGGGAGTTGCTTATTGCCGATGCGCGCGACCATCATTGTGGCCGATGCCGGGCACGCGCCCTGGAATTCGCGCGACGCATTGAGTTTGTCGGGCGCGTTGCTGCGCTCTACTTGCTGGAATCCTCTTTTACTGAAAAACGCCGCTGCCGTTGTAGTCAGCAGGTAAAGTGCCTCAACACCTTCAGCGCGTGCCTTTGACCGGATCGCTTCGAGCAACCGGTCACCGGCTCCCTGCCCGCGCAAAGCACCGGCGACTGCGACTGAGCGCAGCAAGGCAACGCTGCCATAAAGCTCAAAGCCTGCGACGCACCTGATTTCGTTCCCGCTGGCGCCGACGACGAAGGAGCTCAAGTGTTCGCGGGCGCCTGCCAAAGGCAGTCCACCTTCTTCCAGGAGTGCCTCGATGGCGGGCCAGTCCGCCTCAGTTGCACTACGAATTTCCAGGTCCAAGCTCATTCTTTCCCTCCTTTGTTATTCGGCGAATTACGAATAATGTTTTTCAAAAAAATGCCCTCAGAGGGCATTGATCAGCTGTTTAAGCTGCCCGATCCGTTCGGGGTTGACGCAATAGCACACTCGTTGTGCGTCGGATGAGCCAAGAATCAGCCCCGCCTCCTTGAGAATGGTGACGTGCTGGGAGATGGTGGAGGGCGAAAGCGGCAGCACATCCGCGAGGTTACCGAAGTAGCACGCTCCGTACGACGCCAGGTAGCACAGCAACTGGACGCGGGCAGGATGGGCCAGTGCTTTGCAAAGCCTGGCCACCTCGTCGGCATCTACCGTCGGCAGCGCTCCATCCGATTTCTCGCCACAACAACTGATCATACCCATCTCATTCGTTCATCGACGAACGAAGAATAATTCGCATGTCATCAAGCTGTCAAGATAATTCGATATTCTTTGAAATGTCGTACAAAGATGCCATAATCCGCAAACTGAACAAAAGTCACAAGTCGCACATTCATGAAAACCAAAACCGTCATCGCCGCCCTTGCCGCCCTGGCACAGGAGTCGAGGCTCAACGCATTTCGACTGTTGGTCCAGACCGGCCCGCAAGGCCTTGCCGCCAGCAAGATCGGCGAGCAGCTGGATATCGCCCCGTCGTCGCTGTCCTTTCATCTGAAGGAACTGACCAACGCCGGGCTGATTGAAGCACGCCAGGAAGGCCGCTTCATCATCTATAGCGCAAACTTCGACACCATGAACAGCGTGCTGTCCTTCCTGACTGAAAACTGCTGCGGCGGCGAAAGCTGCACCCCGTCATCCAACAAATCCTGCAAACCATGAATGTCCTGATCCTCTGCACCGGCAATTCCTGCCGCTCCATTCTCGGCGAAGCCACCTTCAACCACCTGGCGCCAGCTGGCTGGCACGCCATCAGCGCAGGAAGCAAGCCGGCAGGCTATGTTCACCCACGCTCGCTCGCCCTGCTCGAACGCGAAGGCATATCCACAGAGGGCTGCCACAGCAAATCCTGGGGCGACCTGCCTGTGACGCCGGACATCGTCATCACAGTGTGCGGCAGCGCTGCAGGCGAGACCTGCCCTGCCTACCTCGGTCCAGTCTTGCGTGCCCACTGGGGCGTGGAAGATCCGGCCCACGCAACCGGTACGGAAGAAGAAATTGATGCCGCCTTCATGACCGCCTACCGCATCCTGCGCAAGCGCATCGAGACGTTCTTCTCGCTGCCGCTGGAAGAAATCAAGCATGACCGTGCACGCATGAAGGCGGAACTGGACCGCATTGGCGAGGTAATGTGATGACGTTTTCCCGACGCATAGTCTCGGAGGCCCTTGGCACCGCCCTGCTGCTGGCCGTGGTCGTAGGTTCCGGCATCATGGCCGAACGCCTTGCCGGCGGCAACGTGGCCATCGCGCTGTTGGCCAACACAATCGCAACCGGCACCGGCCTGGTCGCACTGATCCTGATGTTCGGCACCGTCTCGGGCGCGCACTTCAATCCTGTGGTCACGCTGTCCGAAGCATGGCAGCGAAATGTTCCCGCCGGCGAGGTATTACCCTATATTGTCGCGCAGATCGCGGGGGCATTTGCCGGCGTTGTGGCAGCCCACGCGATGTTCAGTGAACCAGCCTTCTTCGCATCGGCGCATGTTCGCAGCGGTGCGGCCCAATGGTGGAGCGAGTTTGTAGCGACATTCGGACTGATTGGCGTGATTATCGGTTGCTCTCGCAGCCGCCCATCAATCACGCCGTTCGCCGTAGCAGCTTACATCACCTCTGCTTACTGGTTCACTGCCTCGACCTCCTTCGCCAATCCCGCAGTTACGTTGGCACGCGCAGCGACGGACACCTTCGCCGGCATTCGCCCCGCCGACACGCCCGGATTCATCATCGCCCAGTTGCTTGGCGCAACGGCCGCAACCCTGCTTTTCACCTGGCTCTACCCCGCACCGCCCGCTGGCGCCACTGTTGGCGGCACCGTCGCGCCGGGCGCATTTGCCAACCAATCAGTAACGGACTAACGCATGGCCATCAATGACCTGCCAAACATGGTGCGCTTACCGCGGCAATGAGGAACCAGATCGACTGGATACCGCTGGAGCAAGGCGCCGGGCGTATGCGCCAGTCTGCCTACTACGATCGCGTGGTAGATGTAATGGAGGAGCTGGTCAAGATTACTCTGTTGATGCGTGGTTGGACCGGCTATCTGACCGACCGCTTTAGCGAACGAAACGAACGCGCCAAGGCAAATATCACTCAGCAGATTGCTCGCCTTTGAATTCCGGCGAACAAAAAAAAAGCCCCGAATTTCATCGGGGCTTTTCAGTGTTCTGGCGGAGAGGGTGGGATTCGAACCCACGGTAGGGGGACACCCTACGCCTGATTTCGAGTCAGGTACATTCGACCACTCTGCCACCTCTCCAGGTACTGCATTTAACGGTGGTCGCCGTTGAGAGCC
>JBCNOP010000277.1:0-5975 GCA_039593775.1 Pseudoduganella sp.
TCGATGATATCGAGCGACAGGTCGAACTGCGCCGCTCCACTGTCCTGGGCCAGACTGCGCACAGCAACGGCGCCCATGCGGGCATCCTTGTCCAGCGCTGCGCCCTGCAGGTTGAACATGGCCTGGAACAGCGGCGAATGTGCCATATTGCGCTCAGGCTGCAAGGCCTCGACCAACTGTTCGAACGGCAGGTCCTGGTTCGCTTGGGCGCCCAGCGCCACGTCCTTGACGTCCGCCAACAATTGCGCAAATGTCGTGCGTGCTGCGCATTGGGCGCGCATGACCTGCGTATTGACGAAGAAACCAATCACGCTCTCCGTTTCGACGCGGTTGCGGTTGGCCAGCGGCACGCCGACACGGATGTCGCGCTGGCCGGTCAGGCGGTGCAGCAGCACGCAAAATGCCGCCAGCAAGGTCATGAATAGCGTCGCGCCCTGCTCCCGGGAGCGTTGGCGCAGTCCGGTGGCCAAGCCCTCGCCCAATGCAAAACGCAGCTTCGCACCACGGCCGCTGGGTATCGCTGGGCGTGGACGATCCGCCGGCAGTTCGAGTACAGGATGTTCGTCGCCCAGCGTAGCCTTCCAGTAATCGAGTTGCGCCGCCAGCAATTCGCCGGTCAGCCATTCCTGCTGCCACAGCGCATAGTCCGCATACTGGATCGGCAACGCAGGCAATGCCGCGCCCAGTCCCGCGTAGTGTGCCGCCAGCTCCTTCATCAGCACGTTCATCGACCAGCCATCGGCAACGATGTGATGCACTGTGAGCGACAAGAGATGGTCGTCATTGGCCACCTTGAACAAGGCTGCACGCAGCAGCGGTCCGGTGCTCAGGTCGAACGGCTTTGCTGCCTCACCCTGTGCTAATCGTAGCGCATCCGCTTCCCCTGCCTGAACGACCTGCAGCGCAAAGTCGAGCGCCGGCAGCACGATCTGCACAGCGCCGCCATCGACCTCACGGATCACCGTGCGCAGCGATGCGTGGCGCGCAACAATGGCGCGCAGTGCCTCCTCTAGGCCAGCCACATCGAGCGGACCAGTCAACCGCAACGCAGCGGGGATGTTGTAGGCGGCGCTGTCCGGCTCGAGCTGTTGCAGGAACCACAGGCGCTGCTGCGTGGATGACAGTGGCAGTTGCGCAGGGCGCGCCGCCAGCGGCACCACGGGCAAAGCCGAGAAATCGACGCCACTCTCGCGCAGGCGCTGGCGAAATACGGCCCGCTTGTCGGCCGGCAGGCTGGCCAGGCGTTGTGCAATCGCCAGCATCTCTTGTTGTTTGTTGTTTTGCATACTATTCCAGTTCATTCAGCAGGTCCGCCATCAGGGACGCGGCGTTGGCCGACGGTTGCTCTTGCTGCGCCAGCGCTGCCGCCAGTTCCGCGATCGTCGCTTGCTGGAACACGGTCGCCAGCGCGACTTTCCGGCCAAAGGCAATCGAGGCGCGTGATGCAACCTGCATTACCAGCAGGGAATGGCCGCCAAGGACGAAGAAGTTGTCATGGATACCGACCTGTGCGACACCCAGCACTTCGGACCAGATGCCGGCCAGTGCGGCCTCGGTCTCGTTGCGCGGGGCGGCATACGCCAGCGCCTCGCCGCCATACTCCGGCGCAGGCAGCGCCTTGCGATCGAGCTTGCCGTTGGCCGTCAGCGGCCAGGATTCCATACGCACGAACGCCGACGGCACCATGTGCTCGGCCAGGCTCGCACCCAGGTCCCGACGCAACTGCGCGACCGGCAAATCCTCGCCCAGGTAATAGGCCACCAGGCGCTTGTCGCCGGCACGGTCTTCACGCGCGATCACGACCGCATCACGCACGCCAGCGCAAGCGGCCAGCCTGGCTTCGATCTCGCCCAGTTCGATGCGGAAGCCCCGGATCTTGACCTGGAAGTCATTGCGGCCGAGGTATTCGATATCGCCCTGCGCCGTCCATCGACCAAGGTCGCCGGACTTGTATAGGCGCGCCTGCGGATCCGCGCTGAACGGGTCGGCAATAAAGCGCTCCGTCGTCAATTCGGGACGATTCAGGTAGCCGCGCGCAACGCCGGCGCCACCCACGTACAACTCGCCCGACACGCCAACCGGCACCGGCCGACGTTGCGCGTCGAGGATGTAGACCCGCAGGTCGGGAATTGGCCCGCCCACCATGCTGCCATCCGCCCGTTCGATATCCTCGCGCCGCAGGCGACGATACGTGACATGAACCGTGGTTTCGGTAATGCCATACATATTGGTCAGTTGCGTGCGCAGCGGATCGTTGCGCTCAATCCAAGGTTTCAATGTATGCAGTTCCAGTGCTTCGCCGCCGAAGATGATGTGGCGCAATGCGTGATCCGCACCGCTGGCCGCTTGCGCAGCCGCCAGCGCGCGGAAGGCGCTCGGCGTCTGGTTCAGCACCGTGACCTGCTCGCGGCACAGCAGCGCATAGAAGTCCTCCGCCGAGCGAGCGCAATCGGCGGGGACCACGACCAGCCTGCCGCCATAGGCCAACGCACCCCAGATTTCCCACACAGAGAAATCGAAGGCAAAGGAATGGAACAGCGTCCAGACATCCTGCGGCCCGAAGCCGAAACAGGCCTCCGTGGCCGCCAGCAATCGCGTGACGTTGCGATGCTCGACCATCACGCCCTTTGGCATGCCGGTCGAACCCGAGGTGTAGATCACATAGGCCAGGTGCTGCGGCTGCAGTCCCACCGCCACCGGGTCGGATGCGGGCATGCCAGCCAGCATATCGACATCGTCGACCATCAGTACCGGCATGACGCAAGGCGGCAAGCTTGCCTTCAAGGCACCGCTGGTGAGCAGCGCCACCGGCGCGCTATCGTCCAGCATGTACGCCAGGCGATCCACCGGATAAGCCGGATCGAGCGGCACATAGCCGGCGCCCGCTTTGAGTACGCCAAGCAGCGCGACCAGCAGCCACGGACCGCGTTCCAGGAAGACCGCTACCCGCTCGTCAGGGCGAACGCCCAGTGCCAGCAGCCGGTGCGCCACGCGGTTGGCGGCCGCATTGAGCTCGCCGTAGGTCAGCGATGCCCCCTCGCACGACAGCGCCACCGCATCCGGTGTGGCCGCGGCATGGCGCGCAAACAGTTCGTGCACCGGCGCCGTGTACGGGAAAGCCGACTGTGGCGCGTGCCAGCCCTGCGTCAAGCTGCGTCGCTCCTCTGCGTCCAGCAGCGCGATGTCGCCGACGCTCACACTGCCGGTGTCGGCCAGCCCAGCCAGCAGGCAACGCAGGTGACCTTGCATACGTGCCATGGCCGCATCGTCGAAGCTGGCGCGGTCGTAGACAAAGTCGATACGCAGCTGTTCGCCCGGCACCACGGTCAGCGACAGCGGATAGCTGGTCTGGCTGTGCGCATGCACATCCGTGATGCCCAGGCGCGCGCGACGCTCATCCAGCGCCGCATCGACCGGATAGTTTTCAAAGACAAACAAGGTGTCGAACAGCGCATTGCCGCCACCACCGTTGTTGCAGCGCTGGATGTCGGCCAGTGGCGTCGTCTCGTACTGCCGCAAATCGGCATTGGCCGCCTGCAGGCGGCGCAACCAGTCGCCCAGGTCCTGTGCAGAATCGAGCTGCTGGAACAACGGCAAAGTGTTGATGAACAGTCCCAGCATGCCGTCGATACCCGGCACCTCGGCCGACCGGCCGGCCACGGTGATGCCGAACACGACATCGTCACGGCCGCTGTAACGCGACAACAGCAGGGCCCAGGCAGCCTGCACCAGCGTATTGAGCGTCACCTGGTGCGTTTGCGCACTGCGCTGCAAGGCTGTGGTGAGTGCAGCAGGCAGGTGCAGTACCTGCACGCCATGTCCGCCCGCCCCCTCGCGCGGCCGTGCAACGGCATCGGCCAGCCGCAGTGGTCCTGACAGTCCTGCGAGCGTGTCGCGCCAGAACTGTTGCGCTGCATCCTGCGCCTGCTCGGCCAGCCACGCCACGTAATCGCGATAACGGCCTGCTGTGCCGCCAACGACCGGGAGGGCGGCGCCATCGACCAGCGCGCAGTAGCGCGCCAGGACCTCGTTGAGCAGGCGTGCCGAACTCCAACCGTCCAGCAAGAGATGATGCTTGGTCCAGATGAATTCCGTGGCGCCGTCAGGGCGCTTGACCAGCGTAACGCGCATCAACGGCGCCTGCTCAAGGTTGAAGCCGCGCTGACGGTCCTGTTCCATGCATTGCGCCAGGCGCGCCGCGAGTTCGCCGGCCTCGATGTCACGCCAGTCGTAGACGGCAAATGGCAGTGCCGCTGCACGCCACACCACCTGTTGAGCATCACCCGCGCGCTCCGTCAGGAAGCTGGTACGCAGGATCGCGTGCTCGCTCACCGACATCAGCCACGCGTCGCGGAATGCGTCGGCGTCAAGGGTGCCGGCAAATGTTGCCTTCAGCTGATTGACATAGACATCGGCGTCGGGGGCGTACAGGCTGTGGAACAGCATGCCTTCCTGCATCGGCGCCAGCGGGTAAATATCCTCGATCGCCCGAGCCGGCAAGCGGTCGAGCTCTTCTTGCGCCAACTGCGCCAGCGGGAAGTCGGACGGCGTCGCGCCGCCTTCGGCTTGCACACAATGCGCGACCAGCGCGCGCAGCCTGTCCATGTGATCTTGCGTGAGGCGCGCGATCGCTGCGTCGTCGTAACGTTGCGGGCTGTAGGTCCAGGTCATCGTCAGCACGCCATCAGTGACTTGCCCGACGATGTCCAGGCCATGGCTGCGCCGGTTGACGCCGGCGCGATTGACGCCAGTGCCCTCATCAGAAAGGCGGAACGCCCCGCTGGCCGCTGCGCCGTCGAACTGGCCGAGGTAGTTAAAGCTGGCTTCGGGCTGCGGCAATCCGGCCATCGCTGCACGAGTTGAGGCGTCGCCCTGATACTTCAGCAAGCCGTATCCGATGCCTTTGTTCGGTATCGCACGCAGACATTCCTTCACCGCCTTGATCGCCGCCGGCACGTCCTGCATCGCAGGCAGACATACCGGGAAGCGGCTGGTGAACCAGCCGACCGTGCGACTCAGGTCAAGTTCGCCGGCCACGTCCTCGCGGCCGTGTCCTTCCAGCTCAACCAGTACGTGCGGGCTGCCGCTCCATGCACCCAGCGCCTGGGCCAGTGCGGCCAGCAGCAGGTCGTTGACCTGGGTGCGATAAGCGGAGGGCGCAACCTGCAGCAGCTGGCGAGTTTCCTCGGCCGACAGGGACAAGCCGATGCGCTGCGCGCTGCCGACGGTGTTCTCGCCTTGAGCATCTTTGCACGGCAAGGACATGGGCTGCAAGGCAGACTGCCAGTAGCCCAGTTCATCCGTGCCGCGCGGGGCACGGGCCGCCGCATCCAGGCCGATAGCCCAAGCCTGCCAGGACGCGGACTTGGGCGGCAGCAAGATCGGCTGTCCAGCCCTCGCCTGCGCGTAGGCGGTGTCAAGGTCCTCCAGCAGCACGCGCCACGACACGCCGTCGACGGCCAGGTGGTGTACCGCCAGCAGCAGACGTTCATTGCCATCGGGAAGGCGCAAGTGCGCGGCCGCCAACAGCGGACCGCGTGCTATGTCCAGGCTGCGCTGTACGCCAGTACATGCATCCTCGATGCTGGCCTCCGGCGCCAATTCGATGGCCTGCAGCGTTACCGGAGCCAGCTCTGCGGCGAGGCGCTGACGCACAATGCCGTTTTCCACCGTGAAGCGCAGGCGGAGGGCATCGTGCTGCGCCGCCACCGCCTGCAACGCCGCACCCAGGCAAGCACGGTCAAGCGCTTGCGCGGCTGATAGCAGCACGGACTGGTTCCAATGGTTCGGCTGCGTCAATTCCTGTTTGAAGAACCACTGTTGGATTGGCGTCAACGGTAGGTCGGCGCTGACGGCAGCGAGCCCGGCCTCCTTGGGCTTGGCCGCTACCGGCACCGCCACCTGTGCCGCCTGCGCGATGGTCGGTTTGTCGAACATCTGTTTCGGGGTCAGGCGCAAGCCGCGTGCACGGGCCT
>JBCNOP010000278.1:0-5932 GCA_039593775.1 Pseudoduganella sp.
ATCAGCAGCGGTTTCAGGCTGTCGGAAGCGGCCTGCGCAGGGCGGCCGCGCTTGCGGGGCGAGGGGGAATTGCTGGCGTCCATGTCCCCAGCAATCTACCTTATAATGAAAGTTTTCGCCAAATTTACAGCCCAAATCATGGAATTAGCCAAGTCTTTCGAGCCTGCCGACATTGAACAGTTCTGGCGCAGCGAGTGGGAAAAGCGCGGTTACTACGCAGCCTCCCTCGACCTGAGCAAGCCGTCCTTCAGCATCCAGCTGCCGCCGCCGAACGTCACTGGCACGCTGCACATGGGCCACGCCTTCAACCAGACCATCATGGACGGCCTGACCCGCTACCATCGCATGCTGGGCCACAACACCGCCTGGATCCCGGGCACCGACCACGCCGGCATCGCTACCCAGATCGTGGTGGAACGCCAGCTGGACGCGCAGAAGGTGTCGCGCCATGACCTGGGCCGCGAAAAATTCGTCGAAAAAGTATGGGAGTGGAAGGAAAAGTCCGGCTCCACCATCACCGGCCAGATGCGCCGCATGGGCACCTCCCCGGACTGGAACCGCGAGTACTTCACCATGGACGCCGAGCGCTCCAAGGTCGTCTCCGAAGTGTTCGTGCGCCTGTTCGAACAAGGCCTGATCTACCGCGGCAAGCGCCTGGTCAACTGGGACCCGGTACTGGGCACCGCCGTCTCCGACCTGGAAGTGGTATCGGAAGAAGAAGACGGCTCGATGTGGCACATCAAGTACCCGCTGGCCGACGGCAGCGGACACCTGGTCGTGGCAACCACCCGTCCTGAAACCATGCTGGGCGACGTCGCCGTGGCAGTGGACCCGACCGACGAGCGCTACACCGCGCTGGTGGGCAAGATGCTCAAGCTGCCGCTGGTCGGCCGCGAAATCCCGGTGATCGCCGACAGCTACGTCGACAAGGAGTTCGGCACCGGTTGCGTGAAGATCACCCCGGCGCACGACTTCAACGACTACGCCGTTGGCCAGCGCCACAACCTGGACATGCCGTCGATCCTGACCCTGGACGCCAAGATCAACGAAAACGCCCCTGCTGCCTACCAGGGCATGGACCGTTTCGCCGCCCGCAAGCAGATCGTGGCCGACCTGGACGCGCAAGGCTTCCTGGTCGAAGTCAAGCCACACAAGCTGATGGTGCCGCGCGGCGACCGCACCGGCGTCGTGATCGAGCCTATGCTGACCGACCAGTGGTTCGTCGCCATGAGCAAGCCTGCGCCTGAAGGCACCTTCAACCCGGGCAAATCCATCACCGAAGTGGCGCTGGAAAAAGTCTCCAGCGGCGAAATCAAATTCGTCCCTGAAAACTGGAGCACCACCTACAATCAGTGGCTGAACAATATCCAGGACTGGTGCATCTCGCGCCAGCTGTGGTGGGGCCACCAGATCCCGGCCTGGTACGACGAGCAAGGCAACATCTACGTCGCCCGCAACGAAGAAGAAGCCAAAGCGCAAGCCGCCGCCAAAGGCGTGACCGGCGCCCTGACCCGCGACAACGACGTGCTAGACACCTGGTTCTCGTCCGCCCTGGTACCGTTCTCCACCCTCGGCTGGCCGAACGAAACGCCTGAACTGCAGGCCTTCCTGCCAAGCTCCGTGCTGGTGACCGGCTTCGACATCATCTTCTTCTGGGTCGCGCGCATGGTCATCATGACCAGCCACTTCACCAACAAGGTGCCGTTCAAGACCGTGTACGTGCACGGCCTGGTGCGCGACTCGCAAGGCCAGAAGATGTCCAAGTCCAAGGGCAACACCCTGGACCCGATCGACCTGATCGACGGCATCGGCCTGGAAGCCCTGGTCGCCAAGCGTACCACCGGCTTGATGAACCCGAAAGACGCGGCCAAGATCGAAAAAGCCACCCGCAAGGAATTCCCGGAAGGCATTCCTGCCTACGGCACCGACGCCGTGCGCTTCACCATGGCTTCCTACGCCTCGCTGGGCCGCAACATCAACTTCGACCTGGGCCGCTGCGAAGGCTACCGCAACTTCGGCAACAAGCTGTGGAACGCCACCCGCTTCGTGCTGATGAACACCGAAGGCCACGACTGCTCCGCCAACGAAGCCGACCTGTCCGCCGCCGACAAGTGGATCATCTCCGCCCTGAACCGCGCCGAGCAGGAAGTGCACAAAGGCTTTGCCGACTACCGCTTCGACAACATCGCCTCCACCATCTACCAGTTCGTGTGGTACGAGTACTGCGACTGGTACCTGGAACTGGCCAAAGTGCAGGTCCAGCAAGGCACGCCGGGCCAGCAGCAAGCCACCCGCCACACCCTGCTGCGCGTGCTGGAAGTGATCCTGCGCATGGCTCACCCGATCATCCCGTTCGTCACCGAACAGCTGTGGCAAACCGTCGCCCCGCTGGCCGGCAAAGGCGGCGAAGGCCAGTCCATCATGACCCAGGCCTACCCGCTGCCAAACGAAGCCGCCATCGACGCCGGCGCCGAAGCCTGGATGGGCGAACTGAAAGGCCTGACCGACGCCGCCCGCAACCTGCGCGGCGAAATGAAGCTGGCCCCATCGGTGCGCGTGCCGCTGATCGTCGAAGCCTCAGGCGAGGACAAAGCGCGCATGGCCGCCTTCGCGCCCTACATCCAGATGCTGGGCAAGCTGTCGGAAGTGCAGATCGTCGACGCCCTGCCGGAATCGCCGGCCGCCGTCTCCGTGGTCGGCACCACCAAGCTGATGCTGAAAGTCGAGATCGACGTGAAAGCGGAACGCGAGCGCCTGTCGAAAGAGATCGCCCGCCTGGAAGGCGAGATCGCCAAAGCCAACGGCAAGCTGTCCTCGGAAAGCTTCGTCGCCCGCGCCCCGGCCGCCGTGGTCGCGCAGGAAAAAGAGCGCGTCGCCACCTTCGGCGCCACGCTGGCGAAAATGCAGGAACAACTGGCCAAACTGCCAGCAGCCTGAGCTTAATAATAAATAGGGACGTACCCCATTTATTGAGCAACTGCCCGGCTTCGGCCGGGCAGTTTCATTTCTAGAGGCTTCCCTCCAAAAAAAATAGCATGACCGTACGGTGCCGCGCCGGGTCCTTTGCTAAACTGGTTTTCCCCAAATCTAAAAAAGAGACACCCCCATGCGCCTAACCCGCACAGTGGCGCTGGCTGTGGCAGCCTTGCTGGCCGCCGCACCGGCATTCGCCCAAGAACCCTCTCCAGTCGGCCTGTGGAAAAACATCGATGACGTCAGCGGCAAACCAAAAGCCCTGATCCGCATCACCGAGGAAAACGGCGCCCTGCAGGGCAAGATCGAAAAGCTGTTCCGCGGCCCGACCGAAGAACAGAACCCGGTGTGCGACAAGTGCACCGACGCGCGCAAGGACAAGCCGATTGTCGGCATGGTGATCGTGTCCGGCCTGAAGAAAGACGGCAGCGAATACAACGGCGGCGAGATTCTTGATCCGAACAACGGCAAGGTTTACAAGAGCAAGCTGGAAGTGGCCGATGGCGGCAAGAAGCTGAAGGTGCGCGGGTATATCGGCGTGTCCTGGCTGGGCCGGTCGCAGACTTGGGAGCGGCAGGAGTAAAACCCGGTAAACCGGGGTCTGACCCGCAGGGTCAGACCCCGTCAGTTCAGCGGCTAAGGGTTTCGGTTGTGCGCAGTTGATCTTTTGAGAAAGTCAAAGACGCCTAACCCGAACCCCCACCCGTAATACCGTTGGGGGGTCTGACCCTGCGGGTCAGACCCCGAATTACCGGTTTTAGCGTTTCGGCAGCAGCAGCGACGCCAGCGCCGGAATCATCACAATCGCCCCCACCATATTCCACAAGAACATAAACATCAGCAGCAGGCCCATGTCGGCCTGGAACTTGATGTCCGACCAGACCCAGGTCAGCACCCCCAGCGCCAGCGTCACCCCTGTCAGCGCCACCGCAACCCCGGTCGTCTTGAGCGTCTCGAAGTAAGCCTCCTTCAGCTCCATCCCGCGATCGAGGAAGCACTGCAGCCGGTTGTAGATGTAGATGCCGTAATCGACACCAATCCCGATCCCCAGCGCAATCACTGGCAAGGTCGCCACCTTCACCCCCAGCCCCAGGCGCGCCATGATGGCCTCGCACAACGCCGACGTGATATACAGCGGCACCATGATGCAGATGGTCACGCGCAGCGAACGGAACTCCCACCACACCAGCAGCGCCACAATCGCATACACCAGCACCAGCATGGTGATCTCGGCCTGCTTGATCACGATATTGGTGGCCGCCTCGATGCCGGAATTGCCCGCCGCCAGGATGAACTCCGCCTGCGGCGTATTGTTCTCCTTCGCAAACGCCTGCGCCGCCTGCACGACCCGCGTCAGCGTATCGGCTTTATGGTCGGCCAGGAACACCAGCACCGGCAGCATTGAGCAATCGTTGCTGTACAACTCGGACGGAATCATGCGCTGCGCCGAATTGGAGACGAACCGGTTGCGCGACAGCGCCTGCCATTTCAGGCTGCCACCATTCACGTTGGAGATGATGCGCTTCTGCACCGTGAACAGCGAGGTAGTCGACTCCACGCCCGGCACGTTCTCCATCTCCCACTGGAAACGGTCCACCACCTCCGCCGTCGGATAGGCGCCGCACTCGCCGGCCGGCGTCTTCACCATCACCACGAACACGTCCGAACTGGTCGAATAATGCCCGGTGATGTAAGCGTTGTCGCGGTTGTAGCGCGAATCCGCCCGCAGCTCCGGCGCGCCCGGATCGAGGTCGCCGATCTTCAGGTCGCGGTTCAGCGCAAACGCCGTGGCAAACACCGCCACCGCGCCCAGCACCGCCCACTTGGCGAACTTCGGCTCCGCGAAGCGCGACAGCTTGCGCATGAAGCGGTGCTTGCGCTTCGACTTGCGCTCCTGGTTGCGCAGGCAGGCCGGCGTCACGCCCACATACGACATCAGCACCGGCAGCAGGAACATCTTGGTCAGCACGATCACCGCCACGCCGACCGAAGCCGAAATGGCCAGCTCTCGGATCACGCCGATCTCGATCACCAGCAGCGTCGAGAAGCCCACCGCATCGCACAGCAGTGCAATGGTGCCCGGGATGAACAGCTGGCGGAAGGTCTGCTTGGCCGCCTCCACATCCGTCTTGCCGGACAGACGCTCGGCCGCCATGGTGTTGATGTTCTGCACCGCATGCGACACGCCGATGGCAAAGGTCAGGAACGGCACCAGGATCGAATACGGATCCAGGCCGAAGCCCAGCAACCGCACGATCCCCAGCTGCCAGATCACCGCCAGCGAACAGCAGAACACCGTCACCAGCGTCGACTTCCAGCAGCGCGAATACCACAGCAGCAGCGCCACCGTCATGGCAAAGGTGATCGCGAAGAAGATGCCGATTGCCTTGGCGCCGTGAATCAGGTCGCCCACCACCTTGGCAAAGCCCACGATGTGGATCTTCACGCCCTGCGCTTCATACTTCTCGCGCACCAGCTTTTCCAGGCGCTCGGAGAACAGGCCGTAATCGAGCTTGGTGCCCTTTTCCGGGTCGATCTCCAGCAGCGGCACCTGCACGATGGTGGACTTCTGGTCCGCCGCCACCAGGCTGCCGATGCGCCCCGAACGCGCCACATTGGCCCGCACCTCGTCCAGCATTGCCGGCGACCCGTCGAAGCCCTGCGGGATGATCTGGCCGCTGTTCATGCCGGTCTCGGTGACCTCCATCCACTGCACGTTCGGCGTCCACAGCGACTTCAGGTTGCCGCGGTCTACGCCCGGGATGTAGAACACCTCGTCGGTCACCGCCTTCAGCGTGTCCAGGTATTCCTTCGAGTAGATGTCGCCATTCTTCGCTTCCACCGCGATACGGATGTTGTTGCCCAGCGGGCGCAACTCGTTCTCGTACTTCAGGTAGTTGGCGATGAAGGGATGCGTCGCCGGCACCATCTTCTGGAAGCTGGCGTCCGGCTTCAGCAG
>JBCNOP010000279.1:0-5854 GCA_039593775.1 Pseudoduganella sp.
GGCAGCCGTGCCTTCCGCATGGGCCGCGCCATCCAGGCCGGCCGTGTCTGGACCAACTGCTACCACCTCTATCCGGCCCACGCTGCGTTCGGCGGCTACAAGCAGTCGGGCATTGGCCGCGAGACCCACAAGATGATGCTCGACCACTACCAGCAGACCAAGAACCTGCTGGTCAGCTACAACCCTAACGCGCTGGGTTTCTTCTAAGGCCGAAAGGCGAGGCGAAGCATGGATAACGCAATTGCCAGGGTCACGGCGACCGCACCTGCACTGGAATTCATCGACCAACTGCATCAGCAACATGGCCCGATCATGTTTTTCCAGTCAGGCGGATGCTGCGATGGCAGTGCTCCGATGTGCTATCCGGCCGGCGAGTTCGATGTCAGCGAGACTGACGTCTACCTCGGCAGCCTGGGCGGCGCGCCGTTCTATATCGGGCTTGAGCAATATGGGTATTGGGAACACACCCAACTGATCGTGGACGTGGTGGCCGGCATCGGCGGCATGTTCTCGCTCGATAACGGCACCGGCAAGCGTTTCCTGCTTCGTTCCCGCCTGTTCACCGACGAGGAATGCACGGCACTCGGGAAAATAGACCATAAAAAAGGAGACAGGACGTGAAATACATCACCATAGGAATGCTGCTGGGGGCGGTGACGTTGGCGCAAGCGGCCAGCGTGACCACCACAATGCTGGATAACGCTGCGAAGGACACCAGCAGCGTGCTTTCTTCGGGCATGGGTTCGGAAGGGCAGCGCTATTCGCTGCTCAAGCAGATCAACACGCAGAACGTCAGCCGCCTTGTGCCGGCATGGTCGTTCTCGTTTGGCGGCGAGAAGCAGCGCGGCCAGGAATCGCAGCCGCTGATTTACAACGGCAAGATGTTCGTGACGGCTTCCTACTCGCGCATTTTTGCCATCGACCTCAAGACCGGCAGCAAGCTGTGGAAGTATGAGCACCGCCTGCCCGACGCCATCATGCCCTGCTGCGACGTGGTCAACCGCGGCGCAGCGCTGTACGACAACCTGGTGATCTTCGGTACACTGGACGCGCAACTGGTAGCACTGGACCAGGATACCGGCAAGCTGGTCTGGAAAGAGAAGGTCGACGATTACGCAGCGGGTTATTCGATGACGGCTGCGCCGCTGATTGCCAACGGGGTGCTGCTCACCGGTGTATCCGGCGGCGAATTCGGCATCGTCGGCCGTGTCGAAGGCCGAGATCCAAAGACGGGTGAACTGCTGTGGACTCGTCCGACGGTGGAAGGCCATATGGGCTACAAGTACGACAGCGAAGGCAAGGCAACCGAGACCGGCATCACCGGCTCGGTCAACAAATCCTGGCCAGGCGAGTTGTGGAAGACCGGTGGCGCGTCGACCTGGATGGGGGGCACCTATGATCCGAAGACTGGCCTGGCCTACTTCGGCACGGGCAATCCTGCACCGTGGAACAGCCACCTGCGTCCTGGCGACAACCTGTATTCTTCATCCACCGTGGCACTCGATCCGAAGACGGGTGCCATCAAATGGGCTTACCAGAACACGCCCAACGACGCCTGGGATTTTGATGGCGCCAACGAGTTCGTCACCTTCGACATGGACGGCAAGCGTTATGGCGGCAAGGCCGACCGCAACGGTTTCTTCTACGTGATCGACGCAAGCGACGGCAAGCTGCAGAACGCTTTCCCCTTCGTGCGCAAGATCACCTGGGCCAGCGGCATTGACTTGAAGACGGGGCGCCCGAACTACATCGTCGAAGGCCGCCCCGGTGATCCGACCAAAGGCGAGGAGGGCAAGAAGGGCGCTTCCGTGTTTGCCGCACCAGCCTTCCTCGGCGCAAAGAACCAGCAGCCAATGGCGTACAGCCCACAGACAAAGCTGTTCTACGTTCCAGCGAACGAATGGGGAATGGATATCTGGAATGAGCCAATCAGCTACAAGAAGGGTGGTGCCTACCTGGGCGCGGGCTTCACCATCAAGCCGCTGTTCGACGATTACATCGGCGCCTTGCGTGCGATTGATCCCAAGACGGGCAAGATCAAGTGGGAAGTGAAGAACAACGCTCCGCTGTGGGGTGGTGCAATGGCGACGGCTGGCGGGCTGGTGTTCTACGGCACGCCGGAAGGCTACCTGAAAGCGCTCGATGCCCAGACCGGCAAGGAGCTGTGGAAATTCCAGACCGGCTCCGGTGTGGTGGCGCCGCCGGTTACCTGGCAGGACGGCGGCACTCAGTACGTGGCCGTGGTCTCCGGCTGGGGCGGCGCAGTGCCGCTGTGGGGCGGCGAAGTGGCGAAGAAAGTGAACCTGCTCGAACAGGGCGGCTCGGTGTGGGTCTTCAAGCTCGCGCCGAAGTAGACGATCTCCATGTGTTGCATTGGCGGCCTGCGGGCCGCCTTTTTTTTGAACAGCGCTGATCCGATATGGCGCAGCACAGAACAATGCTTCACCGCGTCGCCCTAGTGCGCGGCATCGGCACGCAAATTGCCCTGTCCCTTGTGCAGCATCCATCAATCAAATCGAGGAGACAACAATGAAGAAGATCACGCTTGCCGCCATTGCCGGCGCAATGCTCGCCCCTGCCGCCTACGCAGTGGAAATCAAGGCAGGTGACTGGAACGTGAATGTTGGCGGCATTGTCAATGCCTACTACACGTATGTGTCGTGCACTGGTGATGCGGTGGGCGGCCTGGCGCTGGCGACTGAGGGAATCGGCTGCGGCGGCGAGGACCGTCGCACCACCATTGGCAATGGCCTGTTACCAAACGGCCTGGTGACGTCAGCCACCACAAAGCAGTCGGGCTTCGACATCAAGGCCCATATCGGCATCTATCACGCCACCGCAACCGACAGTGCCATCGCGCAGAACAGTGAAGTCGACGTGCGCCAGGCCTACTTCAGTTTCGGCAACGCAGACTTGGGTACCTTCAAGCTGGGCCGGGACAGCGGTATCTTTGGCGCCAACGCCATCTTCGGCGACATGACGCTGATCGGCGCCGGAGCGCCGGTCCAGGCCACGCAACGCGGCCGCGTCACGCTAGGCCACATTGGCGCAGGCTATGCCTACGTTGGATACTACGGGCAAATGGCTTACAGCTCGCCCAAGCTGTCAGGCTTCAGCGTTGATGCCGGCGTGTTCAATCCAGTAGCCGACTCGCCCATCGTTTCGGCGGCACAGTATTCCACCCGCTCCAACCCGCAGGTGCAGGCGCAGCTCACCTACGCCGATGGATCGTTCAAAGCCTGGGTTGGCGCGAAGTCGCAGAAGTTCAAGGCCGTTGCTGCCGGCGCCAGCGACTTCACCATGTCGGGTTGGGAGGCAGGAGCTTCTCTGCAGCAGGGTGCTTTCGGGCTGCTGGCAAACTACCAGGGCGGCAAAGGGCTTGGCGTGTTGTCGGATGCGGACCAGGGCAACGTACGCAGCAAGCACTGGCTGCTGCAAGGTACCTTCAAGGCCAGCGAAAAACTGAAGCTGGGCCTGGGCTATGGCATCAGCAAGAACGACGACAACACCGCCGGCACGAATGGCCTGAAGTCGAACGCCAACCTCACGGCCGGCGCTTATTACGCGCTGACCGGCGCCATCACCCTGGTGGGCGAGGTGGGGCAGACGCGTTCGAAGTCCTTCACAGGCGGCGAGGCGAAGATGAACGGCGCCGCTTTCGGCGGCATCCTGTTCTTCTAAGCGGGCTATTTGAGATGGGGCAGCTTGCGGTAGATCGTGTTGCGCGATACGCCCAGGGCGCGCGCCGTGGCGGAGACATTGCCGCCATGCGCCTCCAGCGTACGAACGATCAGGGTCTGCTCCATGTCTTCCAGGCGTGCGCCAGTGCACGGCATGGTAGCGGCGGTCGCTGCGACGCTTGCAACCCCGGCGGGGCCGGCCGGAGTTCTACCCCCGTCGGAGGCGACTTCCGCCTGCGCCTCTCGCATGTCGTCAAGGAAGTCATCCGGCATGTGCTGCAAGCCGATCTCGACCTCATCGCCGGCCATCACCACTCCAGTGCGCAGAAGGTTGGTGAGCTGGCGGAAATTACCCGGCCATTTATGGCGCAGGAAGAGCTGCATCAGCTCCGGCGCCACCGTATAGCGCTTGCCGCCACTGTCGGTTGTCAGGATTTTGTTGACGACGGTCTCGAGATCGGTGCGCTCGCGCAGCGGAGGCAGCTTCACCACCAGACCGTTCAGGCGGTAATAGAGGTCCTCGCGGAACAGGCCCTTGGCCATGCGGTCGCGCAGGTTATGGTTGGTGGCGCAGATGACTTCCACATTCACCGGGATCGACTTGCCGCTGCCGAGCGGCGTGACCATCCGTTCCTGCAGTACGCGCAGCAGGCGCGCTTGCAAGGGGAAGGGCATATCCCCAATCTCATCGAGGAACAGCGTGCCGCCGTTAGCTTGCAGGATCTTGCCTATCGCGCCCTTCTTGCGGGCGCCGGTGAAAGCCCCATCCTCGTAACCGAACAGCTCCGACTCGATCAGTGTTTCGGGGATCGATGCGCAGTTGACCGGCACGAACGGCCCTTGGGCGCGCGGCGAGTCGTTGTGAATCGCCTGGGCCAGCAATTCTTTGCCGGTTCCGGTCTCTCCCATGATCATGATCGGGATGTCTTTGCCCAATACGCGGGTGACCTTATCGATCACTGCTTCCAGCTGTTGGTCGCCGGTGCGCAGGTAGCGCAGGCCGGACAGGCGGCGTGCGGTGTGGGCCGGATTGGTCTGCGCGGGATGGCTATCCTCGCGCGCCGAAATGATTGGATGCTGGAAGTGGTTATTGGCCAGCCGAAGCTGGGCGCGGCCGAACACGCGAACGCCGCTGTGCAGGCACAGGTCGAGCAGGCCAGGCGCAGCGGTACGGTAATGATCGAACAGTGCCGATACCGGCAATCCGAACAAAGAACTGAATGTGTGCGACTGCAGGGCCGCGAAGGAGAGTCCAAGCTGGAATAGCCCGGCGCGGTTGGCGGCAATAAAGCGACCGCCAGGCGTAAACGAGGCGATGCCTTCCATCAGCGTGCCTATAAATTCAGCACGGGCGTGGAAATGCAAGGTGATGACGTCTTCAAAGGCAGCGGCGAATAGCTGGTTTTCCACCATCAGGGCCGACATGCGCACCAGGGCCATGGTGTGCTTATGGAAGGAGCGCTGGTCGCCCGAGACATCGAGCACGCCGATCACGTTGCCGGCATGGTCGGTAATTGGCGCCGCGGAGCAGGTCAGGAAGTGGTTGGCCTGAAGGAAATGTTGATCTGCGTGCACCAGGGCCGGCTTGGCTTCGGCGATAGCTGTGCCGATCGCATTGGTGCCTTTGCATTGTTCGGACCAGGTGGCGCCGGCCTGCAACGCAACCCGGTTGGCCTTTTCCAGGAAGTCATCGTCGCCCAGCGAATGCAGGATCACACCCTTGGCATCCGTCAGGATCACCATATTGTGGGTGTTCATGATCTGCTGGTAGAGCGTTTCCATCGCCGGCACCGCATGGGTATGCAGCAAACGGTTCTGTTCAATGATATGGGACAGGGAGCAGCGGTCGAGTGGGCCAAGGTCCACATCGCTGCATGGATCGAGACCATAATTCCGTGAGCGCAGGTGGGCAGTCTCGATGATTGCGTTGTTCACATTTGGAACAGTTTCCTGTTGCATGTCTCCCCCAACAGCCTTTTCGGCTTTCTTTAATGTAGCACCTGTGTCAAAACTGAACAAAAGCAGATTGCCGGGTGCGTTGCATTGTTATGCAAGCAAACAAGATGCCAGATAACCCTTGCGCACTCTGGGCTGGTCGGCTATAGTTCTGTCCCTCGCAACGAGACGCAGCAAATAGCGCGAAACGAAGCGAGAAAAGATGGGGTTGACGAGTT
>JBCNOP010000028.1:0-40541 GCA_039593775.1 Pseudoduganella sp.
GTGCGCGAACGGAGCGGCGGCGCGTTACCGGGCATCGCACCATCGAATACCTATCCAACGCGTGACGGCTCTTACGTGGTCATCGCCGGCAACAGCAACCCGATTTACAAGCGCCTGATGCACGCCATCGGCCGAGCCGACATGGCCGAAGACCCGCAGTTCGCGCAGAACGACGGCCGCGCCGCTCAGGAGAAGCTGATTGACGCTGCGATCGCCGGCTGGACCTCTGCACACACCATCGACGAAGTGCTGGCAGTGCTGGAAGGCGCCGAAGTGCCAGCGGGCCGCATCTATTCGGTCAAGGACATCGTCGCCGACCCGCATTATCAGTCGCGCGACATGCTGCTGGATACCGAGCTGCCGGATGGCGTGCATGTGAAAATGCCAGGCATCGTGCCCAAGCTTTCGGAAACGCCAGGCGAAGTGCGCTGGCAGGGGCCGACGCTGGGCGAGCATACTGACAGCGTGTTGGCGGCGTTGGGCGTCCCAGCAGCCGAAGTCGCGGCTCTGCGGGAGCGCGGCGTTGTCGCTTGACCTTCCAACGTGGACATATCTCAAAAACACGAAACCCACCTATTAAAAAGATGAGGTTTAAATTGCTGAAAGCCTTTTTCACCGGGCTGTTCTTGATCGCCTCTGGCTTGCATCACTCACAAGCGGACACGATGAATGAATCGCCAGTTTTGCATGCACCAGTCATTTCGCCGAAAGAGGCCATTCATCTCGCAGAAAACTATCTCGCGCAGGCAACGCACTTGGATAAGTCGAAATTTAGACTTAGTAGCGTGATGTTTGAGTACTTCACGAATACTCCGGCGCCACCTGGAAAGATTTCTATGGGATGGGCTTTGAGCTTTGATTGCGTCCCAGTTCGGTTAGATTGTGAATATTTTGTTCAAATCTCGAATTCCAAGAATCCGAAGATTGTCGTGTATCCCCCACGGTAAAGGGAGTTGGCGACTCGACTTTTTGACGAGATGTGAACCCTAATACCGAAATTGTTTTGTAGAGCGGTTGTATGAGAAAGGATACGATGCAGCGATTGGTTGAAATCATCGATTCCGAAAAGCCTTGCAGCCCGGTTCGATTGCCACCAAACTTCTCAGCCGAATTGGCCGGGTATGAATGGAGCCGTAATACTATTGGCGAATCGGGAGGCGAGGTCTACCGGCTTTATGGTAAAGCGGGGACGCCGGACTTGTTTTTGAAGTATGGCGAAGGAGCACTGGCCGATGATGTAAGTGATGAAATGGCAAGGCTGCGATGGCTGGGGCGGCACGTGCCTATGCCCGAGGTTGCGCATTTCGTCCGCACTCACAACGAAGCATGGTTGTTGATGACGGCGATGTCTGGTGAGACTGCATTCCAGGTGATGCAGGCGCACCCGGAGCGCCGGATTGCAATCGTGGACGCAATCGCAGAGTTCCTGCGCCGCATTCACGCCATCCCGGTGGGGCTTTGTCCGTTTACCAGCAATCATCAGAATCGGATGCTTCTCGCGCGAGCACGCATCGATGCGAACTTGGTGGACGAGGAGGACTTCGACGAGGAGCGCGATGGCTGGACTGCCGAACAGGTTTGGAATACCATGCTAGACCTTCTGCCGCTGGCACCGGACCCCGTCGTCACCCATGGCGATTACTCGCTGGACAATCTGCTTATCCATGATGGAGAGGTGGCGGGCTGTATTGATGCCGGGCGAGCAGGTATCGCCGATCGCTACCAGGACCTGGCGATCGCCTGGAATTGCCTTGGCGAGTTCGGTGCTCCGCTTCAGGAGCGGTTCCTGGCGCAGTACGGCGTCCAGGATCTGGACCGAAGAAAGCTCGAGTTCCATTTGATGTTGGATGAGCTGTTCTGAACTAAAGAGGATGAATGATTAGCGAAAGCAGATTGCTCACACCTGAAAATTTGGAATGCACAATTCGTTCGTTACCAATGCCCGGCGCCCGAATCCTGGACGTTTGCGCGGTTCGGGCGAGCTACGGCCATGTGCTGGTGCTGAGGTCTGACGGCGAGGTCTGCGGCGTGAACCTGGACAGCGGTGTGGTGACGAGCCTGTGCATGATCGAGTTGCCCGAGTTGCCGAGCGAAGAAGGACATAGTCATTTCGGTGCGCCCGCGTGGCGGCTCTACTCAAACGCCAGCGGAACCTACTGCGCCGTTGTCGTTGACAAGGGGCGAAAGGGAATTGTCGCCGACACGTCATCTGGTGCTGTAACAATGGCTCTCGATGGCGGGGGGTACTACGAAGAGACGGTGCCTTTCAGCGCCTGCTTTCTTCGTGTAGCAGACCAGGACGTTTTTGTTTACCGCAGTGCGTGGAATCGGCTTGATGCCGCCGATCCTGCAACCGGCAAGTCGCTGACCGATCGGCATATTGCGCCATATGAAGAGGGAGGTCCAAGGCCGGCGCATTATCTTGACTACTTCCATGGCCGGTTATGGCCCAGCCCCGATGGTAGCCTCATTCTCGACGATGGGTGGGTCTGGCATCCAGTTTCTGTTCCGCGCGTCTGGTCAGCGACGGATTGGCTTAGCGTCAATCCGTGGGAGAGCGAAGACGGCGCATCCGTTGTAGATCTGGTATTGCGGGATGATTGGAACACTCCCAGTTGCTGGATTGGCGAGCACCACGTAGCGATGTGGGGCTTGGTGGATTCGGAGGACCCGGAGGGGAGCTGCAAACAACCCGGTGTACAGATCTCCGATGCGACATCGAATGACCGGTCGTCGGATGAACAGTGGCCAATTGGAACAGATCTGGCGCCCCAAGCGCTATTCAGTGATGGGAAACGGCTTATCATCGTGGATGAAAAGCGCTCCACTGTATGGGATATAGCGCACCGTTCGAAGATTGCGACTTTGCCTAATTTTTCGGGCCACGTATACGCTGCGGATCGCGAAACGCTCGTTGGATTTGGCGAGACCTCTGTGGTCGAACTTTTGCTTCCCTTGCCGAAGGCAAAGTAGATTGGAAAATGAAATGCATCTCAGGGCAACAACCATTCTTGCCTGCCTGGCTATCCTGGCTGGCTGCAGATACGAAGAGGGTTTCGAGTATCAAACTACGGCCACCCTGGCGCCGTTGAATGTGAGTGGCGTAAAGGGCTCTGTCACCATGGGTTATGGGATTCACACTTCATCCACTACGCGATTGCGAATTTCGGCGAGTGGGCTCAGAAGGAACGCAGCGTACGAAGTACGGCTTTTTGATTCGAACAGCTGCGACTATCTTGACCCGGCCGATGCGAATCGAATTGATGGCAAAAGCAGCGATCCAAATAGAAAAAGCCAGTCGTGGGGCTTCGAAGGCGAGCCGATTCTAATCGCGGAGAGCTTGTGGGGGAGCGTCGAGAAGGAGTTTGCGCTGGTTCCCCCGCGTGCGCCATCTCCCTACCTGTCGGGTCCGGAAAAATATCCTACCGTGGTCCTATATGCTTTAGGAACTGGGCAGAGCGTCGCTTGCGGCGCGATTACGTCGCGGCCTGAGAACAAGCGGCCGCATATGTGACGATGGTGGTGGCTTGGCATGATTTGCCAAGCCAGGCGGCTTAATGCGCCAACAGGTTGAGGATGCCGTCCAGGCCGACGAAGTTGAGGGCGACGTTGGCTTGCTCGCGCACGACTGGTTTGGCGCGGAAGGCGACTGACATGCCGGAGATGCTCATCATCTTCAGGTCGTTGGCGCCGTCGCCCATGACGATGGCTTGCTCGGGCAAGATGCCGATGGCGGCGCAGACGTGCTCCACGGTATTGCGCTTGACGGTGGCGTCGACGATTTCGCCGATGACCTTGCCGGTCAGTTTGCCGTCAACGATTTCAAGTTCGTTGGCGCGGGTGAAGTCGAGGCCGAGGCGGGTTTTCAGGCGTTCGGTGAAGAAGGTGAAACCGCCCGATACCAGCAGGGTTTTCAGGCCGGCAGCTTGCACTGCTTTCAGCATGTTTTCGGCGCCCATGGACAGGCGCAGGCGTTCTTCGTAGACGCGTTCCAGCGCCGAGGCTTCCAGGCCTTCCAGCAGCGCTACGCGGCGTTTCAGGCTTTCGGAGAAATCCAGTTCGCCGCGCATGGCGGCTTCGGTGATCTCGGCGACTTGCGGCTTCAGGCCCTGCATGTCTGCGATTTCGTCGATGCACTCGATCGTGATCAGGGTCGAATCCATATCCATTGCCACCAGCTTGAATTCGTCCAGGCGGCGCACGCCCATCATGTAGGTGGCGTCGAGCTGGGCTGCCTGGGCGGCTATCTCGATGGTCTGGCGCAGCGCTGGCGTGAAGCTGATTCCTTCGCAGCGCAGGGCGTTGTCGGAAACCGTGACGACGTTCTTGGGCGCGGTCAGGGCGGCGATGCGCTGCAGGCGGGCGGCGCAGTCGCCGACGCCTTGCAGCACGAGGTTCATGGTCATGTCGTTGTTCATGTTAACTGTTTGATGGCGGTCTTGATCTGGTTCACGCGGGCCGCCAGGTCAGGCATGTTCGCTGTGATCTTGAGCTTGTCCTGTCCATTCAGCTTGATGTGGCGCTGGTTCTGGATCAGGTGGATGATGCGCATCGGGTCGATTGGCGGCTTGGGCATGAACTGCAGGTTGACCGCTTCCGAATGGGCATCGATCTTGATGATTCCGACGGTTTTTGCGGCGATGCGCAGGCGGTGGGTTTCCACCAGGGCCTTGGCGGAATCGGGCAGTTTGCCGAAGCGGTCGATCAGCTCCTCTTGCAGGTCGTCGATTGCGTTCTGGGTTTCGCAATTGGCCAGGCGTTTGTAGATCGACAGGCGTTCGTGCACGTCGCCGCAGAAGTCCGCTGGTAGCAGGGCTGGCGTGTGCAGGTTGATTTCAGTAGTGGTGGCCAGTGGTGCGGCCAGGTCAGGTTCTTTGCCGGCCTTCAGCGCGCGCACGGCTTCGTTCAACATATCAGTGTAGAGCTGGAAGCCGACTTCCAGCATTTCGCCAGACTGGTTTTCGCCCAGCACTTCGCCCGCGCCGCGGATTTCCAGGTCGTGCATCGCGAGGTAGAAGCCGGAGCCCAGTTCTTCCATCTGCTGGATGGCGTCGAGGCGGCGCTGCGCCTGCTTGGTCAGGCCCTGCACGTCGGTCACCAACAGGTAGGCATACGCCTGGTGGTGCGAACGGCCGACGCGGCCGCGCAGCTGGTGCAATTGCGCCAGGCCGAACTTGTCGGCGCGGTGCATGATGATGGTGTTCGCGGTCGGGACGTCGATACCGGTTTCAATGATCGTGGTGCACAGCAGGATGTTGTAGCGCTGTGCCACGAAATCGCGCATGACCTTTTCCAGGTCGCGCTCGTGCATTTGGCCGTGGGCGACGGCGATGCGCGCTTCCGGCAGCATTTCGGTCAGCTTGGCCAGGCGGTTCTGGATGGTCTCGACTTCGTTGTGCAGGAAGTAGACCTGGCCGCCGCGCTTGAGTTCACGCAGTACGGCTTCGCGAATGATGGAGTCATTCTCGCTGCGCACGAAAGTCTTGATGGCCAGGCGCTTTTGCGGCGCGGTGGCGATCACGGAGAAGTCGCGCAGGCCTTCCAGCGCCATGCCGAGCGTACGCGGGATTGGCGTTGCGGTCAGGGTCAGCACATCGACTTCGGCGCGCAGGGATTTCAGCGCTTCTTTCTGGCGCACGCCGAAACGGTGCTCCTCGTCGATAATGACCAGGCCGAGACGGTCGAATTTGACATCGTCCGACAGCAGCTTGTGTGTGCCGATTACGATGTCGAGAGTACCGTCCTGCATGCCCTTGATGGCGTTGGCGATTTCCTTGCCGGTGCGGAAGCGCGACATTTCGGCGATGCGCACAGGCCAGTCGGCAAAGCGGTCGGCGAAAGTCTGCGCGTGCTGTTCGGCGAGCAGAGTGGTCGGCGCCAGGATGGCAACCTGCTTGCCGCCCATGACGGCGATGAAGGCGGCGCGCAGGGCGACTTCCGTTTTGCCGAAACCGACGTCACCGCATACCAGGCGGTCCATCGGCTTGCCGGAGGTCATATCCTTGATCACGTTGCCGATGGCGGCTGCCTGGTCCGGCGTTTCGTCGAAGCCGAAGCTGTCGGCGAAGCGTTCGTAGTCGTGAGAGGAGTATTCAAACGAGTGGCCCTGGCGCGCGGCGCGGCGGGCGTACAGGTTGAGCAGCTCGGCGGCGGTGTCGCGTACCTGTTCGGCAGCTTTGCGCTTGGCTTTGTCCCATTGGCCGGAGCCGAGGGTGTGCAGCGGCGCGTCGTCCGGCGAGGCGCCGGAATAGCGCGAGATGACGTGAAGCTGCGATACCGGCACGTACAGCTTGCTCTCCTTGGCGTATTCCAGGTGCAGAAATTCGGTTTCGCCTTCGCCCAGGTCCATGCTGACCAGACCCATATAGCGGCCGATGCCGTGGTTGATGTGCACCACCGGGTCGCCGATCTTGAGCTCGGACAGGTCGCGCACCATCGATTCGACTTGCGTGACCGCTTCCTGCTTCTTGCGGCCTACGCGGCGGCCGCTGCCTGCATACAGTTCGGTTTCGGTGATGAAGGCCAGGCCGTCGTCCAGTTCGAAGCCGGCGTGCAAGGGCGAGACGCCCAGCACCACCTTGGCATCGCTGGCGAGGAAGCCGTCGAAGCCTTCGATCAGGGCTGGCGACAGGTCGAATTCGGCAAAGTACTGCTGCAGCGTTTCGCGGCGGCCGTTGGTCTCGGCGCAGATCATCACGCGGCGGCCCGATTGCATCAGGTAGGCGCGCAAGTTCGTCAGCGGGTCGTCCAGGTGGCGGTTGACCGCAATGTTCGGGATCGGCGCCGACAACTCGGAGGCCGGCAGCGACATGTCGCGCGAGATGGCAATGCGCGGGTGCGGCTTGGCCAGCACGAAGAACTGCTCGTCGCCGAGGAAGATGTCGTGCGGCGGCAGGATAGGGCGTTCGCGGTCGGCCTTCAGGAACTTGTAGCGCGATTCGGTGTCGGCCCAGAAGCGCTTGATGGCGGCGTCGATGTCGCCGACCATGGCCACGCTGGCGTCTGCCGGCAGGTAGTCGAAGAAGGTGGCCGTATCGTCGAAGAACAGCGGCAGGTAGTACTCGATACCGGCGGAGGCGATACCGCTGCTGATGTCCTTGTAGACCACAGCGCGCGACGGGTCGCCTTCGAAAGTCTCACGCCAGCGGCTGCGGAAGGCCGTGCGCGACGCTTCATCCATCGGGAACTCGCGGCCTGGCAGCAGGCGCACTTCCTTGACCGGGTACAGCGAGCGCTGGGTGTCAGCGTCGAAAGTACGGATGGTTTCGATGGTGTCGCCGAACAGGTCCAGGCGGTACGGCAGGGCCGAACCCATAGGGAACAGGTCGATCAGGCCACCGCGCACGGAATATTCGCCCGGCGACATCACCTGGGCGACGTGGGTATAGCCGGCCAGGGTCAGTTGCGACTTAAGTTTAGCCTCATCCAGCGATTCGCCTTGCTTGAAGAAGAAGGTGTAAGCGGCCAGGAAGGAGGGCGGCGCCATGCGCACCAGCGCGGTCGTGGCCGGAATAATCGCGACGTCGCACTGGCCGGTCTGGATCTCATGCAAAGTCGCCAGGCGCTCGGATACCAGGTCCTGGTGCGGCGAAAATGCGTCGTAAGGCAGGGTTTCCCAGTCGGGCAGCAGGTGGCAGCGCAGGCCGCCGTTGGCGAACCACGGGATTTCGGCCAGCAGGCGCTGGCCATCGCTGGCCTGGGCGACAACCACGGCCAGCATCTGGCCGCGTGCTTTCAATTCGAGTGCCGTTTGCGCCAGCGCGTAGGCGTCACCGGAGCCGAACAGGTTGGGCAACGCGAAGCGGTTGCCGGGCTTGGGAAGTGCTTTTTTGAAGTCGAAAGGCATGCAAACGTGGCGCTAACTGAGGGGACACTAATATGCTGGCCCCACATTATAGTGCAACCGTCTATTCGTAGGCGCCCAGCCGTTTTTGCTCCCATGATGTAAAAAGACTATCGCGCAGCTGCTGGATCGCGGCCGGGTTTCCGCCTAAACCGGCGCTTGCAGAGCGGTAGGCGGCGACCCTGCGCAGCCATTCGGCCTGCTCCCGGTCGAGCTGGGCCAGCCGGCTAGCGGCTTGCGGGTCGAATGCCGCTGAGCGCAAGCGAAAGATGTCGTCGTCGCTGGCGCCGGCGCCGCGGGCGGCTTCGACCTGCTGTTCGACATTCACGATCCGTAGCGGTGCGGCCCGCTCCTGCAGCAGGGCGGGCGGCAGGTTGCGGTCGAGGTCTGCCATCTTTTGCAGGCGCTGCGACGGCGTCAGGGTCTTATCGTCCACCAGTTCGAGGCGGGCGATGGCGTCCAGGTCGCGGGCATCGGTGTCGCCAAACAGGCCGGCGGCTTCTGTTGGGCTGAAAAAGCGCTTGCGCAGGTCTTGCATGGCAAGCAGGCGGTTGCGGGCTGCTGCGGCGAAGGAGGTGCCGCCCGCTGGCACGGCCTGGGTGCGTTCAGCGTCGGCCAGGGCGCGCTTGTAGGCGAGGTATTGCCCAAGCAGGCGTTTGGCTTCGGCGGCCTCGGCGGGTTTCAGGCGCCGCTCCAGCTCTTGCTCGATGCCGGCGCGGATGGCTGGCAGCTCGGCTTCACCAAGCGCGGACAGGTAGTAGTCGAACAGGTGGCGCAATTCGGAGTCGACCTTCAGCGCGCCACCGGAGGCGGCATCCAGCTGGCCGTCGGGCTGGGTCCCGGCCATAGAGGGCACGAACGGAACCCGGGCGGGCGCCGCTTGCGATGGCCCCGGCAGCGTCGGCTGCGCGCCAGGGCCATGCGGTTGCGCTGGCGGCTCTGCGCCACCATACGTCCAGAGTGCGAGCGCGCCGGCTGCCGCCAGGACGAACGCTGCCAGTCCCGCCCGCACCCGGGCGCTCACAGGCCCATTCCCTGCAGGCGGTTGGCGTGCTGGCGGAAGAGCGTCACCGGACTCGTTTCGAACAAGTGGGTGATGCCGACCATCTGGTTGACCTCATCGAGGTGGTTCATCCAGTAGTCGTCGCGGATCACGCGCCCGAGGTGGGAGGAGCAGCTTGCGACGAGGCCATCGTTCTTGGCGCCGCCGAAAGCGATCGAGGTGACGGCCAGGAAGGGATCGGCAGGATCGAAAATATTGGTATAGGGCGTTGCGCCGCTCCAGGAGAAGTAATACACGCCGTTGGCCTGGTGCGCGCCCTCGCCGCAGGCGGTTGTCGGCAGCCCGGCGGGATGGCGGGCATTGAAGGCCGCGGTGCCGGCGGTACTGAGCGACTGTGCCGCCGCGTAGGCATCCTGCGGCAGCGAAGAACTGCCGGATATGAGGCTAAGGAAGCCGCCCAGCGCATTGCCGATGCTGTAGACCAGGTCCGGCGCGGCGCCAACCAGCGCGTCCGCCACTTCCGAGCCTTTATTCACGCCGCCAATGCTGGTCACCGACGCCACCAGGTCGGGGCGGACCGAAGCCACGTAGCGCGAGGTCGGGCCGCCGTGGCTATGGCCGATCAGGTTGACCTTCTCTGCACCGGTGGCGGCAAGTATCTGGCGCACCTGGAACAGGAGCTGTTCGCCGCGCACTTCCGTGCTGTTGGCCGCTGAAACCGAGGTCACGTAAACTTGCGCGCCACCGCTGCGCAGCGCGCCGGGAACACCGTAGAAATATTCAAGTGGCCCCAGGCTGTCAAAGCCAAACAGGCCGTGGACCAGGACGATGGGGTAACGGGTTTGCGTGTAGCCGGTTGCCGAAGCGGGAAGGGCGGTGATGGCGATGAACAGGACCGAGAGCAGCTGCCAGACGAACTTCTTCATAAAGCCTCCTGTGCTGATTGGTTGTTGGAGAGCCCAATCTAGCACCGGCAGCGCCGAGCGCGACAAGATCGCTGAATTAGCACGGTGGGTTCCTTCAGTGCCAAAGCACTTTGTTGCGTAGAAGGCGCGCTGCAGCCGTTTTTCGTTGGCGCTGGGGAAGTATTCTCAGGCCGGGCAGAGCAGCAGGACGGCCGTGATGTTATCGCGGCTGCCATCCTGTTTGGCTTTTTCGACCAGTGCGGCGCAGGTCTCGGGCAGCTTATCCGGTGCGGCAGTCGCCAGCTGCGCGGACAAGTCTTCGTGCGTGGTTGCGCCGTACAAGCCATCGCTGCACAACAGGTAAATGTCGCCTGGCGCCATCTGATGCGAGAACACATCCGGACGCACCTCTTCGCCTGGCCCGATTGCCTGCAGCAGCAGGTTCCGCGGCGGCAGGATGCCCTTCATGCCGGCCTCCAGCGCCTGCTGGTACAGGGTCTGGTCGTGAGTCAGCTGGACCAGTTGCCCGTCCCGGTAGCGATAGATGCGGCTGTCGCCGACGTGGAAAATGAAAGAAGGCCCGTCGGCATGCGGTTGCCACATGCCAGTCAGCGTAGTGCCCATGCCATAGCCATCGGCCAGGCCGGCGGCCGAGTTATTGCTGAACAGGGTGCTGTTCGCGAAAAGGACCGCTTCATGCAACTGGCGCAGCGCCTCGGCATCGCTGCCCGGCGTGTGCTGGGCGCGCAGGTGCTTCCATACCAGCAGCAGGGCTTCGGTGCTGGCGATGTCGCCGCCAACGTGGCCGCCCATGCCGTCGGCCACTGCAACGAGGTTCATTTCCGGCAGCAGGAGCAGGTTGTCCTGGTTGCTGGGGCGTACAGTGCCGACGTCAGTCAATCCATAGGCCAGGCCCATGGTCATCTGCTGCAATACCGGCGGCGACAGCGGGATCATTTGATTTGCTCCGCAAACTGCAGCACGCGGGCCGGCGGCATCATGCCGAGCTGGCGTGCCACGTCCATGTTGACGAGGTAAGAGTAAGTGCCCGGCGTTTCAATCGGAAGCGCGGCGGGTTTGACGCGATGGTACAGGATCTGGGCGACTTTATGGGCGGTCAAGCGCCCGACATTTTTATAGCCAGCTACCAGCCCAAACAGGGCACTGCCGTCGCGCAGCGCGACTTCGGCGGCGGAAAATACGGGCAGGCCGAGTGCCAGCGCCGTTTCCGTGACCAGGATGCGCTGGGAAGCGATGAAGCTGTCCGGGCCAATGTAGAGCAGCTGCGCCTTGCGTTCTGCGAAGTCTTTCAGCATCTCCGGAATCGCGTTGGCGCGCGGCTGCCCCTGTTCATCGAGAGGTATGGAATGCGGCGTGAATTCGACGCCAACGCGTTCGGCTTCAGCGCGCATTTCGCGCATGGCGACTTTTGCGTTAATCTCGTTCGGGTTGAAGATTGCGCCGATCCGTTCGAAGCGGCGGTAGCTGTGGATGGCGCTCATTTGCTGGCGGGCCGGCACGACGTGGCTGACGCCAGTCAGGTTGCGCCGGGACGAAGCCAGGCTTTGCACCAGCCCGGCCGCGACTGGTGCAGAAACCATGGTGAACACGATAGGGATCTGGAACTCCCTGGCTGCCACCGCCAGGCTGACGGGGGTGCCCCAGGTGTAGATCAGGTCTGCATGCCATGCGCGGGCCTCGTCTAGCAAGGCCGGTACGCGGCTGGGATCCAGGTCCACGCTGCGCACCATGAATTCTGCTTGCAGGCCCTTGTCCCTGAACCATTGGTGAAAGCCGGCTTCAACGTCTGTCTCGCCGCGGAACAGGATCATGTAAATGCGTGGGATGCGCGCGCTTGCGCTGCGTGCGGCGGTGGCCGGCGCGATGGCTGCCAGCGGCGCCAGCATCGCTGCGGCGCCGAGCAGCCGCCGGCGCCGGAACGAGGGAGCCCGTTGGCCCGGCATGATCAGAGTCCCACCGGCGCTTGCTGTTGCGGGATCTGCTGAAGCGCGGGCTGGTTAGGCGGCGTTGGCTGGGTTGGCGCGGGTGGAGTGGCTGGCTGCGGCTGCGTGCCCTCGGCTGGAGCCGGCTGCTCGCCTTCGGCCGGCACGTCGCCCATGTCGATTGCCAGCACGGTCGGGTCGTTGGCATATTCTTCCAGCAGCCAGTCGCCGTTCAATTGCACTACGCCTTCCGGTACCGGGCGGTCGACCGGAGGATGCTTCGGCAGCGCCGAGCGCATATAGTCCATCCAGATCGGCAGCGACAGGGTGGCGCCGAACTCGCGGCCGCCAAGCGACTTCGGATCGTCGTAACCCATCCAGGCTACGGCCACTACGCCGCCGCCGTAACCGGCGAACCAGCCGTCGAAGGAATCGCTGGTGGTACCGGTCTTGCCGGCCAGGTCAGGGCGTCCGAGGCGGCCGGCAGCAGCGCCGGTACCGCTGCGGGCCACGTCGCGCATCATGCTGTCCATGATGAAGACGTTGCGCTCGTCGACGACGCGTTCGCCGGAAGTGGCCGGCGCCGGCGGCTGGATGTCCATGATCGGCACGCCCTTCGAATCGGTAACGCGCGAGATCAGGTAAGGCGTGGCCTTGTAGCCGCCATTGGCAAAGACCGCGTAGGCGCCCGCCAGTTGCAGCGGCGTGACGGCGCCAGTGCCCAGCGCCATGGTGAAGTTCTTCGGATGGCGCGACAGGTCAAAGCCGAAGCGGGCCAGGTAGGCGTGGGTGTCGTCCAGGCCGGAAGCGCGCAGGATGCGCACTGAAGGCACGTTTTTCGATGCCGCCAGCGAACGGCGCATGGTGACCTGGCCGTCGAACTTGCCGTCGTCGTTTTGCGGCTTCCAGGGCTGGCCGATCGAGCTGCCAGGCAGTTCCAGCGGTTCGTCGGCAATCACGGTGCCAGGGCCGAAGCCCTTGGCCACAGCGGCAGAGTAGATGAAGGGCTTGATCGAGGAACCCGGCTGGCGCCAGGCCTGGGTCACGTGGTTGAACTTTTGCAGGCCGTAATCAAAGCCACCGACCATGGCCTGGTAGGCGCCGGTGTTGGCATCCAGCGCCACGAAGGCCGCCGCAACTTGCGGCACCTGGGTGATGGCCCAGGCTTTCTTCTCTGTTTGCATAACGCGGATGACCGCGCCGGGACGGATCGCCGACCCCGGCTTGGCCTTGCTGGACAGAGCGGATGCGGCCAGTTTCAGGCCTTCGCCGCTAATGGTCAGCACGTCGCCGTCCGAGGTTTCGGCCTTGACCAGGGTAGGGCTGGCTTCCAGCACCACAGCCGGGATCAGGCCATCGCTAACCACGCGCTTGCCGAGCACTTCGTCGATGGCGTCGCCGCGTTCTTCATCGTCGGCAGGCAGTTCGATATAGGCCTCCGGGCCGCGGTAGCCGTGGCGCTGGTCGTAGGCCACCACATTGCGGCGCACGGAATCGTAGGCCGCTTCCTGGTCGCGCGACTGGATGGTGGTGTAGACGTTGATGCCCTTGGTGTAGCTCTCTTCCTTGAACTGCGCGAATACCGCCTGGCGCGCCAGTTCGGCCACGTATTCGGCGTGCACGTCGAATTCCTGGCCGCGGTGGTTGACGTGCAGCTGTTCCTTCTTCGCCTTTTCGTACTGTGCTTCGGTGATGTATTCGAGTTCGAACATGCGGCGCAACACCACTTGCTGGCGCGAGCGCGCCTTCTTCGGATTGACCGCAGGGTTGTTGCGCGAAGGGTTTTGCGGCAAGCCAGCCAGCATCGCCGTTTCGGCAATCGACAGCTCCTTCAGCGATTTGCCGAAGTATGCCTGGGCGGCGCTGGCGAAGCCGTAGGAGCGCTGGCCCAGGTAGATATTGTTCATGTACAGCTCGAGGATCTTGTCCTTGTCCAGCGCATCTTCGATGCGATAGGCGAGCATGGCTTCAGCCAGCTTGCGCGAGATGAACTTGTCTTTGCTGAGGTAGAAATCGCGCGCCACCTGCATGGTGATGGTCGAGCCGCCCTGGCGGAAGCTGCCGCGCAGGTTGGCGCGGGCCGCGCCCAGCACGCGTTTCCAGTCGATGCCGCCGTGTTCATAGAAACGCGAGTCTTCAATGGCCAGCACGGCCTTCTTCATCAGGTCCGGCACCTGGTCAATCGGGGTAAAGTCGCGATGCTCTTCGCCGAATTCTCCGATCAGCACCTTGTCTGCCGTGTAAATGCGCAGCGGGATTTTGGGGCGGTAGTCGGTGACAGCTTCCAGCGTTGGCAGGTTAGGGCGGATCACAAAGGCGGCATAACAGGCCAGGGCGATGCCGCCGGCGAGGGCGGCGAGGCCTGCGCCGATACTGGCGCGAATGACGTTGCGGCGGTTCAGCCAGGAAGGACGATTGATCAAATCAGCTCTCTCGGTTGCTAGGTCGGGGCATTATAGACTACTCGATAGTTGCTACTTCATTGCTATTTATGCCATAGTCCTAGATGTTTTAGTCTAAAAGGATTTACGTGTTCCGTCCCTATATACCCGACGAGGCGCGGCTGCCGGAAATGACGTTCCGCGCCTTGTTCCTCGGTACCGTGCTGGGCATGGTGTTTGGCGCTTCCTCGCTGTACCTGGTTCTCAAAGTCGGCCTGACTGTCAGCGCATCGATTCCCGTAGCGGTTATTGCCATCACTTTCTTTGGCCTGGCCAGGAAAATGGGCGGCAAGGACGCCAGCATCCTGGAAAACAGCATCGCGCAGACTGCCGGCTCGGCCGGCGAATCGATTGCCTTTGGCCTGGGTGTGACCATGCCGGCCATCCTGATCCTCGGCTTCGAGCTGGAAATCTGGCGTGTGATGCTGGTGGGCGTGCTGGGCGGCTTGCTGGGCATCCTGATGATGATCCCGATGCGCCGCACGATGATCGTGGACCAGCACCAGGAACTGAAATTCCCCGAAGGGACGGCGTGTGCCGAGGTGTTGAAGGCGGCAGCCAGCGATACATCGCGCCAGGCGGCCGGAGAGCCGGTGCAGGGCGAGTCGGAAGCGGCGCGCGATGCTCGGCGCCGCGCCCGGCTCATTTTCGGGGGCTTTGCAATCGGACTGCTGTACAAGGCGCTGAACGTTTCGTTCAAGGGCTGGAAGGATACGCCGGAAGTCGTGCTGGGCGCGCCGCTGAAAGGCGGCTCGATCGGCGCCGAAGTGTCGCCGGAGCTGCTCGGCGTCGGCTACATCATCGGTCCGCGCATTGCGCTGACCATGACGGCGGGCGGCGTGCTGTCCTACCTGCTGCTGATCCCGATGATCAAGTTCTTCGGCGACCCGCTGACCACCATCCTGGCGCCCGGCACCATGCTGATTTCAGAGATGGGGCCGGACGACGTGCGCGGCGCCTACATCCTCTACATCGGCGCGGGTGCTGTGGCGGCGGGCGGCCTGATTGCCTTGCTGCGCGCCATGCCAATGATCTGGCGCAGCCTGGCGGCCGGCTTGTCCGGCGTAGGCAAGGGCAGCAAGGCCGATGTGACGCGCCGCACCGAGCAGGATATCCCGATGAAGTGGGTGGTGATCGGCTGCCTGGGCCTGATCGCGGTGATCACGGCTTCCGCCCCGCTGCACATGAATTTGCTGGGTGCCTTGCTGATCCTGGTGTTCGGCTTCCTGTTCTCCACGGTGTCGTCGCGCCTGACCGGCGAAATCGGCTCGTCTTCCAATCCGACTTCCGGCATGGCGGTGGCGACGCTGCTGTTCACCTGCCTGATTTTCCTGATGGTCGGCTGGACCGGCGGCCAGTATTATGTGACGGCGCTCTCGGTCGGTGCGATCGTCTGCATCGCTTCCGCCAATGCCGGCACGGTCTCGCAGGACTTGAAGACCGGTTTCCTGGTCGGCTCCACGCCACGCCTGCAGCAGTACGCGATGCTCGTCGGATCGCTGGCTTCAGCGCTGCTGCTTGGCCCGATCCTGCTGCAACTGAATAATTCCAGCACGGTCTACGTGCCGGCGGCCCAGGTTGCACCAGGGCTGTCGACGGATGCGTCGCGGCTGACCGCCACGGCACGCCTGGACGGGCCGCAGGCGGCCAGCGACAGTTCGACCTACAGGGTATGGCAGAAGCCGGACGCGCAGGGCGGACCGGAAGGCAAATACCTGGTCGCTCCGGACGGCAAGGCGGTCTGGTTCGTCGATCCTGGCATCAACGGCACGCACCACAAGCGCCCGGACGGTACCGAGGTACGCAAATACGATGCGCCGAAGGCGGTGCTGGTGTCCTATATCATCAAGGGCATATTGGACCAGCAGTTGCCGTGGACGCTGGTGATGCTGGGCGTGATGATCGCCGTGGTGCTGGAGATGTCGGGCGTGCAGTCGCTGTCGTTTGCGGTCGGCGTGTACCTGCCGCTGTCGGCCACGCTGCCAATTGCGGTGGGCGGCGTGCTGCGCTGGCTGGCCGACCGCCGCAACAACAAGTTGCCACAGTACGCCGGCATGAACGCGGAAGAGCTGCAGGCCGCGGGAGACCGCAGCGAGGGCGTGCTGCTGGCATCCGGCTATATCGCCGGTGGCGCCCTGGCCGGTATCGTGATCGCGATCACCGCAGGTGTGATGACCAATTTCGACGCGGCGGTGACTGCCTGGGCTGAAACCAGCAACCCGTTTTTCAGTGGCCCGATGGCGGATTTGCTGTCCTTGCTGCCTTATGCTGTAATCATGGCGCTGCTGCTTTGGGCGGCGCGCGAAAAATCCACACGTTAAAGGAGGCTGGGCGATGAGGAAACTGGGTGCTGCAGGCCTGCTGCTGGCAATGGGGACGGCCAATGCAATGTCCGTCGATTGCGGCCGCCTGCTGGACGTCAAGGCCGGGGTATGGCGCGAGAAGGTGACGGTGCAGATCGAAAATGGCACCGTCAAGTCCATTGAGCCAACCAAGGGCAAGGGCGACGTGGACCTGGGCACGATGTCCTGCCTGCCCGGCTTCATTGATATGCACGTGCACCTGACCAGCCAGACCCAGCCCCAGGTCGAAGCCCTGCGCGGCCAGATGACGCTGGACGCCATCGACCGTGCCTATGATTCGGTTGCCTTTGCCGAACGCACGCTGAAAGCCGGCTTCACCACCGTGCGCGACCTGGGCGCCAACGAAGGCCTGAACATCGCCATGAAGCGGGCTATCAACACCGGCGCCATCATCGGCCCGCGCATGTTCACTGCCGGTAAAACGATTGCCACCACCGGCGGCCATGGCGACCCAAGCAACGGCCAGTCGCGAGAATTGCGCCACCTGCACGGCACGCCGGGGCCGGACGAAGGCGTCATCAATAGCCCCGACGAGGCCCGCCAGGCCGTGCGCGCCCGTTACCAGGAAGGTGCGGACCTTATCAAGATCACCGCCACTGGCGGTGTCCTGAGCCAGGCCAGCAGCGGCATGAACTCGCAGTTCGACGACGCCGAACTGAAAGCGCTGATTGCCACCGCCAGGGATTATGGCTTCAAGGTTGCCGCGCACGCCCATGGTGCGGAAGGCATGAAACGCGCCCTGAAAGCGGGCGTGGATTCGATCGAGCACGGCACCTTCATGGACGACGAGGCGATTGGCCTGTTCAAGAAGACCGGCGGCTGGTTCGTGCCGACCATCAGCGCAGGCCGCTACGTAGCAGACAAGGCCAGGGAGCCCAATTACTATTCGCCGCTGGTGCGTCCCAAGGCTGCCGCCATCGGACCGCAAATCCAGGGTACGTTTGCGCGCGCCTACAAGGCTGGCGTGAAAATCGCTTTCGGTACAGATGCAGGGGTGTTCCCGCACGGGGAAAATGCCAAGGAATTCGCGTATATGGTGGAAGCAGGAATGCCGGCACTGGAGGCAATCCGCTCCGCCACGCTCAGCGCCGCAACGCTGCTTGGCCAGTCCAATCGCCTGGGTTCGCTGGAACCGGGCTTTGCGGCCGATATCGTGGCGGTGGCGGGCGATCCATTGAAAGACATCACCCTGCTTCAGAAGGTAGGATTCGTGATGAAGGAAGGCGTCGTTTATAAACAGTAATCGGGGAGCGCATGGCGGACGTAGATTGCGATGTACTGGTAGTTGGCGGCGGAATTAATGGAGCGGGCATAGCGCGCGATGCGGCAGGCCGCGGCCTGTGCGTCGTGCTGTGCGAGAAGGACGACCTGGCGTCGCACACTTCGTCCGCCTCCACCAAATTGATTCACGGTGGCTTGCGCTACCTCGAATACTATGAATTCCGGCTGGTGCGCAAGGCGCTGGCCGAACGCGAAGTGCTGTTGCGCAGCGCGCCGCACATCATGTGGCCGATGCGCTTCGTGATGCCGCACGACGCAGGGCAGCGGCCGGCGCTGCTGATCCGTGCCGGGCTTTTCCTTTACGATATGCTGGCGAAGCGCGAGCTGCTGCCCGGTTCGCGCGGCATCAACCTGCGTTGCCATCCGGCGGGGCGGCCGCTGAAAGAGTCTTTCAGTGCAGGCTTTGAATATTCCGATGGCTGGGTCGATGACGCCCGGCTGGTGGTCCTGAACGCGATGGACGCTTGCGCCAAAGGCGCCTGCATCCTGACCCGTACCACCTGCGTCGGCGTCGAGCGCCACGCCGATCACTGGGTGGCGACGCTGCGCAAGGCCGACGGCACCGAAAAGCGCATCACCGCCCGAACTGTGGTCAACGCGGCGGGGCCTTGGGCGCAGTCCTTCATCCAGACCGCGGGCGGCAAGCAGCAGTCGCGCAATCTGCGGCTTGTCAAAGGCAGCCATATCGTGGTGCGCCGCATATTCGAGCATGACCAGGCCTATATTTTCCAGAACAAGGATGGCCGCATCGTATTTGCCATCCCCTATGAACGTGACTTCACGCTGATCGGCACGACAGACCTTGAATACAAAGGCGACCCTCAGCGCGTAGCGATTGACGAAAGCGAAATTCGCTACCTGTGCGAATTGGCCAGCAATTATTTCCGCGATCCGGTGCGCCCGGCCGACGTGGTCTGGACTTACGCCGGCGTGCGCCCACTGCTGGAAGATGCCGCAGCGGACGCCAAGGCCGTAACGCGCGACTATTTCCTGGAGCTGGACAAGGAAGGCGCCCCGCTGCTGAATATCTTCGGCGGGAAGATCACGACCTTTCGCAAGCTGGCCGAAGACGCAGTCGACATCATCTGCAAGACACTGGGCCGGCCGGAAAAGGGCTGGACCGAGAAAGCCTGCCTGCCAGGCGGCGACCTGTTTGGTGCCGAGCCGCAGAACCGTTCGGTGCTGGAGTTTTGCGACTGGGCCGCCGCGGTGCAGGTGAAATACGACTGGCTGCCGCAGGAGCTGGTCAGGCGCTACGTCCGCGCATATGGCACGCGGGCGCACACGCTGCTCGAAGGCTGCGCATCGCTGGCAGACATGGGGGAGGAGATCCTGCCAGGCGTGTACGCGGCGGAAGTGAACTACCTGCGCCGCAAGGAATGGGCAGTGACGGCCGCCGACATCCTGTGGCGCCGTTCCAAGCTGGGCCTGCATTTGCCGGCGGGAGCCGAAGCCAGGCTCGACGCCTGGCTGGCAGCGAACTAAAAGAAAAGGCAGCCGAAGCTGCCTTTTTTGTTGCTTGATAAATGGGGACGTACCCCATTTATTTACTTGACGCCGTGCATCAGTTTCTGGATGAACGGGGCGAGGATGAACAGCAGCACGCCGCCGCCGATCAGGATCCAGAAGCCCTGGGTGTAGCCGGTCAGTGCCGATTCCACAGTCATGCCATGTTCGCCGGACATCATCGAAGCGACGATACCGGACAGGTTGTTGCCGATACCGGTGGACAGGAACCAGCCGCCCATGCCCATGCCAACCAGGCGGGTCGGGGCCAGCTTGGTCACCATCGACAGGCCGATCGGCGACAGGCACAGCTCACCGATGGACTGGATCACGTAGACCATGAACAGGGTCCAGAACGGGATCATTTTCTTGTCGTCGACCAGGTGGGTCAGGGCGTACATCAGCAGGCCGAACGCCAGGCCGTTGCCGATAATGCCCAGGGCGAATTTACGCGGGATCGATGGGTTCTTGCCACGCTTGCCCATCCACACCCAAACAGCCGCCACGACTGGTGCGAAGAAGATGATCGCCAGCGAATTCACGGACTGGAACCATGCGGTTGGGAAGACCATGAAGCCCAGGTCGCGGTTCACGATCTGGTCGGCCAGGAAGGTGAACGAGGAACCAGCCTGCTCGAAGAAGCACCAGAACATGATGTTGAACGCGAAGATCACCATCATGGCGATGGTCTTGTCGCGGGACACAGGGCCATTGCGCACGCCTTCGACGATCAGCATGATCACCAGGATCAGGAACAGTACGGACAGCACGCCTTGCAGCGCGGCTGCGCCAACGGCCAGCAGCGAATACACGACCGGGATCACGGCCAGCGCGCCCAGCGCAACGTATGCGATACGCTTTGGATCCTTGGCTTCCGGTGCTGGCTCGCCAATGCCCTTCAGGCCGCGGCGGCCCATGTAGAACCAGAACAGCGAAATGATCATGCCCACGCCGGCGGAAATGAACACGATCTTGTATGCCGGGGTGTCGCCGGTGTTGAAGACCTTCTGCGCCAGCAGCTGGGTAATGATCGGGGCCAGGAAACCGCCGACGTTAATGCCCATGTAGAAGATGGTGAAGCCGGAATCGCGGCGGGTGTCGCCCAGCGAATACAGCTTGCCGACCATGGTCGAAATATTCGGCTTGAACATGCCGTTACCGACGATGATGGTCGCCAGGCCGAACTTGAAGATCGTCGGGTCGGGGATGGCGATCATGAACAGGCCGGCCGCCATGAAGGTTGCGCCGACCAGGATGGAACGCTGGTAGCCCAGCACGCGGTCGGCCACATAGCCGCCGAACAGTGCGCCCGCATACACCAGCGCCAGGTAGGAACCGTAAGTCAGGTTGGCCGCAGCCTGGCCCGACGCATCGCCCTGGTAGAACTGCGCAACGATGTACAGCACCAGCGCCCAGCGAATCCCGTAAAACGCAAAGCGTTCCCAGAACTCGGACATGAACAGCATCCAGAGCGGAGCAGGGTGACCCATGATCTGCCTGAATTCAGGGATTTTAGCCTCGGTGGTTTGGGTGATAGGACCGCTCATGCGGTTTCTCCTGGTCGAAAAAAAGCCGAATTGTAATCTACCCCGCGCGGTAAAGGGCAATTTCGCGTGCTGCAAAGCAGCATTGTGGTATGTTTGCCAAGCTTGCGTCTGTGAATCGGCATACCAAGAGCGTATATTGAAGGTGCAGCCCCCAAAAAAGTTAAATAAAAGGATTTATGTATCATGGACAGCAACGTTGTCGATACTCTCATTGCTCCGGAGGGCAGGCTGGAAGTCCTGTCCAAGGCGGAGGTGGTCCAACTGCTCGACTCGGGTAAAGGAGGCCTCTATAACATTTTCCGCAATTGCGCCCTGGCGGTCCTGAATTGCGGCAGCACGATCGACGATGGAAAGGAGTTGCTGGATCGCTTCAAGTCGTTTGACATCAACATCCTGCAGCGCGAGCGCGGCATCAAGCTGGAAATCAAAGGGGCACCGGCCATCGCTTTCGTCGATGGCAAGATGATCAAGGGTATCCACGAGCACCTGTTTGCGGTGCTGCGCGATATCGTCTTTGTCAGCAACGAGGTGACGGGCAATCCGAAGTTCGACCTGGCGCGCAGCGAGGGCATTACCGATGCGGTATTCCATATCCTGCGCAATGCCAATGTGCTGAAGCCGCAGCTCAATCCGAACCTGGTAGTGTGCTGGGGCGGCCATTCGATCAACCGCGCGGAATATAACTATTCGAAGGAAGTTGGTTACCAGCTTGGCTTGCGCGGACTGGATATCTGCACCGGCTGCGGCCCGGGTGCGATGAAGGGGCCGATGAAGGGCGCCACCATCGGTCACGCCAAGCAGCGCTTTACCGGCGGGCGTTACCTGGGCATCACGGAGCCGGGCATCATTGCAGCCGAGTCGCCGAACCCGATCGTGAACGACCTGGTGATCATGCCGGATATCGAAAAGCGCCTTGAGGCCTTCGTGCGCGTTGGCCACGGCATCTGCGTGTTCCCTGGCGGCGCCGGCACGGCGGAGGAGATCCTCTACATCCTTGGCATCCTGCTGCATCCGGATAATGCGGATATTCCGTTCCCGTTGATCTTCACCGGGCCGGAGACTTCGCGCGACTACTTCGTGCAGATCAATGAGTTCATTGGACTGACCCTTGGTCCTGAGGCGCAGAAGCGCTACAAGATCATCGTCGATGATCCGGAGCTGGTGGCGCAGGAGATGCAGGAAGGGATGAAGCAGGTGCGCGAGTATCGCAAGTCGCGCTCGGATGCCTATTACTTCAATTGGGCACTGAAGATTGACGACGAGTTCCAGCGCCCGTTCGCGCCGACCCACGAAAACATGCGCAACCTGAGCCTGCACAAGAACCAGCCGGTGCATGTGCTGGCGGCTAACCTGCGCCGTGCTTTCTCTGGCGTGGTGGCGGGGAATGTGAAGGAAGAGGGCATCCGCACCATTGAGAAGTATGGCCACTTCGAGATCCACGGCGACAAGGAAATCATGGGGCCGATGGATGCGCTGCTGGCGTCCTTCGTGGCGCAAAGCCGGATGAAGCTGGCGGGCAAGGCTTACACGCCCTGCTACCGCGTGATCCAGTAAACAGAAGAGCCCGTGTCACACTTGGGGTGTGACCCCAGGGTGTGACACGGGCTCGTCCGTAAGGCTGGACTTAGTCTTCCTTGCGCAGGTGCGGGAACAGCAGCACGTCGCGGATGTTCGGCGAATCGGTCAGCAGCATCATCAGGCGGTCGATGCCGATGCCGCAGCCGCCGGCTGGCGGCATGCCGTATTCCAGGGCGCGAATGAAGTCTGCGTCGTAGTACATCGCTTCGTCGTCGCCGGCTTCCTTGGCCTTCATCTGGGCCAGGAAACGTGCCGACTGGTCTTCAGCGTCGTTCAGCTCGGAGAAGCCGTTGGCGATTTCGCGGCCGACCATGAACAGCTCGAAGCGCTCGGTGATGCCTTCGCGGGTGTCGGAGGCGCGGGCCAGCGGGGACACTTCGATCGGGTAGTCGATGATGAAGGTCGGTTCCCACAGCTGCGCTTCGGCGGTTTCTTCGAACAGCGCCAGCTGCAGCGCGCCCAGGCCGGCGGTCGCGAATGGCTTGACGCCGAATTTCAGCAGTTCGGCCTTCAGGAAGTCCATGTCGTTCAGCTGCGCTTCGGTGTAGCCAGGTGCGTATTTGTTGATGGCGCCGCAGATGGTCAGGCGCTGGAACGGCTTGGACAGGTCCAGCTCACGGCCGCCGTAGGTCAGCACGGCAGTGCCTTTGGCGTCGATTGCGGCTTGGCGGATCACCTTCTCGGTGAAGTCCATGATCCATTCATAGTCGGTGTAGGCCGCGTAGAACTCCATCATGGTGAATTCAGGATTGTGGCGGACCGACACGCCTTCGTTACGGAAGTTGCGGTTGATTTCGAAAACGCGGTCGAAGCCGCCCACCACCAGGCGCTTCAGGTACAGCTCAGGCGCGATACGCATGTACATCTGCATGTCCAGCGCATTGTGGTGGGTGATGAATGGCTTGGCCGAGGCGCCGCCAGGGATCGGGTGCAGCATCGGGGTTTCGACTTCCATGAACTCGTTCGCTTCCATGAAGCGGCGGATCGAGGAGATCGCAGCGGTGCGCGCCTTGAAGGTGCGGCGGGTTTCTTCGCTGGTGATCAGGTCGACGTAGCGCTGGCGGTACTTGGTTTCCTGGTCGGCCAGGCCGTGGAACTTGTCCGGCAGCGGGCGCAGGGCCTTGGTGATCAGCTTGATGTCGCTGACCTTGACGGTCAATTCGTCGGTCTTGGTCTTGAACAGGGTGCCGGTCACGCCCAGAATGTCGCCCAGGTCCCAGCCTCGGAAGGCTTCCATCGCTTCTTCGCCGGTGGTGTCCACGGTGACGTAGATCTGGACGCGGCCATCGGCTTTCTGGCCGGAAGAATCCTGCAGGGTGGCGAAAGCGGCTTTCTTGCCGGCTTCGCGGCGCAGCATCATGCGGCCGGCGATCACGACGGGAACTGGGTTGGCTTCCAGTTCTTCACGGGTTTTCTCGCCAAACTGCACGTGCAGGTCGGCAGCCTTGTGCTGAGGGCGGAAATCGTTAGGGAAGGCGACCTTCTGTTTTTCGCGAATGGCGGCCAGCTTGGCGCGGCGCTCGGCGATGATCTTGTTGTCGTCCTGGCCTGGCGCCTGGTCTTGCACTTGGTTTTCCGTAGTCATGGTTGGATTAGTTTGTCAGTTTATTGATATCGATTTCGCTGAAGTCGCGTGCAATGCAGATCACATTGTCGAAAGCACTGAACGCTTCAGCAGGCAAAGTGGTTGTCAGGACGACGCAGCGCATGCCGGCTCGGCGCGCTGCTTCCACGCCCAGAGGCGCGTCCTCGAACACGATGCAGTGCGCCGGATCGGCGCCGCAGCGTTCGGCGGCCAGCAGGAAGACGTCCGGTTCCGGCTTGCCGCGTTTGACGTCGGCGGCGCCGACGACGGTGTCGAACAGTTCGCGTACGCCCAGTCCATCCAGTGTGAAGTCCACGTTGGAAGGCGGGGCGGCGGTGCCGACCGCCAGGCGGATGCCGGCAGCCTGCGCCGCGCTCACCAGCGCGCCGAAGCCTTCGACCGCGCGCAGGTGCGGCGCGTAGATCTCGCGGTACAGCACTTCCTTCTCGTCGATCAGGGCCGGAATGTCGTCATGCGCCAGGTCCTCGCCGAGGTATTGGCGCATGATTTCGTGTCCGGTGCGGCCGGCCGTGGCGGCAAAGAACGCCGCTTCGTCGACAGCATGGCCGCGGCGGCTGAAGAACTCCAGCCACGAACGGGTGTGGAAACCCATGTTGTCGACGATGGTGCCGTCCATGTCAAAGATGAAGGCGCGCTGCATCGCTTAGATGCCTTGCTTCAGGGACGCGGAGATGAAGTCGTCCAGGTCGCCGTCCAGCACGCCCTTGGTGTTGCCGGTCTCGAAGTTGGTGCGCAGGTCCTTGATGCGGGACTGGTCCAGCACGTAGGAACGGATCTGGTGGCCCCAGCCCACGTCGGTCTTGGAGTCTTCCAGCGACTGCTGCTCGCTCATGCGCTTGCGCAGCTCCAGTTCGTACAGCTTGGCCTTCAGCATGTCCATCGCTTCGGCCTTGTTGCGGTGCTGGGAACGGTCGTTCTGGCATTGCACGACGATGCCGGACGGTGCGTGGGTAATACGCACGGCGGAGTCGGTCTTGTTGATGTGCTGGCCACCGGCGCCGGATGCGCGGTAGGTGTCGATGCGCAGGTCGGCCGGGTTGATCTCGATCTCGATCGAGTCATCCACTTCCGGATAGACGAACAGCGACACGAAGGAGGTGTGGCGGCCGCCCGAGGAGTCGAACGGCGACTTGCGCACCAGGCGGTGCACGCCGGTTTCGGTGCGCAGGTGGCCATAGGCGTATTCGCCGTCCACTTTCAGGGTGGCGGTCTTGATGCCGGCAACCTCGCCCTCGGAAACTTCCAGAATCTCAACCTTGAAGCCCTTGCGTTCGCAATAGCGCAGGTACTGGCGCAGCAGCATGGACGCCCAGTCCTGCGCTTCGGTGCCGCCGGCGCCGGCCTGGATGTCGATGAAGCAGTTGTTCGGGTCCATCGGATTGCTGAACATCCGGCGGAATTCCATCTGTTCGATGGTTTTCTGGATTTCAGCGGTATCCGCAATCACGGCTTCGAGCGTGTCGTCGTCGCCTTCTTCCTTGCCCATCGCGAACAGTTCGTTCATGTCGCGCAGGTCGCTCTCCGCTTTTTGCAGGGTGAGGACCACGCCTTCGAGGGCTTTTTTCTCGCGGCCCATGTCCTGGGCTTTTTTCGGGTCATTCCAAACGGCCGGGTCTTCGAGTTCGGCGTTCAGTTGTTCCAGTTTCTCCGACTTCTTATCGAAGTCAAAGATACCTCCGAAGTTCGGCTTCGCGGTTGGTCAGGTCCGCGAGCAGGTTGGCGAGGGAATTGATGCGTTCAGCTTCCATGGTTTTTCAGGTCTGATAGTTGTTAAATCGAACCTGAAATTATACCTCAGAGGCTGGCGCGTCGGGCGGGTCACACAAGCAGGCTGAATTCGGCGCGGTAGAGGGCGCCCAGGCCGGTTGCCGGGCCGCGGCCGGCCGGCTCCATGTAGATGGACAGGCGCCCGGCCAATGCGTTGTCGATTTCATAAATTCCGGCTTCCAGTCCCGGTGCGCCGTTGAACAGCAGGGTGAATTGTTCCTGGTGCGGCGCTTCCTTGCCGGGCCGCACAGCGTGCAGGTCGAGCGACGTGCCGCGCTTGCCCTGGTAGGCAATGAATTGCTGGCCCACCAGGTCGCGGAAGCCGGCCATGCGCAGCGTGGAGGGCGTTGGCGGCAAGGCTGCCAGCGAGGCGGCGCGGGCGACGGCCGGGACGCCAACCAGGCTTCCGGCGGCGAGGATGAAGTTACGACGTTCCATGAGTTATTCCTTTAACAAAATTGGTTGCCATTCCATGGCCAGGTGCAAGCCCTCGGCCACGCCCGGCTGGAAGCCGAGCCGGCGATACAGGTCGCAGGCCGGATTTCCTTGTAAAACGTGCAAGCGCAGGGGCCGGCCTGATTGCCGGCTCTCGTCTTGCAGCATGGCCAGCAGGCGGCAGCCAATGCCCTGGCCGCGGAATGCGGGAAGCAGGCCGATGTCCACCAGGCGTATTTCGTCCACTTTGCGCGCCACCATCAGGCGGCCGGCCGGGACGCCATCAGCCAGCACGACGCGTTCCTCCAGGTTGGGAAAGCGGCGCCGGTAGTCTGAGAGCTGGGCATCGTATTGCATGCGAACCAGCATGGCCCTGACTGTGGCGTCGAGGACGGACAAATCTCCGCGCGTGCTTTCCACCAGCGCCAGCAGGAAGGCCTGGTCGCCGGCTTCAACGGGCCGCAAGGTGAGCTGGCTGTCCATGTTCAATCAGCTGCGTGGCGGGAAAATGCCGGACAGGGCAATGATGAAGTTGAGCACCAGGTAGGGCTGGAAGTTGTTGTGCGGGCTGCTTCCGCCGGCGATGCCGAGCGGCCCCTCCGGTGAAGGCGCAATGGCCGCCGCATCATGGTAAGGCGCGCTGACCGTGATCGGCTTGGCGAGCAAAGCGTTGGCAGGAGATTGCACCGAGGCTGTCGTGTTGGAGGCCGACATGCCATGGCTGTGCGATGGCATTTGCAGCGCCGTCAGCGTGGTAGCCGCCTCGCCGCCTTGCTCACCGAGGTCGCGGGGAGTGAGCCCGGGACCTGTGCCGGCATGCATGGGAATGCGCTGGCGCAGGTCGGGCAGGCCGAAGTTGGTTTTGCCATTGCCGCCGTAAGTAGTGCCGAGAATGGAAAACAGTGCCGTGTTCTGCGAAATGGGAAGAAGCTGGCCATTGCACAAGGCCCAGCCTGCGGGGGCGAAATTCCCGCTGAACATGCGGATCTCGCCGATATAACGCTCTGCCATGCTGGACTCCTCGACTAGCTCTGCGAAGGGAAGATGCCTTCAATGGCGATGATGAAGCTGACCGCCAGGAAGGGAGCCATATTGTTATGGGGCTGGTTGCCGCCGGCCGGCTGGATCGCTTGCGGCGACATGGCGGCCGCGCTGGAACCGGCAGGCGCGTAGAACTTGGGTTTGGCCGGTGCCGCGGGCACATAAATGCCTGGCCCGGTCAGGTTGATGCCGGTCCCGGTAGCGGGCGGCACGGCGGTACTGGCGCTCGCGCTGTGGCTGTGGGACGGGATCTGGCTGCTGGTCAGCGTCACGGTTTCGACGCCCGCCTGCTGGCCCATGACGTAGCTGTTTCCGGTGCCGGGTTGCGTGCCCTGGTGCAGCGGCACGCGGCCGCGCAGGTCGGGCAGGGCGAACGTGGTTTGGCCATTGCCGCCGTAGGTAGTGCCGATCAGGGCAAACAGGGCGGTGTTTTGCGCGATCGACATCAGGCTGCCGTCGCAAAAAGCCCAGCCGAGGGGCGGGAAGTTACCCGCGAACAGGCGAATCTCGCCGATGAAGTTGTCCATGCGCCGGCTCCGGTCGTATTCAGCTCTGCGAGGGGAAAATGCCCTGCAGCGCGATGATGAAGTTGATGGTCAGGTAGGGCTGCATATTCTCGTGGGGCTGGCTGCCGCCCGAATTGCCCACCGTGCTGGGCGCCAGGGTGGCAGTGCCATCCTGCGGCGCATAATAGTTAAGCGCTCCGGCTTCGACGTTGCCGAGTACCCGCCCCGATGGATCGGCCTGGTGGCTCGCGGCCGTTGAAATGCCAAGCGTGTGGGTGTGTGCCGGCATTTCGCTGGCGATCAGGGTGTGACTGGCTTCGCCTCCCTGCTGGCCCAGGTTGAAGTTGGCGTGCATGTGGACCGGCACCCGGCCGCGCAAATCGGGCAGGGCGAAGGTCGTCTGGCCGTTGCCGCCGTACGTGGTGCCAAGGATGGAGAACAGCGCCTGGTTCTGGTTGATCGGCAGGATCTGGCCATTGCACAGGGCCCAGCCCTTGGGTGCAAAGCTGAATCCCGTCATCCGGATTTCTGCGAGATACGGTTCGGACATGCAGCCTCCTTGCAGGTGCAAGCGCCCTGGCCGGGGCGTTGCGGCCGTTTCAGTGGATGGATAGGGTCAGGCGCCGACGGCGCGCCGGCGGCCGAAGCGCATGGCCAGCAGGCCCCCCGCCAGCAAGGCCAGCGTGGCCGGTTCGGGCACGCCGGGGCCGCCGGGATCGTTTGGGCCGCGCACGAACTCAAGACTGATGTTGTCGAGCTGGTTCCAGAAGATCGGATCGTTGTTGAAGTTGCCGAACTCAAGGACCGTGCTGTTGGTGAGGGCGGTGACGATCAGGGTGTGGGTGGTCCAGTCGTCGGTCATGTCCAATTGGTTGAAGACCTGGGTGGTGCCGAAATTGACCTGTGCCTGGTTATCGGGCTGGAACTGCAGGTCCGCTGTCCAGCGCTGCAGGTCAAACTTCAACTGGTAGGTTGCTCCAGCAATGGTGGCGATGGTTTGCCGCAGGAAGCCAAGTTCGGTGGTGTTGAGGTCGCCGAAGACGTGGTTGCTGGCGTTTGACAGCGGCGAACCGGTGGGATCGGTGCCGAAGGCCTGGCCGCCACCACCGGGACTGTCTAGCGTCCACATGCTGTAGTCCAGGTTTTCGAAATCACCGTTCAAGACCAGGTTGGGACCCGCTTGCGCAAGTGATGCTGTGAGGAGCAGGATCGCGGTCAGCGCAGCACGGATTTTCATGGTCTTTTTCCTTTTGGCGGATGGCTGAAAGTTGAGATGGATCATACGACCGAGTATTGACAATCAAACATTTATTTGCGTCAACGTGGCGCTTTTGCAAAGATTCCATATAATTTTGCAAGCCTGTATGCAGTGCACGAGAGTGCAATGTGCAATTCTTTGGATTGCAAGGACTTATCAATGGTGCTCGGCAAATATTCACCCCTAAATTTCAATTCAAAAGACAGTAAATGCGCATCCTTTTTTTAGCGCCGGCAGCCGCCTGGCTGGCGGGCTGCAGCAGCATCCCGGCGCAGCCGCCGCAGGGCTCGCAGGCCACCTTCGTGATCCTCGAAACGACGGACCTGCACGCCAACGTCCGCAGTTACGACTACTACAAACTGGCGCCGGACGCATCGCTGGGCCTGGAGCGCACCGCAACCCTGATCCGCCAGGCGCGCAAGGAATTCCCGAATTCGCTGCTGCTCGATAACGGCGATACGATCCAGGGCACGGCGCTGGGCGATTACCAGGCGCTGGTGGCGCCGGTTGGCTGCAAGCAGCCGCTGGCCATCTACAAAGCCATGAGTGCGCTGGGCTTCGAAGGCGGCTCGGTGGGCAACCACGAATTCAACTGGGGACTGGACTTCCTCGGCCAGGTCACAGCAAGCCGGTTCGGTGCGGAAGGCCCTTCGGTGCGTGCCCAGCCCTGCGCCGGGCCGGCATTCCCGGTGGTCCTTGCGAACGTGGTCAACGCCAGCACTGGCGTGCCGCTGCTCGAGCCATACCGCATCGTTGAAAAGCGCGTGAGCGCGACCGCGCCGGATGGGAAGCCTGTCACGGCGATGGTCAAGGTGGGCATCATTGGCTTCACGACGCCGACCATCATGGGCTGGGACAAGCGCTGGCTGGAGGGGCGCGTGCGCACGGAAGGCTGGCGCGAAACGGCGCAGCGCTACATTCCCGAGATGCGTGCCAAAGGCGCGGAAGTGATCGTTGCGATCTCGCACGCAGGGCTGGATGGCGCAGCCTATGCGCCTTCGATGGAGAACGGCAGCCTGTACCTGGCAGAGGTGCCTGGCATCGATGCGCTGCTGCTGGGGCATTCGCACGATGTCTTCCCGAACGCGGCCAGCAAGGCTGCTGGCTTCAACTTGCCCGGCGTGGACAAGGTCCATGGGCGGGTGCACGGCGTGCCGGCAGTGATGCCGGGCCTGTGGGGCAAGCATCTTGGCGTGATCCAGCTTGCGCTGCGCCACGACGGCGAACGCTGGGTCGCGGATGCCGCTGCGGCAAAGGTCGAGACGCGCAGCATCCAGCGCCCTGACCGCAGCTTCGTTGAGCCGGATCCGGAAATTGCCGCGCTGGTGAAGGCGGAACATGAGGCGACCATCGCCTACGTCAAGACGCCGATTGGCGATACGGATTTCCGCATGTCGGCTTACTTTGCCGATGTCGGCGACGTATCGGCGATCCAGGTCGTGAACCAGGCGCAGGCCGGCTACGTGCGCCGCTACATCCAGGCCAATATGCCGCAATATGCGCATTTGCCGGTGCTGTCGATGTCGGCACCTTTCAAGACCGGCGCGGCAGGCGTGGCCGACTACACGGATGTCGCTCCCGGCAAATTGGCCCTGAACAACGCCGCCGACCTTTACCTGTATCCGAACGACCTGCACGCTGTAAAGGTAGATGGTGCGACGCTGAAAGCCTGGCTGGAGAAGGCTGCCGGCCGCTTCAACACCATCGATCCAACGCGCAGCGAACCGCAGGAACTGGTGAATCCCGGCTTCGCAGGCTTCAATTTCGACATGCTGACCGACCCGGATGTGCGTTACCAGATCGACGTGACGCAGCCGCTTGGTCAGCGCATCAAAGGCTTGTCATGGCGCGGCCAGCCGGTGCGCGCGGAGCAGGAATTCATCGTCGCGACCAACAACTTCCGCGCCAGCGGGGGCGGCGGGTTCCCTGGGCTGGACGGCAGCAAGACCATTTTCGCTTCGCCCGACAATAACCGTGCGGTGCTGATCGACTATTTGAAGCAGGTGCGGCGGGTCACGCGTGCGGAGAACGGTTCGGCGCGCAGCTGGCGTTTTGCGCCCGTGAAGACGCACGGGCCGGTGGTGTTCCGCTCCGCGCCCGGGAAGCTGGCGCTGGCGCGCGAAGCTGGCCTGGGGTTTGTGCGGGAGCTGTCCTCCGACGGACAGTATGAGGTTGTGCTGGATGGGCGTTAGCCAGCCTTCAGCGCTTTGAGCCGTTCGACAGCGTTGAGGTTTTTCGGGTTCAGTTCCAGCGAACGGTTGTAATTGCGGATTGCATCTTCCCGCAACCCGGCCTCCGCCTGCGCTTCGGCCAGGCTGTCGAACAGATTTGAATCTTCCGGGATCAACTGGGTGCCGAACTGGAAGATGGCGATGGATTCTTTCTGTTTGCCCAAGCGCAGCAACTCATAGCCCCAGCTGTTGATCACGTCGGCGTCGAGGGTAAAGCTGGCGCCTTTGCCTTGCATTTCCTTGTAGATGGCGTGAGCCTGGTCGAAGCCGCGTGCGGCCAGCTGTGCGGCAAACGCTTCGCGGTTCAGCGGTGCAGATTTGGCGCGGCGCATGTCCATCGTCATCATGTGCGGTGGAACACCGTTGGCAACGGGTTTCTTGTCAAGGAAGGCCAGCGCACTGGCATCGTTCTTCAGGTAGGCATCCAGGAAGCGCAGTACATAGCGCGATACCCAGCTATATGCGGTAGAAACCTCGTCACGCGTGTAGTCCCCCAATTCGGCTTCAGGGAGGAAGTGCAGGTTGTCGGCTGCAAAATGACCATGCGTCATGGGATACATGGTGGCGATCATGACGTCGCTGTATTCCATTTTATTAAGCAGGTTGTAAGAGATGTTGGCGCCGGAGCGATTCAGCGCTTCCAGCGAGCGCGGTTTCTGTGCGAAGTAAATCAGGGGAATCGGCAAGCGCGCTGGGTTGACGTAACGGATAGCGTCCTTGCCGCCGTCGACCATCTGCGGGTAGTATCGTACCGAACCATCGAGCACCACCAGGGCCTTGATGCGGTCGTCGCGCGCGGCGGCAGCGACGTTCGACAATCCGCCCCAGCTGAAGCCGGCGACGGCGATCCGGCTCATGTCCGTGTGCTTCATTGTTGCGGCATAGGAGATCAGGTAGCCGATATCGCTGGCCTGCGCCTCTACGCCGGCGATATCGGTGGTCATTGCGCGCGACTGGGTGCCCATGGATGCGCTTGCGATGACGATGTAGCCATGGCTGGCCAGGTATTCGCACAGGTCAAGGTTCTCGCTGGCAGCGGCGCTATAGCTTGGTGCATAGATCACTACCGGAAATTTGCCGTCTTTTTCCGGCACATCGCGCATTGCCCACATTGGGCGTGCCAGCTCTTTCGCTGCGAGCGGGAAGCGCGCCTTGTTGTCGGCAATCCGGCGCGCGGTGGCGCTCTTTACTGCCGCTGGATCAAGCGTGAAGTCGTCTTCGGTGGCGCGGGTAGCCAGGTAGTCTTCAATGGTGACGTGCTTGCCGCGGGCGGAGGCGGCTGGATACCAGACAAGCATTTGCATCGGGCGTGCACGCTCGCCGGAACTTGGCTGGCCGGTCACCAGCGATACGCGGGTTTTGAATACGCGCGACTGGTCGTACTGCTGGATGATTTTCAGGCCTACTGCGTGGGGACCGGATTCGTTCTTGAATTCGAAAGTGTCGGCTGCGTGGGCGGTGCCAGCGGCCATGATGAGCACGGCAAACAGTGAGCGGATCATGTTCGGCAGGGTTGGTTGGGGAGGGCCGAGTATATCTGGCCCGCATCGCCCCAATTCTCGCCGATTGTCACTTTATTAATGCGGCTTGCGCTTTTCCTGCTGGACGAGAATAAACGGGCTGACGACGCTGGCCCACAGGTTGGCGTCGCTGGCGATCCATTCCTGGCATTGCTGGTCGGAGACTTTGGCGACCTGGCCTGCTTCCATCCAGGCCGAAATGCTGGCCTTGTCGTCGTGGGCGATGCGCACGGCGACGTCCACAAGGTCCAGTTCATCGGCCACCCACACCACATTGCCCTGGGCGAAGTGCTTGAGCAGTTCGCTCCAAGGGATGCGTGCGGTTTCGCGGTTCACTTTGGCGCGGAGTTCCGCGTCTTTTTCTGGCTTGAGCTGCATTTTTTACTCTTAAATCGTGGGCATCTGCTCGACGATGGCCGCCGGCGAACCCCGCCATGTTAACCGATACGCCGGGCCTTTGCGAACATTGCCCACCAGTGCCGGGCGGAAGCAGGCGAGGTTGGTGCCGCCTTCGCGGCGCACGCTCGGGTAGATGATGCCGGTCGAGCCTTCGGCCAGCAGGTTGCGGGCCAGGCGCTGTGAGGCAACGTAGCTGTCCGGGGCCAGGCAATCGGCATATTCTGGCTGGCCGCAGATATCGTGGAATTGGGCGCTGAAGTCCGAGAGCAGGGCCTGGTAGCTGACGCTGTCGTCGAAGCGGTCGATCTCGGCATATTCCACGGTCTTGTGGAAGATCACTTCCGCCAGCGCCGTTTCATGCTCGAAAGCGCAGTACCAGGCGCCACGCTGGCCGTCGTTGAAGCGGCTGCCCTGCGGGCGGGCGTAGGTGAAGGCGGCATTGATGCTGCGGTAGTTGGGTACGTAATAGACCAGTTCCTCGATGCTGATACCGATGGCGCCGCCGTGTTCGGCGCGCAGGCGGGCATTGGTGGCGTTATCGAGTTCAAACAGCTGGTGCAGCTCGGCGTCGTTATCGGCGAGGGCAGCCAGCACGGAATCTTCTTTATCGACGAAGCGCGACGGGATCAGGCGCACAGTGTCGAATTGGCGCAGCAGGCGGAATGGCGGCAATTACAGGCCTCCACGACGAGCGTCGAGTAGTTGGCGCACGGTTTGCATGGCGAGCAGGCCGCCGGCTTCCATATAGTCGAGCGGCGTGCGGCCGCCGAAAATACTGTTGCGGTTGGCCAGGCTGACCCATTCGTCGGCCAGCTTGTCGCCGTAAATGATGTGCAGGGATTTGTAGATGCCCAGCAGGTAGGAAATACGCGTAATGCGGTCGACTTCAAGCACGCGGTCCGGGTGCTTTTTCCACTCATAAAAGGCGCTGCTGGACAGGCCGCCCAGCAATTCGCGGGCGTCGTCGTCGCGCAATTTCCAGGCGGCGGCCAGCTTGAAAAAGCCCTTGAGGGCGGCATGCGACAGGCGCTCACGTTCCTCTTTGCGGCTCAGGTCAACCGGTTGGGGGATGGTGTATTCGCTGTCGGGGTAGGCAAAGGCGGGATTCATATATCCTCCGTTTATGGATTATTTATACTCCATTTCCGCATTTATTTCAAGTTGAATGTGTTTGTGCGGTGTCAAAACGGGGTATTCTGCCTGCTGTCAATATTGCACCAAATCATCAGACAGGGGCGCGCGATGGAGAAAATTCTTCCGGCGCTGGAGGGGCAATTAAGGCGATTCAGGGCGAATGCCGGACGGATGGCGGAGCGGCATCCGGGCCTGGCGCGCCAGCTTGGGCCGAGGGACTGGCCGCCCGATGCCCACGTCGACCGGCTGGTGCAGGGCGTCGCCACCCTTCATGCGCGGACGACGCTGGCCCTGCAGCGGGCTCGCTGCCAGCAGGACGAGCATTTGCTCGAGCTGCATTTTCCGGAGCAGTTGCGCCCATTCCCGGCATGCCGGGTCGGGCCGCCGGCAGGCGGCGCCAGCGGCACGGGCGCCGAGGTCGTTTCCGCCCACTATAGCCACGGCCAGCCGGCCCTGATCGAGCTGGAACTCGATTTGGACCCGCAGGCTGGCAAGGCCCTGGACATCTTCATTGATGGTGACGCGGCCTTCAGCGCCGCGCTTCGCGGTGCGTTGCTTGGTGTTTCCGGTGGCGCTGCAGGGGCTCTCGCTTCAGCCGAGGGCATGGACGATACTGGCGATTGGCGTCCGCTTGCGCGCTGGCCGTTCGCAGCAACTGGCCTCGATCCGGAGGGAGCGCTGCTCCCGCGTCCGCCGGGCGCACATGCCGGGCTGGCGCTGCTACGCGAATTTTTCACGTTTCCAGCGCGCTTCAATGTGCTGCGCCTGGATTATTCCAGTTCTTCAAACGCCGAACGCGTGAAAATAAGGTTGCCCGTGGCCGCAACGCGAGTGCTGGAACCGCTGCAAGCCACCAACCTGCGCGCCGGGTGGTCGGCACGCGCATGCTTGCAGAGGATCGCCGCAACGCCGGTGAGAATTGACGGGCGCCAAAGCGAATACCTGCTTTCAGTCCCACCCGAGCTGGAAATCTTCAGCATCGACCGCGTCCACGTGGGTGGAGCGGCCGGCCCCGGTTGGAGCGCACGCCGGGTGGCAGACGCGCCAGCCGGCCACGAATGGCGCATTGCCTTCCACGGCGCACAGGCGTGGAAGGCTGGCACAGTCGCATCGATCGACGTGACCTGCTGCGCACGTGGCGAAGTGCTGGCTCGTCCCGCCCGAGGCGAGGGCTGCCGATGGCAGCTCAACTCCCTGGTGGCGCTGGACCACCTGCCGCTCAACGCGAGCTCACTGCGCGAGTTGATGGCAAGCCAGGCCATCGATCAATCTCCTGAGGGCCGTGTAATCATCAGCGCAGTGCACGCGCTGGATGCCAAGTCCGCGCTGCTGCGTCCTGGCCGGGCTACGCCACTGATGGGCACCGAAATCCGCCTGAAAATCGATGAAGCGGCATTCGCAGCCAGCGGCCTGCTGCTGTTCGCGCAAGTCATGGATCGCTTCTTCGGTGAATGCGCGCACATAAACACATTTACCCGCCTGGTGCTGATATCGGCCACCACGGGCGAGGAGCTGACGCGATGCAAAGCGAGGAACGCCGGCACGGTGCTGGAATAAGCGCCGCAAGCGCCCACGGATACGCCATCTTCCAGTTGGCAGGCCTGCTCGGCGCGCCGGAATGGCGCAATGGCCTGTCGCTGGCATTCCCAGCGAGCGATGTCTCGGCGGTGGATGGCGGGGTTGTCACGCCAGCTTGCATAGGCCTGCTTGGTATGGCAGGTGCACTGCCTTACTATTACACAGAGGCGGTGGCGCGGGCGGAAGGCGCCGGGGCGCGCGCTTTCATCGACTTGTTGTCGGCGCCGGCAATTGATGCATTTTGCGCTGCATGGCGTGAAGGCCGGCCTGAATTCACGCCTTTGCCCCCAATGCCGGCCAAGCGCGGCCCTTCCAGGGCGAGGGCGCTTGGCGATCAGCTCTCCCATGCGTTGGGCGTGCCGGCCCGAATCGAGCAGTTTGCCGGACGATGGGAAAAGCTGCCGCAAGTGCAGGCCAGTGCCCTCGGTAGCGTGAATGTCTGTTGCGGAGTCGGCGCGCTGCTTGGGGAGCGCCTGTGGCGCATCGATAGTGCCATCCGGATCCACGTCGGTCCGCTCGACGCACAGTCGGCCAAGGCCTTCTTGCCTGGCGGCCGCGGTGCGCTGATGCTTGCACAGTTATGGCGTTCAGCCGCTGGCGAAAGCGGCATTCAGTCCGAAGCCTGGGTGCACGTTGCCCCTGGCGCGGGTGCAGGTACGCACTTGGGGACTGGCCAGTGCCTGGGACACGACGCGCTACTGGCCACTCGACCGATAAGCGAGATGGATGACTTGCGTTATCGGCTTTGCTAGTATTTAGCACCCAATAGAGCGAATAGAGCGAGGCGACAAAATGAAAAAGACGATCCTGCTGGCAGTGGCTGTGGCGTGCGCCAACGTGTATGCGGCGCCAGGCAACGCGGAGTTGAAGCAGCAAGTAGCCGATACTGAGCGCGCCTTCGCTGCCACAATGGCCAAGCGCGATCATCAGGCTTTCACGTCTTTCCTGGCTGACGAGGCGATTTTCTACAGCGGCCCCAAGGTCTTGCGTGGCAAAGACACCGTCGCAGCCGAATGGAAGGCTTTCTATGAAAAGGCGGATGCGCCATTCAGTTGGGAGCCTGACCAGGTCGAAGTCCTGGATTCCGGCACCCTGGCGCATTCCTCCGGTCCGGTACGCGACCCGCAAGGCAAGGTGACTGGACGCTTCAATTCCGTCTGGCGGCAGGAAGCGCCGGGCAAATGGCGTATCGTGTTCGACAAGGGCGAACGCATTTGCGACTGCAAAAAGCCGTAATCAGGCTGATTCGGCGTGCTCCACCAGCAACTGGACGCGGGTCACGCCGTTGTATTCATTAGCATCCAGGCGGAAAGCGACGCGAGCCCGTTCGCCCAGCGCATCGGTATGGCCAAACCAGATCGCGTCGTAGCGCACGCCTTTCTTTTCCAGCATCAGCTTCAGGTGGCGGTCTTTCAGGATACGCTGGCTTAGCACGCGGAATTCGTCGCAGAACACCGGCGGTGCAAAGCCCTGGCCCCACACCTGGCCATCCAGCAGCTCAATGAACTGGGTCGTATAGCAGTTTTCTTCCAGGGGGCCGTCGGTTTCGACTACGCGCTCCAGTTGCGATTCGGTCAGCCAGGCCTGGCCAACTGCCTCGAAGGCGGCGCAGAAATGTTCGAAGGCTTCGGCGCGCAGGCTAAGGCCTGCTGCCATGGCGTGGCCGCCGAACTTGTCGATGACGCCCGGGGCGCGCTTGGAAACCAGGTCCAGTGCGTCGCGAAGGTGGAAACCGGGGATCGAGCGGCCGGAACCCTTGATCATGCCGTCGCCGGCGGGGGCGAAGGTGATCGTCGGGCGGTAGAAACGTTCTTTCAGGCGCGAAGCCACGATGCCGATCACGCCTTGATGCCAGCTGTCGTCGTAGACGCAGATGGTCGTGCGGTCGGCTGGCTGGAAATCGTCCAGGTGCAGCAGGGCGGCGTCCTGCATTTCCGCTTCGATCTCGCGGCGCTTCAGGTTGATGTCGTTCAATTGCTGCGCCAGTTCCCAGGCGCGTGTCTCATCATCCGTGAGGAGGCATTCGATCCCGAGCGACATGTCTTCCAGGCGGCCGGCCGCGTTGAGGCGCGGGCCAAGGGCGAAACCCAGGTCGAAAGGAGAGGCGGTGCGCGCAGCACGCCCGGAAACGCGGAACAGCGCCGCTACGCCGGGATGCATGCGGCCGGCACGCATGCGCTTCAGGCCTTGGGCGACGAGGATGCGGTTATTGCTGTCCAGGCGCACCACGTCGGCCACGGTGCCCAGGGCGACCAGGTCCAGCAGGCTATCGAGCTTGGGCTGGGTCTGTGCGTCGAACACGCCGCGGCGGCGCATCTCGGCGCGCAGTGCCAGCAGCACGTAGAACACGACGCCCACGCCGGCCAGGTGTTTGGAAGGGAAGCCGCAGGCTGGCTGGTTCGGGTTCACGATGACGCGGGCATCCGGCAGGCTGTCGCCCGGCAGGTGGTGGTCCGTGACCACGACGTCGATGCCGCGGCGCTTGGCTTCTTCCACGCCTTCGATGCTGGCGATGCCGTTATCGACTGTGATGATGATGTCCGGCGATTTTTCGCGGGCCGTCAGGTCGACGATCTCCGGGGTCAGGCCGTAGCCATATTCGAAGCGGTTGGGGACGATGAAGTCCACGTTGGCGCCCATGGAGCGCAAGCCACGAATGGCGGTGGCGCAGGCGGTGGCGCCGTCGCAGTCGTAGTCGGCCACGATGACCATGCGTTTGCTGGCCGCGATGGCATCGGCCAGGAATTCGGCGGCCCGGTCGATATGCAGCAGGCCGGAGGGCTGGATCAGTGCGGCCAGTTCGCTGGAAAGTTCTGCCGGGTTGTTCAGGCCCCGCGCGGCAAACAGGCGGGCAAGTACGGGGTGGACGCCGCCTTCGCGCAGCAGTTCGGCTTCCTGTGACGGGCAGGGGCGGATGGCGATACGGGTCATTGCGTGAGGTTCTTCAGGTTCTGTGCGCGCCAGAATTTGCGCAGGGCGGCCTTGGTGGTGCGGATTTCCGTGCAGCCTTCGCGGCTGGTCAGGATCATTGTCAATTCATTCGTGCTGCCGCTGCGCACGGCCGCCAGCAGTGGCGAGAACCATTCGTGTTCCAATTGCTGCATGGCGCCGAGCCAGGCGCCCCAGTCGTTGCCGGCGCCCATCGGGATCAGGTGGGGCAGGACGACGGTCCCGTGTCCCCCTGGCGCTGCTACTGCGCTGCCGGCCGACAGGGCTTTCAGCCAGGACGGCACGATTCCCGCTGGCTCGGCGGGCGCCGCCACCGCCAGCAAAGGGCCGTGCGCGCCTCCGGCCCCAGCAGCTTGTGCGCCTCCCCACATCCAGAACGAATTGACGGGCGCGAGGCCGCGCTGCTGGCGCGCTTCGTTGACGGGATGCTCATGCCACAGCATCTGGATCTCATTTTGCAGCTTCTTGAAGGCCAAAGCGGTCGGGCCGACAGGCATCCAGTCGGAGAGGTTGCTGCCCATGGCGGCATCCGGCGACGCGGTATCCAGCCCTTGCCAGCCATCCGCGCGCATGAACCAGGTTTCGGCGTCGCCCCAAACCAGTTCGTCGAAATACGGCTTGGCCAGGTCAAACAGGGCACGCGCGTCCGCCTCCTCCAGGCGCAAACGGCGCGTATCGGCCAGCACCAGGTGGTTGCGCGCGAGCTGGATATGGACCGGATGAACGATGAACCAGTAGCCTTCCTTCGGCGCCAGCCCAAAGCCATGCATCACGGCTGCCGCGAGGCCGCCACGCTCGCGGGCCAGCCACGCTTCGTGCGGCAAGATGCGGCTATCGTCGCCGATAACATGCCTTTTCAGCAAGCTATTGCGCGAGAGTAACGTCGCGAGGGAAGGCGCCTGCAGGTTGCGGGAGAGTTCCGGTGCCAGTTCGGCGGGCGGTAAAGCGAAGGGGAGTACGACGGTCGTGGAAGCCATGCGGCATTGTAGTGGAATCTCTTTATATGGCAAACTGCGGGCTTTACTGTGTCAATTTAATAAAAATGCCGTTTGAATGGCTGGTTGGCCTGCGCTATACACGCGCTGGCAGGCGCAATGGGCGCAATAGCTTCATCTCTTTTATTTCCGCGATTTCGATGGCAGGCATCGCTCTTGGCGTCACCGCCTTGATTGTGGTGCTATCGGTATATAACGGCTTCCAGACGGTGGTGACGGACCGGATGGTATCCGTACTGGGGCACGTGGAAGTCTATGAAGTGAGTGGGTCCGGACTGGGCGACTGGCACGCCACTGCGGCTTCCGCTGCCCGCAATCCCCAAGTGAAGGGCGCAGCGCCATTCATTGAACTGCAAGGGATGCTGGTGCATGGTGGCGACTTGATGCGTCCTTCGATTGTGCGCGGCATCCTGCCGGGCGAAGAGCCCAAGGTGTCCGATATCGGCAAGCAGATGACGGACGGCACGCTGGACGTCTTGCAGCCTGGCGCGTCCAACATCATCCTGGGCGCGGAACTGGCCAAGGAGCTTGAGGTGAAGCCAGGCGATAAGGTGGCGCTGGCGATGGCGCAGGGGAACTCCACCTCGAACATGGCGCCCACCATGCACTCCTTCACCGTGTCCGGCATTTTCGAATCGGGCCACAACGAGTTCGACTCCGGGCTGGCGCTGATCCACCTGGACGATGCGCAGGAACTGATCAAGGCTGCCGG
>JBCNOP010000280.1:0-5822 GCA_039593775.1 Pseudoduganella sp.
CCGCCATCCCAATGGATGTTAACGATGACGTACAGCCCGTTATCCACCGCATACTGCACGACTTGCTTCACGCGGTTAAGCCAGGCGTCACTGATTTTTCCAGTCTTCTGATCGGCATACTGATCCCAGGACACGGGAAGCCGAATCGCGTCAAAACCGCTGTCCTTCACCAGTTTGACATAAGCGGCAGAGACCATCGGGTTGCCCCAGCAAGTCTCCGCCGCCGGCGTGCAACCATAAGCTTCCATGGTGTTGCCAACGTTCGTTCCCAGCTTTATTTTGGCGGCCAGCTGCATGGCGTTACTGCTCATGCCAGTCGCATTCGGGGCAATCGGATTGGTGTTGTAGCTCGGATAAAGAGGAACCTTGATCGTAAAATCCTGATAGGTTTTTGCGCCGCAAGTGTTGGTGTAGGCAGCTGTTGCAGTACAGCTAGCGCTTGGCGTGATGGTTTGCTCACGCGCAGTACCTGATGTCCCACAGTCGCCACTCCATAGCCAGGACCCGCCGCTAACTGGTTGCGGTCCAAAGACGATTTGATTTCCCGCATTAACCGAGGCAGTTGCTGTCTGATTCCAGACGCCAGCCAACTTGATATAGGGTGTTACCGCAGTTGGAGAGCAAGTTTGAGCCTGCACGCTTGCAGCGCTTCCTGATAGTGCTAGCAGGGACGCAATAATTAAACGCGTATTCGCCATTTTTTTACCTTATCGTTATTGATATTGTGGGGACGCTGGAATGGATGAACAGAGCGGGGCGTGCAGGCGCACGCCTCCCTTTGGCCAGACACTTCAGGTCGCCATGGACTTGACCAAGGAAGCGGTCGGATTACTCGGAAGGCGCGGACCTGGCAGACGACAGTGGTCGGGGCGCGTGTCCCAGCGAGTGATGTTGGCGAGCACGCAGCCTGTGAACGGCTTCGGGAAGCCGTCGGGTTGCGCGTCGCGCAGGAAGAACAGACGCGTTATCGCGTCCTAAATTGTGAATCATCGCAATGTCTCCTTTGCTAACGATTTCGCCTGGATTCAAACCTATCGAAATGTCTCCAGCCGATGCAATGATTCTGCGCCCGACGCTTTAGCGAAGCTATTATGAAATTTCTCAAATGGCGGATGAAATTACAGAGTCGGGCCTGCCCGGCTTGGGGCACCTCGCCTGTCTTAACCCCAACAAATCGGATCGCCCGGCGCGGCCCGGCATGCTGTCTATCGGCTGATTTCGACCATGCCGCTGGCCAAGTCCGGCGCCAGGATCACGGCGGCATTTTGCGCACGATCGACGGAAGTTGGCAGTGTGGCGCCGGCAGCATGGGCTTGCGGCGCTGTCTCGTTGTCCCATCCGTGAACATAGAGCGCCATTCCGTTCCACCATGGCTTCCAGTTCCCCTCGCGCTGCTCGAACAGCAGCTTCAGGCCGGACGGTGTTTGCTCGCAGCGGATGCGCTGGCGCAGGAAGCTCCCGCGCTGGTAGGCCAGGCTGACGCCATCGTCGGCGTATATGTTGCCGAAGCAGTTGGCGCCGGGATAAACGTGCAGCTCCAGCCGCCCTTCCGGAACGAAGGCCGTGCTTTGAACCAGGGGCTGTTTGGGGATGATTGCGCCGGGGCGAACGTAGGCCGGCAACTGCGCGATGTCAGGCTTGACGGTAAAGCTCTTGCCTTCCAGTCGTTGCCCCGTCCAGTAGTCATACCAGCCCGTGCCCGGCAAGTCTACCTTGTAGTCACCCGGCGACTCAGGCGTCGGCGAAGGCGCCACCAACAGCTCGCCGCCCACCATGAAGTGATCCTCCGAACCGCCAAGCCGATCGCCATTGGCCAGCACTGATGGGAAGTTGAGGAAAACTGGCCGCAGCAAGGGGATGCCAGTGCGGCTGTTTTCCTCTGCTGCGGCGTACAGATAAGGCATCAGCCGATAGCGCTCCGAAATGAAACGGCGGCGAATCTCGACCTGCGCGCCATCGCCTACCCAAGGTTCCTGGTCTGGCCGCCCGGTTTCCGCGTGGGAGCGGAACAGCGGCATGAAGGCGCCAAGCTGGAACCAGCGCGTCAGCAGCTCGGGCGATGGACGTTGGCCTGCGTAGCCGCCAACGTCGTTGCCGGCGTAGGAAAAGCCGCTCAGGCCAAGGTTGACCAGCTGTTGCATGCCCATCTTGAGGTGCTGCCAGCTGGAGACGTTATCGCCGGTCCACGTCGCTGCATAACGCTGGCCGCCGGCATATGTCGCCCGGGTCAGCACGAACGGGCGAACGTCGGGCTGCAACCGCGCCAGGCCCTCGTATGTAGAGCGCGAATTGAGCTGGCCGTACACGTTGTGCATTTCGGCATGCGGGGCGCGCCGTGATGCAAAGTCGTCGCTTTCGATCCGGTGAACGACGTCGAGCGGCATCGTCTTGCTTGGCACGTTGAAAATAGACGGCTCATTCATGTCATTCCAGAAGCCCGCCACACCGTCGCCCACGAATCCGGCATACAGCTCGCCCCACCAGCGGCGCGCCTGCACGCGGCTAAAATCGGGGAACACGGCCGCGCCGGGCCAGACATCGCCTGAGTAATACTCGCCGCCCGGCACTTTAAGGAACAAGTCCTGCGCTGCGCCGCTGTCATAGGGGGCGTAGCCCTGGCCGGGCGCGTTGGCGATATGCGGGTCGGTAATCAGGACAAGGCGTATGCCCTGCTTGCGCAAGTCGCTTGCAAGTTGACGCACACTGGGAAAAGCCGTGCGATTAACAGTGAAGGGGCGCGCGCGGTCCTGGTAATCGATGTCCATGTAGATGACGTCTGCGGGCAGCCTTTCGCTGCGCAGGCGCTGCGCAATGGCGCGCACTTCAGCGTCCGTCTTGTAGCTCCACTTGGATTGCTGGAAGCCCAGCGCCCATTGCGGCATCAGCGGCGCCGTGCCGGTCAGGCGGGCGTATTGCTGCAGCACGTCTTTTGGCGCAGGACCGGCCATCACATAGTAGTCGACCGGACCGCCCTTGCCGCTGATTGTCAGCACGCCTTGTTCAGCCTTGCCGAAATCGAAATTGGTGCGCCATGTATTGTCGAGGAACAGGCCGTAGGCCTTGCCAAGGTCGCTCACCGTCATGAAGAACGGGATCGTCTTGTAAAGCGGATCGGTCGCCTGGGTGAACATGTAGGTATCCGAGTTCCACATGGTGTAAGCGCCACCCTTGCGGTCGAAGGATCCGGTCTTGTCGCCCAGGCCAAAGACATGATCGTCGCCGTTCAGGCGCCCACGCAAGCGGAAACCACCTTCTGCCGGCAGCGCGGAGCGGCCAGCCAGGTCGGCCAGCAGCAGCTTGCCGCTGCCATCCAGCACGTCCGTCCGCAAGCTTCGCAGGTCGATGCGTGCGCGGATGTCAGCAGCATCCACATGCACCGTTTCGCCGCTGCGCTTGACCTTTATTGGCAGACGGGCGCCACGCGTCGCGGCGGGAACAGCCCACGAAGCGTCTTCCGGCAATGTCCCGCGGCCCAAGCGGATGCGCATGATGCCGACGGCCGGCGCGGACACTTCAAGCACCACGCCGCCGCGCGAAAGGACCATGCGGTCCACGGTTTCGGCGTGAAGCGCGCTTGCCGCGCACAGCGCCAGAATGGCTACGGCATTACTGGGTCGCATACATGGAGGAATATTTTGCGCCAAAATAGAGAATGAAGGCATAGCAAGCGGCTGGCAGCATGAACGATGCCTGCACGCCGATTGCATCCGCCAAAGCGCCTTGCGCGAACGGCACCAGGGCGCCGCCGACAATGGCCATGCACAGGATGCCCGATCCCTGGCCGGTGTACTTGCCCAGGCCATGCAGCGCCATGCTGAAGATCGTCGGGAACATGATCGAGTTGCACAGGCCAACCGCGAGGATGGCCCACATCGCCACGCTCCCCTTGCCGAAAGTAGCCGCCAGCACGAGGCCAATCGCCACCAGCGAATTGACGGCCAGGGTCTTGCCGGGGCTGGCCACGCGCATCACCACGAAGCCGATGAAACGGCCAACCATCGCGCCGCCCCAGTAGATGCTGACATAGTGAGCCGCATCCGCGTGCGCCAGGCCAGCAATATGGGCTTCGCCGAGGAAGTTGATCAGGAAGCTGCCGATGCTGACCTCTGCGCCGACGTAGAGAAAGATACCGATTGCACCCAGCACCAGATGGCGGTGAGCCCAGGCCGATCCATGGCCTTCGCCCGCCAGCGACACATCTTCGCTGTCGGCGATCTGCGGCAGTTTGGCGACGAAGAACAATACCGCCAGCAGCGCCAGCGCGCCGGCCAGCGCCAGATAGGGGCCGCGCACGGTGGCGGCATTGGCTGCCGCGGCTGCAGCAGCGCCGCCGGTCGACAGGATCAGTATGCCGCCAATGGAAGGGCCGATCGTGGTGCCGAGGGAGTTAAAAGCCTGCGTCAAGTTCAGGCGGCTCGATGCCGTACGTGGCGGTCCGAGCACCGTGACGTAGGGATTGGCCGCCACTTGCAGCACAGTGATGCCCGATGCAAGCACGAAGAACGCCAGCAGGAACAAGCCGTAGCCGCCGAACGAGGCCGGATAGAACAGCACACATCCACCGGCGGCAATCAGCAAGCCGGTTACCGCGCCTTTCTGATAGCCGATGCGGCGGATCAGGGCGCCCGCCGGCATCGATACGATGAAGTAGGCGCCAAAGAAGCATAGCTGCACCAGCATGGCCTGGAAGTATGACAGCGTGTAGATCGCCTTCAGGTGCGGAATCAGGACGTCGTTCAGCGAGGTAATCAGACCCCACATGAAAAACAGCAGTGTGACGATGACCAGTGCGCCGGTGTTGGTTCCATTCTGCGCGCTGCCTGCCGCCTGGGGAGGTGCAGCCGGAGTGTTGTTGGGTGCGATGGATGCCATGAATTGTCTCCTATGATTTCTTGTATTTACATGCCGGCCGGTGCGCGCGGCAGGTCCCGGCTCTGCGTGCCCCAGCCAGCCGTATCAGGCTGCGGCGCGAGCTTGAACGTCAGGGTGCCTGCTCCCTGCAGTTGCTCCCAATCGAGCCACACGCGCGACAGCGGCCGGCCACCCCACTGCACCGACTGCACGAAGCGGCGCTCGCCCGGCTTGGCTTCCGGCGCTTCAATGCGCAGCGTGCGGCCTTGCGGCAGGTCGATCTCGGCACGCGCAAAACGCGGCGCGTGCAGCAGGAAGCGGCCGCTGCCCGGTGCATCCGGGTAAAGTCCCAATGCGCTGAACAGATACCAGGCCGACATGGTGCCCAGGTCGTCGTTGCCGGTGACGCCGCTTGGCCCGTTGCCGAACAAGGTTTCCGCTGCGCGCAGCACAGTGGTGGTCTTCCAGGGCTGCCCCAGCAGAGTGTACATCCATGGCGCGTGCAGGTCCGGTTCGTTATTCGGGTTGTAGCGGAACTGGCTGTAGTAGCTGTAGGCGCCAACCACCCAGGACTTGCGCACGGCTGCCGGGTCAGCCAGGACCGCTTCGTAATCGAAGAACTGGTCGAGCCGCTGCAGCGCCTTGGCCTGCCCGCCCATGGCTGCCGCCAGACCGGGAACATCCTGCGGCACCAGCCACTGGTATTGCCAGGCCGTGCCTTCGTGGAAGCCGCGTTCGGCGCGCGGATCGTAGTTCCCGTTCAAATCGGTGAACCAGCTGCCGTCCATCACGCGGGGACGCGGAAAACCGCGCTGTCCGGTCGGGGCATCGATCACGGACGGGTCCCATACTTTGCGCCAGTTAAGGGCGCGCTGCTCCAGCAGCCGGGCGTCCTTGGCCTGGCCGAGCGCCTTGGCCATGATTGCCAGCGAGCTGTCAGCCAGCGCATATTCCAGCGTCGCCGAGGCGCC
>JBCNOP010000281.1:0-5812 GCA_039593775.1 Pseudoduganella sp.
TCGACCAGTCCGCACTGGAAATCGTTGACACCGCCAAGCGCACCGGCGCCGTGGTAAAAGGCCCAGTTCCTCTGCCAACCCGTATCCAGCGTTACGACGTGCTGCGTTCCCCGCACGTGAACAAGACCTCCCGCGACCAGTTCGAAATCCGCACCCACCAGCGCCTGATGGACATCGTGGACCCAACCGACAAGACTGTTGACGCCCTGATGAAGCTGGACCTGCCAGCTGGCGTGGACGTCGAAATCAAACTGCAGTAATACCGGTTTCGTCGCAAGACACCTGGAAAGCCCGCTCGTGAGCGGGCTTTTCTTTTTTCGGGAGAATCACATGAAACGCTTCGCAGTATTCGCCGCCATCGCGGCTCTGTCGCTGCTGTCCGCCTGCGGCAAGAAGAACCCGGCCGACCAGACGGCGCAGGACATCAAGGCCATGGGCGCCCAGCGCGACAAGGCGCAGGACGCCATGAAGTCGCTGGGAGAGGCGCAGCAAAAGCAGAAAGAAGAAGCGGACAAGAACTGACGCGCTATACTGCCGCGCATGAGTGACAAGACAATCCTGATCGTCGAAGACGAACAAGCCATTGCAGACAGTATCGCCTTCGCCCTCGGCAAGGAAGGCTTCGCCCCGCACCATGTGATGCTGGGCGAGCAGGCGCTGGCCGCGGCGCGCGAACTGGCGCCGGCGCTGGTGATCCTCGATGTCGGCCTGCCCGACATCAGCGGCCTCGATGTGTGCCGCCGCCTGCGCCAGTTCACTGAAGTGCCGGTGATTTTCCTTACCGCGCGCAGCGATGAAATCGACCGCATCGTTGGCCTGGAAATCGGTGCCGACGATTACGTCACCAAGCCTTTCTCGCCGCGTGAGCTGGTGGCGCGCGTGCGCGTGATCCTGCGCCGCGCGGGCAACGGCAACGGCGGCGCGCCTGCAGCTCCAGCCACGCCGCCTGCCGCGCCGGCCGCCTCGCGCACGCCCGGCTTCGAACTGCGCGCCGCCGAAGCGCGCATCCTGTTCTGCGGCCAGCCGCTCGACCTGACCCGCTACGAATACCTGCTGCTGAAAACCCTGGTCGAACATCCCGGCCACGTGCTGTCGCGTGCCCAACTGATGGACCGCGTCTGGTGCGACGCGCCGGACACGCTGGACCGCACTGTAGACGCCCACGTGAAATCCCTGCGCGCCAAATTGCGCGCCATCGACGACAACGCCGACCCGATCCAGACCCATCGCGGCATGGGCTACAGCCTGCAGACCGGCGCATGAAGATCGGCCTGCGCATCCTGCTTGGCTACTTCCTGATCGTCGGCCTGGCAGCCTGGTTCCTGCTCAACGTCTTCGTGCAGGAAGTCAAACCGGGGGCACGCTCCACGCTGGAAGCGGCGATGAACGATACCGCGCAATTGCTGGCGCAAGTGGTCGCCGACGACGTGAAAGAGGGCGCGGCCGACCCGGCCCTGCTGGCCAAGATCGCTGCCGCCAGCCGCAACACCGACTACCGTATCACCATCACCGACGCGCAAGGCATCGTGCGCTTCGACTCCGCCGGCAAGGCTGTCGGCAAGGATTACTCGCGCTGGAACGATGTCTACCTCACCTTGCGTGGGCAATACGGCGCGCGCATGACCAGCGAGGTGCCGCGCGAGTATGGCAGCTTGAGCATGTACGTTGCCGCCCCGGTGCGCGACGGCGAGCGCATCATTGGCGTGCTGACCGTCTCCAAACCCATCTCCAGCGTGCAGGGCTTCATTGAGCGCAGCCAGCGCAAGATCCTCAAATGGGGCATCGTTCTGCTTGGCCTGTCGCTGCTGATTGGCGTGGCGATCACCTGGCGCATGGCCAGCACCGTCAACAAGCTGATGGTGTTCGTGGAAGACGTACAGGCAGGCCGCAAGGCCGTTATGCCCAAATTGGGCAGCAGCGAAATCAGCACCCTCGGCCATGCACTGGAAGCCATGCGCGCCAAGCTGGAAGGCAAGGACTACGTCGAGACCCTGATGCACACACTGACGCACGAATTGAAAAGCCCGATCGCCGCCATCCAGGCCACAGCCGAGTTGCTGGAAGAGGATATGCCAGCCGAGCAGCGGCGCCAGTTCCTGTCGACCATCCAGGCGCAGAACGCCCGCCAGCGCGACCTGATCGACAAGCTGCTGGCATTGGTGCGCGTCGAAAAGCAGCAGCGCATTGACGATGCTGCGCCGCTCGACGTCGCCGGCCTGCTGCAAGACGTGGCAGGCGACTTCCAGGCCCGCCTCGCCACGCGCAAGCTGCAACTGGCGGTCGACGCCGATCCCGCCCTGCATTTGCGCGGCGATGCCCTCCTGCTGCGCCAGGCCCTGGGCAACCTGCTCGACAACGCCATCAGTTTCGCGCCGCAAGGCAGCACGGTGACGATGGCTGCGCGGCGCAGCGACGGCCATGTCGAGATCAGCGTGCGCGACGCCGGCCCCGGCATCCCCGCCTACGCCGAAGCGCGCCTGTTCGAGCGTTTCTACTCCCTGCCGCGCCCCGATGGCGCCAAGAGCACCGGCCTTGGCCTGCCCTTCGTACGCGAAGTCGCCGCATTGCATGGCGGCAGCGCGCAAGTGGCAAACGGGGAGGGCGGCGGCTGCCGCGCCGCCTTGCTGCTGCCGCTTCACGCCGAACGCATCGCCAGCGCATAAACGCTCCCTACACTGGCGCAATTTGCGCAAGTGACGGAGCATTCTTGAAACGAAAACATATTTCCCTCCTCCTGGCGCTGCTTGTGTTGGCGCTTTTCGCCGCCAGCATCTGGGTTTGGCAGCGCAATGGCGCCTACGGCTTCAATGTCCTGATGAGGCGCGGCGGCACCTACTGGATCAAGATGGGCGCCGACGACGCAAGCTTGCCGCCGTCCATGCGGGAAGCGCTCAAGGACACGGTGCCGCCGGTGACGGCAGGGCAGTTCTACTGGCGCGAGTTCGAGCCCGGCTTTGAGGTGACGGAGATGCCGGTAATGCTGCCAGGCGGAGAGGTTGACCGCATCCTGCTAAACCGGATCGACCCGAAGCGTTTTCGCTTTGTGGTGCGCAGCGCGCCCGAGGGCGACAAAGGCCTGGATGAGTGGGAGCGTGCGTTGCCCAGTGCGGTGCTGATCGTGAACGGCAGCTATTTCGGATTGAAAGGCAAGCCTGATACGCCGTTCATCAGCGAGGGGGGGCAGCTTGGCCCGCGCCAGTACGAGGCGCGCGCCGGCGCCTTTGTTGCGCGCGAGGATGGGAGCGCGGGTCTGCGTGACCTGACGCGGGCGAAGTGGCAAGACGCCATGGCAGGCGCGCGCAATGCCATGGTCTCTTATCCGCTCCTGGTGGGCGAGGACGGGCAGACCCACGTGAACGTGAAGAGCCGATGGCTGGCCAACCGCACTTTCGTAGCGCAGGACCGCTCAGGGCGCATCCTGGTTGGCACTACCAGGGAAGCCTTCTTCTCACTCGACCGGCTGGCAAACTTCCTCAAGGATGCTCCGCTGGACCTCACACTGGCCCTCAACCTGGACGGCGGGCCAATCGCATGCCAGAGCGTGCGCCTGCATGGCTTCCATCGCAAGTTCTACGCCCAGTGGGAAGCGCAGGTGCGCGAACGCGCGCCGAAGGGTGCTGAAGTGAGCTTGCTGCGCTGGCCTTTTGCGCAGGCGACGTGGGCGATGCCGGTCGTGCTGACAGTTGAGCGCGTGCGAAAAACTTGATCGCTTCACACAGAACGCATCTTGCCCGCATACCAGCTCTCTACACTGGCGCAACCATAACAACAGGAAGCCCCACCATGCAGAAGAAACTCCTTTTCAAAGCCATCCTCGTTGGCATGCTGATGCTGCTGCTCGGCGTGCCGCTGGCCATGATCCAGTCCACGATCACGGACCGTATCACGTACCGTGATGAAGCGGCGCGCAGCATCGCTGCCGATTCGGTCGGTGAACAGCAGGTCTACGGACCGGTACTGGTGATGCCTTACAGCGAGGTGTACGCCGTCGAAGAGAAGGACAAGGACGGCAAGCCGGAAACAAAACGCTACCGCAAGCAGTCGCAGCACCTGGTTTTCCCAAGCCAGCTTGAAGTGCTGTCCAACCTCGGCACTGAACGCCGCCACCGGGGCATTCACCAGGTGCTGATGTTTAACGGCATGCACAAGATCAATGGCGACTTTATCGTGCCGGCGGTGTCCGAACTGCCGCACACTGAGAATGGCTCGCAAATTACGGCGGAGCGTCCGTATATTGCGCTGGCAGTGGCTGATGTGCGTGGCGTGCGCGACATCCCGCGCCTGGTGTGGGGCACACGCAGTTTTGAATTCGAACAGGGCTCCGGGCTGCGCTCCTCGCGACAGGGCCTGCACGCTACGCTGTCGATGGAGGATGCGGCTGCGGGCCCGGTCAAGTTCAGCTTCAACCTGAACCTGGCCGGCATGAATAGCCAGGCTTTCGTACCGCTGGCGCGCAATAACCGCTTTGTCATGTCTTCGCCCTGGCCGCATCCGCAGTTCAGCGGCCGTTTCCTGCCGGAGCAATACAGCATTGACGACAAAGGCTTCCAGGCGGTGTGGCGTATCTCCTCGCTGGCCAGCGAAGCGCAGGCACAACTGCGCCAGCGCGAGCAGTCGGCCGGACAGGGCGAGAATGCCCTGCCGCAGCTCGACACCATTGAAGCTGCCTTCATCGAGCCGGTCAACGTGTATTCGATGGCCGATCGCGCCACCAAATATGGCCTGCTGTTCGTCGCACTGACCTTCGCCGCGTTCTTCCTGTTTGAAGTGATGAAGCGCCTGCCGATCCACCCGGTGCAGTATCTGCTGGTAGGACTGGCACTGGCGCTGTTCTTCCTGCTGCTGGTCAGCCTGTCCGAACACTACAGCTTTATCGCTTCGTACATAGCCGCCAGTGCTGCGTGTATCGTGCTGATCGGCTATTACCTGATGCATGTACTGCATGACTGGAAACGCGGCCTCGGCTTTGGCGCTGCGCTGTGTGCCTTGTACGGAATCCTGTTTGGCCTGCTTAACTCGGAGAACAACGCCCTGATGCTGGGCGCCATCCTGCTGTTCGCCGTGCTGGCCGCCATCATGGTCGCCACCCGCAAGGTGGACTGGTACAGCCTTGGCAGCCCGGCTGGCTTGCCGGTGGAGCAAGCGTGATGCTGCCCGGCGGCCTGCTGACGCCAGCCCTCGCTGAGGGGGCGCAACTGGTGGTGCTGTCTGGCTACACGGCCAGCCGGCCCGCAGGACCGGTGCGGGTAGTGCTCGACCAGCGCGGGTCGCGGGTGGTGCTGGTGCTGGCCAGCTATGAAACGGTGGCCTGGCAGCTTGATGTGCGGCCCGGGACGGAGCTGGTCGCGGTCATCGTCAGCGCTTATCGCGCGGTTGCGGTGACAGGACACGGAGCCGCTCCAGCGTATCGCCTGGCGCTGCCCTGTGCGCCGATGCAGGACGGCGATGCCTATCAGGACCTGATGCACATCCTGCAGGCAAGGTTGGGGCGCAACCAGCCAGATACTTTCCGGGGCTATGTGCGTTTGCCTGAGCAAGTGGCGATTGCCTCCTGCGGATCAGCGGTCGCGGTGCCGCCACAGCCACGCATAAAGCAAAAGGTTCACGCCCAGCACGATGCCCGCCAATATGTACTGCACGGCAGGCGTCAGGCCGGCCGGGTAGAGCACGGGCAGCAGGTAGTGCTCGATGAATCCCTCCGCATAGCCTTGTTGGCCTGCGCGCACGCGTAGATCGCTTTCGATATAGGTGAGCGGGCAGATTGCGCCCGTCAGTTCGATGCCGATGGCCCATATCGCTGCCGGCAGATGGA
>JBCNOP010000282.1:0-5804 GCA_039593775.1 Pseudoduganella sp.
CCGCCTTCTGCCAGCGACATGCCCATGATGGTGTCGCCTGGTTTCAGGACGGCGAAGAACACGCCCTGGTTAGCCTGGGAACCGGAGTTAGGCTGCACGTTGGCGGCTTCCGCGCCGAACAGCTGCTTCACACGGTCGATTGCCAGTTGCTCGACGACGTCCACGTACTCGCAGCCGCCGTAGTAGCGCTTGCCTGGATAGCCTTCGGCGTACTTGTTGGTCAGCTGGGAGCCCTGGGCTTCCATTACGGCTGGCGAAGTGTAGTTCTCAGATGCGATCAGCTCGATGTGGTCGTGCTGGCGCTTGTTCTCGTTCTGGATAGCGGCAAACAGCTCCGCGTCAACGTTGGCGAGGGTGTGATCTTTTGCGAACATGAAATTACTCCAGTTTTTAAGGCAGATTGGATCGAATCGGGAGCCAAAAGTGACAGGGCAGCCGAAACGCACGTTTCCATCGTGGCTGCCCAGGCGAACGGCTGTTTGAGATCTCACGTTCCCCGGTGGTTGCCCACCTCTCACCAGCAGCGCAAGCGCCAGCTAGTTTTTCGCCAGTTACGTGAGACAGTAATGGAGCCAAGATTGTAAGTTAAGTGGCAAATAACGGCAACGGTTGTGCCGCTTTCCCCAAAATTCGGGGTCAGGTCTGTCATTTGGACACGCAGACCACTTCTTTGATTTCCCTCAATACGCGATTTTGGCGCTTTTGGCGTATTGAGAAACCTCAAACGATAGCGCTAGCTGTCCAAATGACAGACCTGACCCCGAATTTCGGCATACAATTCCCGAAGTTAATATTGGGAGTTCGACCATGATCGTGTTAGTTACCGGCGCAACCGCTGGTTTTGGCGCCGCGATGGCGCGTGTTTTCGTCAAGAACGGCCATCAAGTCATCGCCGCCGGCCGCCGCGCCGAGCGCCTGGAAGCCCTGGCTAGCGAACTCGGCCCGAACCTGCTGCCGGTAAAACTGGACGTCACCGACAAAAGCGCCATCCACGCCGCTCTGGCCTCCCTCCCCTCGGACTGGCAGGAAATCGATGTCCTGATTAATAACGCCGGCCTGGCCCTCGGCATCAAAGGTGCTCACGAAGCCGAGCTGGAAGATTGGGAAACCATGATCGCCACCAACTGCACCGGCCTCGTCACCATCACCCGCGCCCTGCTTCCTGGCATGGTCGAGCGCGGCCGTGGCACCGTCATCAACCTCGGCTCGGTGGCTGGCGCCTACCCTTACCCGGGCGGCAATGTCTACGGCGCGACCAAGGCTTTCGTCGAACAGTTCACCCTGAACCTGCGTGCCGACCTGATCGGCACCGGTGTGCGCGCTACCAATATCGCGCCCGGCTTGTGCGGCGGCACCGAATTTTCCAATGTGCGCCTGAAGGATGATGCGGCAGCTGCCAAGGTCTATGAGGGTACCACCCCGCTAACCGCTGATGATATTGCCAACACGGCTTTCTGGATTGCAACATTGCCGCAACACATCAATGTAAATTCCATCGAATTGATGCCAACCTGCCAAGGATTCTCGCCATTCGCGATTAAACGCGGCTAAAATGCCGCCCCATATAAGGGAAAACCGTAAGCAATTGTTACGAGATTGTGCAAAATGCTTTGGCGCCGATTCATTTGGCGTAAAATGTTGCCGATTCTCACTTAGTAGCTCTTCTATCTATGTCGTCTGAGTTCACCTGGGAGGTCCGCGTCTATTACGAAGACACGGACGCCGGCGGAATTGTCTATTACGCGAACTATTTAAAGTTCTTCGAGCGCGCGCGCACTGAATGGTTGCGCTCCCTCGGCGTTAACCAGGACATCCTCCTGCAAGAACACGACGCCATGTTTGTTGTCAAAAATGTCAGCGCAGACTACCACGCGCCGGCGCGACTAGACGATGTAATAAAATTGACGCTTCGTATTGATAAACTGGGCCGCGCTTCGATCCAGTTTGTACAGGAGGCGTGGTGCGGCGACCGCCTCTTAAATACTGCCCACGTTAAAGTTGGCTGTGTCGACTCGGCCCTGCGCCCTCGCGCCGTGCCGGATGCCGTTGCGGCCCGCATGCGCGCATAATAATTAGATTGAGAAACAATGAACGTCACCCAAGACCTTTCCTTCATCTCCCTCATCACCAACGCGCACGTGATCGTCCAGCTGATCATGGCGCTGCTGCTGGCGGTCTCCGTCATCAGCTGGACCTATATTTTCAAGAAGCTGTTTGACGTGCGCGGTGCGCGCAAGCAGACCGTCGAATTCGAAAAAACCTTCTGGGCCGGCGGCAACCTGCACGCCCTGCACGCCAGCGCCGGCAGCAACCGCGCCAACAGCGGCGCCCTGGCCCGCATCTTCGAAGCCGGCATGGGTGAATTCATCAAGGGCAAGCAAGCCGCTGCCAGCAGCCGCGACATGAATATGGGCGATGTGCTCGATGGCGCCCGCCGCGCCATGCGCGCTGCCTTCCAGCGCGAGATGGATGCCCTGGAAGCGCACCTTGCCTTCCTGGCTTCGGTCGGCTCCGTCTCCCCTTACATCGGCCTGCTCGGTACGGTGTGGGGCATCATGAACGCCTTCCGCGGCCTGGCTAATGTGCAGCAGGCGACGCTGTCGGCTGTGGCGCCCGGTATTGCCGAAGCGCTGATCGCGACTGCTATCGGCCTGTTCGCTGCAATTCCGGCCGTGGTGGCGTACAACCGCTTCTCGCACGATATTGACCGCCTGGCGATCCGCTTCGAGAGCTTCGTTGAAGAATTCTCGAACATCCTGCAGCGCCAGTCCCGTTAAAAGGCGAAACTGAAGATGGCTTCTTCCTTCTCCAGCAGCATGCGCGGCAGCCGCGGCGGCCGCAAGCTGAAGTCCGAGATCAACGTCGTGCCTTACATCGACGTGATGCTCTGCCTGCTGATCATCTTCATGGTGATGCCGACTTCGAACAACCCGCAGTCGATCGACCTGCCGCACGCTGAAAAAGCGTCGCGCCCGCCGGATGCCTATATCCAGGTGCAGGTGAAGCCGAATGGCTCGCTGATGATCGGCATCGCCGGCAAATCGGCCGAGGCGCCGGAAACCGAACCGAATCGCGATGCACTGGTGCGCAAGCTGCGCAGCCTGCATGAACAATATCCCGAGTACCCGGTGCTGATCGCCGGCGACAAGGAAAGCAAGTACGACGATGTGATCCAATTGATTTCCGAAGCGAAGAAGATGGGGATTAACCGCGTTGGCTTGGCAACGAAGTAAGGCATGACAATGACGATGGCAAATGCAGGCGGACCGTACCGTGTGCCGAAACGGCACGGCGGCACCCGCGCGTTTGCGCTCGCCGTGGTGATGCATGGCGTGCTGTTTGCGTTCTTGTGGGTTGGCATTCGCTGGAACAATGATCCGGTCGGCGTCGATGCCGAGATCTGGGACATTTCCACGCAGATGGCCGCGCCGCAAGCGCCGCAACCGGAACCGCAGCCAGAACCTGAACCGGAGCCGCCCGCGCGCACGCCGGAACCGCCACCACCTCCACCGGAAGTGGTGAAGCCGGCGCAGCCTGATCCGGACATTGCGCTGCTGAAGAAGAAAGAAAAAGAAAAGAAGGAAGCTGAAGAGAGGAAGCTGGCTGAGGCGAAGAAGAAGCTCGAAGAAGAGAAGAAGCGCCTGGCCGACCTCGAAAAACAAGAAAAGCTGAAAAAGCAGGACGAAGAAAAAGCCAAAAAACTGGCGGAACTGAAAGAGAAGGAAAAGCTCGCCAAAGCCCGCGCCGCAGAAATGCAGCGCATTATGGGTTCGGCAGCTGCAGGCTCCACCGGAACGGCAGCACGTTCGACCGCGCCTAACCTGGACAAGGGCTATGTCGCAAAGCTGCGCACCAAGATCATGGGCCGCATCGATTATCCTGGCGCCAAGCAGGATATCGAAGCCCGCTTCATGGTCAGCCAGCTTCCTAGCGGCGAAGTCATGTCGGTCAAGAAGACAAAGAGCAGCGGCGTAGCAGCATATGACACCGCGGTGGAGAATGCGATTTATAAGGCCTCGCCCCTGCCGAAGCGTGACGACGGCACGGTGGCGCGCGAGCTTGAACTCGTGTTCAATTTGAAGGACGTACCTTGATGAACAAAGCTAAATTACTGTTCGTAGTGGCCGGCACGGCATTTGCGCTGTCGGCACAGGCGCAGCTGCGCGTCGAAATCTCCGGCGTCGGCAGCAACCAGATCCCGGTCGCCATCGGCCCATGCGCTAACGAAGCCTCGGCCCCGGCCCAGATCTCGGAAATCGTCAAAGCCGACCTGACTCGCAGCGGCATGTTCAAGATCATCGACGCGACGCCGACCACCAACCTGATGCAGACCGAAGCAACCAGCTGGAAGGCGCGCGGCGCCGACGCTCTGGTGGCCTGCTCCGTGCAAACCCTCGGCAACGGCCAGTTCGAAGTGCAGTACCGCCTGATGTCCACGGTACAGGGCAACGACCTGTCCGGCTTCCGCGCACCGATGCCGAACCAGTACGGCCGCCTGGCCGCGCACAAGATCGCCGACGACGTGTATGAAAAGCTGACCGGCATCAAAGGCGTGTTCTCGACCCGTATCGCCTACGTGGTCCAGCAAGGCCGCCAGTACCGCCTGGAGGTGGCCGATGCTGACGGCGAGAACGTGATCCCTGCCCTGACTTCGACCGAGCCGATCATCTCGCCATCCTGGTCGCCGGACGGCACCAAGGTCGCCTACGTCTCGTTCGAACAGCGCAAGCCCGTGGTGTACGTACAGAACCTGGTAACCCGCCAGCGCACCGTTGTGGCCAACGAAAAAGGCAACAACTCCGCGCCAGCCTGGTCGCCGGACGGCAAGCGCCTGGCCGTGGCCCTGTCCAAGACTGGCAACACCCAGATCTTCATCGTCAACGCCGACGGCAGCGGCATCCACCGCCTGACCAACGGCAGCACCATCGACACCGAACCGCAATTCAGTGGCGATGGCCAATACATCTATTTCACCAGCGACCGCAGCGGCGGTCCGCAGATTTATCGCATGAGCGTCAACGGCGGCGAACCGCAGCGTTTGACGTTCGGCAGCTCGTACAATATCAGCCCGCGCATTTCCGCTGACGGCAAGTCGCTGGCTTATATTTCGCGGCGCGATGGCGGCGCCTTCCAGTTGTTTGTACTGGACCTGGAATCCCGCCAAGAGCAACGCCTGTCCGATACCACCAGCGACGATTCGCCAAGCTTCGCTCCGAATGGCAAGTACATCCTGTACGCCACTCAGAACGGCGGCCGTCGCTCGCTGGCTGTGGCATCGACAGACGGCCGGGTTAAGCAGCGCCTGAGTATTCAGGCGGGCAATATCAAGGAACCCACTTGGGGCCCTTTCATGAAGTGAAGAAGTAAAAGAAGTAAACGAGAAGTAGCACCTTTAACGACCAGGAGAAATAAAAATGCGTAACGTAAAACACGTAGCCTTCATCCTCAGCACCGCCGCCCTGCTGGCAGCTTGCTCCACCCCACAACCAGAAGCCAAACCACCAGTCGTGGTAGAGAAGCCAGTGGAACAGCCAAAAGCCGCTGAGCCACGCGAAGTGAAGCCAGTGGTTGCCGAAGTTGACGAACTGGACGTACCAGGCGGCAAGCTGGCCAACCGTTCCGTGTACTTCGACTTCGACAGCTACGTTGTGCGTGAAGACGGCAAAGAAGTGGTGCAGAACCACGCTGCTTACCTGGGCAAAAACCAGCGCACCATCCTGATCCAGGGTAACACCGACGAACGCGGCGGCTCCGAGTACAACCTGGCCCTGGGCCAGAAGCGTGCTGAAGCTGTGCGCAAGTCG
>JBCNOP010000283.1:0-5772 GCA_039593775.1 Pseudoduganella sp.
CGGCATGCACACCGTGGCCAAGGCTTGCGCCATGCTCGAACAGCGGGAAGGCCGGCGCCTGACGGCAATCTCAGCCCGCTTCCGGGCGCCGATCCCGCTTGGATCGGGCGCCGAATTGCGGCTGGTGGAGCCGGCAGGCAGTTACCAGGTATGGACGGGTGGCGCGCTGGCGGTGGAAGGCCGCTCCGGTTAGCGCTTACTTCTGCGCCAGGACCCAGCGCACCAGCTGGTGTGCCTCGGCGTCAGTCACCTGGTTAGGCGGCATGGGCACGGCGCCCCAGGTGCCGGAACCACCTTGCAGCACTTTGAGGATCAGCTTGTCTTCCGCGCCCTTGTCGTTTTTGTATTTGGCCGCGACGTCCTTGAACGATGGCCCGACCAGCTTTTTTGCCATGGCGTGGCAGGCGAAGCAGCTCTTTGATTTGGCCAACTGCTCAGGCTCTTCCGCATAGGCCGCCAGCGAGGCGGTCATCAGCAGGGCAGCAGCAACGATTTTCATCTTGATCTCCAAGGGTGGATTGGTATGGGTGATTCTAGCCGCGCCACGCGGCCGCAACGGGCTCATTTGTAAGCAATTATGGCGCGTCCTATACTGAACTAGCCAGCAATCTAGTTCACAGGGAGGCGCCCATGTACAAAGTGATCGGCGCGTTTGACGCAAAGGCAAGATTTTCCGAGTTGTTGCGCGCAGTCAGCGAAGGCCAGCGGTATACGATTTCTGTCCGGGGCAAGCCGGTGGCCGATCTTGTTCCCTCTCAAGCAAGTCCGCTGGCCGATGCGAAGCTTGCCATGGAAGCATTGCGAAAATTCCCGAAGGTCAAGGGGGTGGGCAACGATGAAGTTGCCGCCATGATGCGTGAGGGACGCGAGTGAACATCGTGCTCGATGCGTCCGTGGCCTTGGCCTGGATCTTCGAACGGAGCGCGCCCGGCGAACGCGAACTTGCCGACCGGCTGCTTGAGCCGGCACTCGGTTGGCAGTTCCAGGTGCCCCCGCTTTGGCACCTGGAAGTGGCAAATGGATTGCTTGTCGGGTTGCGGCGCGCACTCTTGCTCGAGGCCCAGGCCGCCAATTTCCTGCATCACCTGTATTGTTTGCCGATCACGACCGACAAGACTGAGCCCGGTGTGCAGGGAAGGCAGGCCTTCATGCGCGGCCAGGGGGCCGGGCTCACGGCATACGACGCGTGTTACCTTGATCTGGCGTTGCGCCAGGGAGCCGCACTGGCGACGTTCGACCGCCAGCTGGCGCAGGCTGCCCGGCAGGCGGGAGTGCAGCTTGTGGAATAGGAGCAGAGGCTGCTCACGCGTTAAAATAGGGGGATATTCGACTTAAGATCCGCCTGCCCCCATGAGCATTGAAACAATCGACCAGCCAGTAGACGCCACGCCTGCCGCAGCACCAGCCGGACCGCAATTCGTCCACCTGCGCGTCCATACGGAATATTCGATTGTCGATGGCCTGGTGCGTATCGATGACATGATCAAGGCGGCGGTCAAGGACAAGCAGGGCGCGCTGGCCATCACCGACCTGGCGAACATGTTTGCCATGGTGCGCTTCTACAAGGCGGCGCGCGGCAAAGGCATCAAGCCTATCGTCGGCGTCGACGCCTGGATCACCAACGACGAAAACCGCGACAAGCCGCACCGCATCATGCTGTTCGCAAAGAACCGCATGGGCTACCTGCAGCTGTGCGAACTGCTGTCGGAAGCCTGGCTGACCAACCAGTACAAGGGCCGCGCCGAAATCCGCACCGAATGGCTGCGCGAGCGCGCCAGCAAGGATTACCCGTTGCTGCCGGGCGAGAGCGGCGCGAATGCGCTGATCGCCCTTTCGGGCGCCCATTTCGGCGATATCGGCCAGGCGATCGAAAACGGCAACCTGGACCTGGCGGAGGCCAATGCCCGCAAGTGGGCCGAGATCTTCCCGAACGGTCATTTCTACGTCGAGATCCAGCGTGCCGGCCAGGCCAACCAGGAAGTGCAGGTGCGCCAGTCGGTGGCGCTGGCGGCCAAGCTTGGCCTGCCGGTAGTGGCAACGCACCCGGTGCAGTTCCTGTCGAAGGATGAATTCATCGCCCACGAAGCGCGCGTGTGTATTGCGGAAGGCGAGATGCTGGCGAACGCCAAGCGGGTCAAGCGCTTCAACGAGCAAATGCGCTTCCTCACGCAAGCTGAAATGGCGGAGCTGTTCCACGACTTGCCGGCAGCGCTGCAAAACTCGGTGGAAATCGCCAAGCGCTGCAACGTGACGCTGACCTTGGGCAAGCCGCAGCTGCCGAACTTTCCGACGCCGGGCATGTCGATCGACGAATTCCTGGTCGCCGAAACGCAAAAAGGCCTGGAAGAGCGCCTGGTCCAGCTGTTCCCCGATCCGGAGAAGCGCGAGAAGGAGCGCCCGCGCTACGAAGCGCGCCTGAAGTTCGAGAACGACACCATCATCAAGATGAAGTTCCCGGGCTACTTCCTGATCGTTGCGGAGTTTATCCAGTGGGGCAAGAACAATGGCGTGCCGATTGGGCCGGGCCGCGGCTCCGGTGCAGGCTCGCTGGTGGCTTACGCGCTGAAGATTACCGACCTGGATCCGCTGAAGTACAACCTGCTGTTCGAACGTTTCCTGAATCCTGAACGTATTTCGATGCCCGACTTCGACATCGACTTCTGCCAGGAAAAGCGCGAACTGGTGATCCAGCACGTGAAGGACCTGTACGGCCGCGATGCGGTGTCGCAGATCGCCACCTTCGGTACCATGGCGGCGAAGGGCGCGATCCGCGACGTGGGCCGCGTGATGGACTTCGGCTACAACTTCTGCGACGGCGTGTCGAAGCTGATCCCGTTCAAGCCGGGCAAGCCGGTCTCGATTGCGGAAGCGATCGAAGAAGAACCGCTGCTCAAAGAGCGCCAGGAAAACGAAGAAGAGGTGCGCCAGCTGCTCGATCTCGCGCAGCAGGTGGAAGGCATCACCCGTAACATCGGCATGCACGCCGGCGGCGTGCTGATCGCGCCGGGCAAGCTGACCGACTTCTGTCCGCTGTACACCCAGGGCGGCGATGCAGGCGTGGTATCGCAGTACGACAAGGACGACGTGGAAGCCGTCGGCCTGGTGAAGTTCGACTTTTTGGGCCTGACCACGCTGACCATCCTGGACCGCGCCGTCAACTACATCAAGGATCTTGATCCGGAAGGCGCCAAAGACTTCGACCTGGCCAAGCTGCCGCTGAACGACCGCCCGACCTACGAGCTGCTGACCAAGGCGAAAACCGTCGCCGTATTCCAGCTTGAATCGCGCGGCATGCAGGGCATGCTGAAAGATGCGCGTCCCGACCGCTTCGAAGACATTATCGCGCTGGTGGCGCTGTACCGTCCGGGCCCGATGGACCTGATCCCGGACTTCTGCAAGCGTAAGCACGGCGAAAAATTCGATTACCCCGATCCCCGCACCGAGGGCATCCTGTCCGAAACCTACGGCATCATGGTTTATCAGGAACAGGTTATGCAGATGGCGCAGATCATCGGCGGCTACTCGCTGGGCGGCGCGGACATGCTGCGCCGTGCGATGGGTAAGAAAAAAGCCGAGGAGATGGCGGAGCACCGCGAGATCTTCCGCAAGGGCGCGCAAGAGGGCGGCCTGACCATCGAGAAGGCCGACGAGATCTTCGACTTGATGGAAAAGTTCGCGGGCTACGGCTTCAACAAGTCGCACGCGGCTGCGTACGCGCTGCTGTCTTACCACACCGCCTACCTGAAGCATCACCACACCGCAGCGTTCATGGCAGCCAACATGTCGCTGGCGATGGACGATACCGAGAAGGTCAAGATCCTGGTCGAGGACTCGATCGACGTCTGCGGCTTGACTATCCTGCCGCCGGACGTGAACCAGTCGTCCTACCGCTTCCGTCCTGACGGCGAGCCAGGCAAGAAGGCAACCAAGATCCGTTATGGCATGGGTGGCGTGAAGGGCGCGGGGCAGAACGCGATCGAAGCGATCATTGCTGCGCGCGAAGCGGGCGGGCCGTTCACCAGCCTGTTCGACTTCTGCAAGCGCGTGGACAAGAAGCAGATCAACCGCCGCACCATTGAAGCGCTGATCCGTTCCGGCGCCTTCGACTGCTTCGGCGTCGACCGCGCGGTGCTGTTTGCCTCGGTGGGCTTCGCCATGGAATACGCGGACCAGGAGGCCAAGTCGGCCAACCAGGTCAGCCTGTTCGGCGGCGACGATTCCGACCTGGTGGCACCGCCGGACTACGTCCAGGCTACGCCATGGACCGACCGCGAAAAACTGGCGGAAGAAAAGATCGCGCTGGGCTATTACCTGTCCGGCCACATGTTCGACTCCTACCAGCAGGAAGCGCGCCGCTTTGCGCGCACCAAGCTGTCCGAACTCGAACCGTCGCGCGAGCCGCGCATGATGTGCGGCGTGATTTCCGGCATCCGCACCCAGATGACCCAGCGCGGCAAGCTGCTGATCGTTACGCTGGACGACAAGACCGCCGTGGTCGAAGTCACCGTGTACAACGAAGTCTTCGAGCCGAACAAGCACATGTTCAAGGAAGACGAATTCCTGTGCGTGACGGGCAAGGTGTCGGAAGACCGCTTCTCCGGCGGCCTGCGCATTTCGGCGGAAAAGGTGTACAACATCACTGCCGCCCGCATCCAGTTCGGCCGCCAGATCGGCCTGGCGCTGCCGAAAGCCGTGCCGTCTGCCAAGCTGGCCGAGATCCTGGGCCCGCATCGCGACGAGTACGGCCTGCCGATATCGATGCGCGTCAAGCCGCAAGGCATCGACTGCGTGCTGCAACTCGGCGACGACTGGCGCGTGGCGCCGTCGGATGCGCTGAAGATCGCACTGGAGCAGGGCCTGGGCGCGCAGGAAGTTGCCATCGAGTATTAAGAGGGCGTGAGGGGGGGCGAGATGGAAATGAAACGTGTCAACGCAGGCAAGCTGCGTGCCATGGGCTATGACGAGCGCGCACGCATGCTGCGCGTCGAGTTCGACGACGGCAGCGCCATCGATTACGAAGGCGTGGGCCGCGATGTCTGGCAGCGCCTGTCCACCTCGGGCAGCGCATGGAGCTTCTACCGCGACAATATCGAGGAAGAGTTCACCGGCCGCAAAGGGCGCGCCAAACCGCAGGCGGGAACGCGTCCCGCCGGCCTCGATGAGCTGTTCGGCGACTGAGGCCGCCGGCCCGACCTACATGTCTTTGAGTGCGGTGATGGCGTAGCCTTTGCTGCCCATCTGCTGGGTCAGCCGGTCGATGTGGTAGTCAGGCAGGACTTGCACATCATCATCGACTTCCAGCGATTGCTCAGCTGGCAACCAGTCGGTGTTGATGGCTTCCTGTGGGATGGGTTTGCCCTCGGGTACGGCGAGGTAGGAAAAAATGCCGTCATGTTCGGCACGACGATAGATATCCAGGCGCATCTTCATCTCCCTTCAACTAGTCCTACGCACAGGCTGGCGTAACGCTTTGATTCTACTCCGCTTGGGTGGCTGTGGCCATGCAAGATTGCCGGCCCAGTGAACTGAGCACGGCAAAGTTGACCTGGGTCATCAAATCGTGGCGACGGCGTACTTCTGCCCGTTTCTTTGACGGAACCTCTTGCATATCGGGGGCTTGCAGCGGCGCGCAGCCGAGCTGCCAATCGCCGTCTGCACGCCGGCTGGCACCGAGTTCCTGCCACAGGCTGTCATAGCAAGCCATGACCTTGCCTTTGCGAATTGATTTGGCGCAGACCGCGCGGTTGTTGTTCCCAACCAGTAGCAAATTCT
>JBCNOP010000284.1:0-5763 GCA_039593775.1 Pseudoduganella sp.
GGATTTGTCGGAGCGCAGGTAACCTGTGCGCTGGCCAACGCGGCCCTGCGCATCCATGGCGCGGCCCGTGATGCGCCAGCGGGTCAGTGCATCCGGCATGGTGAACGTGACGCGCGCCTTGCCGTCCGCATCGGTTTTCAGCGACGGCGCCCAGAAGGCGGTGTCGATATTGTCGCGGCGCGGGCGTTCCAGCACTTTCACGCCACGCTCGTTGTAGTTGTGGCGGGCCGGCACGTTCTCGCGGCGGCCTTGCGCCATGTCGTAGCTGATGAAGGACAGGCTGGCCGTGGTGCGCACGTTGTTGCGGCGCGGATGATAGAAGAAGTCCGCAATATCTGGTGCGATTTCAGGCTGCAGCACGTAGATCATTTCATCCACCACGCCCAGCGTCACCAGGGTGGACAGCGGCTTGCCGTCCATCTGGGCCGTCACGTCCAGCGTAACCTTTTCGCCCGGCTGGTAGACTTCCTTGTCGGTCTTGAAGCTCAGCGCAATGCGCGGCTCGATCACCTGCAGGCCGGCATTCTGGAACACGAAATCGCCGTTGCGGGTATAGGCCACGGAGAAGGTCATGTTCGGTCCGTGCTCCTCCTTCACAGGAATACGCACGCGCCACTGGTTCTTCGCAACACGCTTGGCCTGGTACCAGTCGGCGCCGCCGCTCATCAAGCCGTATTGCTCTACCTTGTCGCGCTCCATGGTCAACAGGGCCTGGTCGACAGGGTCGGAGAAGGTCACCAGTGCTTCGGCAGTCTCGCCCGGGCGATAGCGCACCTTGTCCATCACGATCTCAATGCTGCCCGGCGCGGCCTGCAAGCCCTCGCCGCTGACCCAGTGGCTGGCGCCCGCCAGCAGGTTGCCGCGCTCATCGCGCAGCGAGAGCTGGTAAGAGCCAGCCTTGGTGAAATTCACATCCCAGCCCTTGGCGGCCGGATCGAATTTGCCCTCGGTCTTTTCCTGCTTTTCAAGCTGCACCATCTCCCAGCGCACAGGACGTGCGGCGCCCTGGCCGTCCGCGACCAAGTCGAAGTGGACCTGCTGGCCAGGTTCGGAGAAGGAGCGCGCCGCCTTCAGCTGGTAGCTGCTGGTGGAGCGCTCGATCATCAGTTCGCGCGTGGCCTTGACGCGGTATGCCGCGCCGTCGGTTGCCATCACGGTCAACACATAGCGCGATGGATCGGCTGCCGGCGGCAGCGTGAACGAATAATCGCCGCTGCGGTCGGTCTCCGCTTCCTCGGTCTTCAGCTGCACCGGGAACAGGCCGCTGTAACGCAGCTCCCCTTCCACCATGGTGTTCTGCTGGCCGCGCAGGGACAGCGACAGCTTGGCATTCTTGACCGGCTTGCCATCCGGATAGCGCAGCGAAATCGTGCCGCTGACTTTCTCGCCGGTCTTGAATTCCGGCTTGGCCGGCTGGACGTTGATCTCGAAGTGCGGCTTGACGTATTCCGCCACGCGGAAGGCGGCGCCGTACAGGCCATCCTTGTAGCTGAAGCGCAGCTCATAGCCGCCGGCCGTAGCCTGTTCCGGCAGGCGGAAGCGCGTTTCCGTGCCCGTTTCCGGAGACAGCTGCAGGGTTTGAGTCAGCACTGGCGTGCCATTCGGGTCGAACACGGTCAGGCCGACTGGCGCCGCCGCAGCAGCCTGCGACAGGCGCGCCGATTTGAATTCGCGGCCCAGGAACTTGACGTTCACTTCATCGCCGGGACGGTACAGGGGACGATCCGTCACCGCATACATCTTGGTGTTATAGATTTCGCTGTCGTAGTAGAAGTTCTCCGACACGAACACGCCGCCGCTGCGGTCTTCGCCGATCACATAGGTGTGCTCTGGGCTGCTGCGCTCCATCGACACCACGCCATCCCTGGCGGTCTTGCCGGATTGGAGAACGCCGGTGCCATCGGTCCACATCACATCGGCGTCGGCCACCGCGGCGCTGTTATCGCGGCGCGCGGCCCAGACCAGCATCTGGCCGGACGATACCTTGGTCACCGCCATGGTGTCGGAGACGAATACCAGCGTGGTAGCGCGGTGTTCGCCAATGATGGCTTCCACCAGGTACAGGCCCGGCTTGCGCTTGCCGACCGGGATCATCACATTGCCGCTGTTCCCGGCAATGAACTCGCTGCTGGAACCGTCCATCTTGACGCCCTTCGGCGGCTCGATCGCCTTGGCCTGCCAGATCGGATAGCGGAAGCTGTCCACCATTTCGAAGCCTTTGAGCGGCTTGTACTGCGGATTGTTGGCGAACACGGTCGCGCGCTTCATGGCTTCGCCGTTGGTTGCCAGCTTGGGCTGGTTGGTGGTCACTGCATGGCGTGCTTCGGACGAGAAGATGCGGCGCCATGCCAGGCGCGACTGCTTCCACCAGCTATCCCACAGGAAGCTCAGGGCATTGGCCAGGCCTTCGCCCTGGTAATTGCCGTCCACCTGGACGCGGTGCAGGTTGCGCTGCTTCTTCAGGAATTCCAGCGGTTGCGGCACGCGGTAGACCACGATGTCGGCGCCGGAATACTGTTCCAGCTGCGAACGCCCGAAGTCGCGGCCCGGAACTTCCAGGCGCACGCGCGCTTCGTCCGCACTGCCATAGCTGGCATCGGACAGCAGGAAGAACGGCTCGCCCTTGAACAGGGTGTACCCGCTCGATGGCGCCTCCTGTGCTTCAGCACCCGCCAGCGCGGTCAGCGCCAGCAAGCCTGCGAGGCACAGCTTCAGGACAGAAATGACAGCCGGAATACGCCGGCGAAGTTGGGATTGTTGACCGCTGGTTGCCACCGCGTGTCCTTCCATGTCGTTAGTTGTTGAATATCGACGGTACGAAGACCGTTATCGGTTGGGGTGACGGTGCCCGTGTGGTAAGCGATATGCGCCCCCATCCACACCATCAGGTGTTGTTCGTCGCCCTGGTCGTAGAACAGCAGGTCGCCCGGGAGCGCCTGGCTGATTTCACGCGCCACGAAGCGGCTGTTGTGCTGTACCAGCGCCAGCGCCGTGACGAAATGGCCTACCTTGCCTTCGCCTTGCACCCAGCGGTTGCGCAGGGCCGCCTGTTGCGGCGTCAGTTCCAGTTCCGGCGGCAGGCGGCGGTCGCTGGCGATGCCGTTGGCGCGCATCCACTTGGCGTCATGCACGGACAAAGCTTCGTTGACCGCAAAACGCACCAGGCCCGCGCAGTCGCGATGCTGCCAGCGCGGTGAGGGCCCTTGTTCGACCTGGGCGCTGATGATGCGCAGCATCCACGCCTGGAAGGCGCGCGACTGTGCCTGCGACAGGCGTACCTGCGTATCCTTGGCACTGGTAAGGGCCAGCAATTGCGGCGCTGCCAAGGCAGCGGCGCATCCGGCCAGCAGGCGCAAGGTACTGCGGCGCTTCATTTCCCTGCTGCCTGCCATTCCAGCGGCAGCCAGGAAACGCCTTTGTCCGGCACGGACTTCAGCACCATGCGGTAAGGCGGGTATTTTTTCAGCGCCTGCAGGCGTGGCGCCAGATGGGCATCGACTGCGCCGCGCAGCACGGGCTCGCGCTGGGCTGGCAGGGTGTTGAAGCTCTCCTGTTCGATCAGCTTGGCCAGCGAGGCAGGCGCAATCAGGCCTACAGTGTGTTTGGCATCCGGCAGCAGATCGGAAGCGGCAGGCATTTCCTTGCGCTTCACAGCCAGCACCTGGTCGACCAGCTTGCCGTCGGCCGAGAACACCACCGTATTGCCGCTGATGGCCAGCGTCGGCGTGGTATCGCCCTGCGCGGTGGAAACTGCGCCGCTCCAGCGCAATTCGCCTTTCTTGCCCTGCTGCTTCTGGGCGCCCTTGCCATCGCGGATCGCGGCCTGGAACAGGCTTTCGAACAGCGCATCATTGCCACTGGCACGGTTGGCCACAAACACCGGCGTATGCAGGCGGGAGTTGCCATACCAGCAGGCAGCCACGGGGCCATTTAATTCGGTTGCCAGCGGCAGCACTGGCTGGCTGGTCTTGCCGCCTATGCTTTTCAGCACCGGCTGCAGGCTGGACCAGTCCACCGGCAGCGTGAAGCAGCTGCTTGGGTTGTAAGGCAGCGCGCTCCACAGGGCGCTACTGTCATAGCCCTCTTTCGGCAGCTTGGCCGCATCGAGCAACACCTGCGAGCGCCAGGCGCCCTTGCTGAAATCAAAGCGCAGCGCTTCCAGGCCGCCGAAGAAAGGCTGGTAGCCGAAGGACAGGAAATCGGCCTTGATGGCGATGCTATGGCCGTCCTGCGCCGTTTTCTCGAAGTGGAACTGGTCGTGGAATACCTTCTGCTGCCCGGCGTCTTTCCCCAGCAGCTTGCTGATGGTGGTTTGTGCCTTGTCGTCGCTCACCTTGCGGTCGGCGCCGTACAGCATGCCGGGGTGGGACAGGATCACCATGCGGTCGCCATGCGCCGCGAACAGCAGGTTGCGCTGGTAGGCGTAGTTCAAGGCATACACGGGCACCTTGTCCCCATCGACCCGCAATTCGCCGGCGATGGTGAGCTGGGTATCCTTCAGCGCCACCTTGCCCGCTTCTTCCAGCACGCGCGCCAGCTTGCCGCGCGAAACGGAGATCACGTAGTGCTTGAGGGAGCCATCGGCATCGCGCCACATTGCTACTTCCGCCGGTTCGTCCAGCACCATGCGGATCAACTGGTCGCCCCAACCCAGTTCATGTTCGTAGGCGATGCGGCGCAGGCTGCCCTTCAGGCCCAGGCGGTCTTCGGTCTGCTCGTAATAGAACAGGAAGTCCTCGCGCAGCACGTCGCGCGCCAGCGGCACGGTCAGCAAATCGCGCGGCAGGCTGGAAAGGCTTTTGGTGACGACCAGGGCGTCCGGCTTGGACAGGTCGATCTTCAGGCTGTTGACAGGGCCATTCATGGCGCCCCAGCCAAAAGCCCGGTAGGCGAGAACGCCGCCGGCAACGACAACAACTGCCGCGGCGATCTTGGCCAAAGTCTTTTTGTTCATGGCGGGTCCGGCAAAGTTATATTAAATACAACGACGCCGAATTTTGCCATGGAGTAATCAAATTAGCCAGCTAATTTCGCAATCGTGCGGGCTGATTGCAGCAGGCGCTGGAGCGCTGTGGTGCCCGCGTACTCAGGAATCTGCTGCAAGGCCGTGTTCTTGATCCGTCCCAGGTGTGACAGGTTTTTCAGTTTCCCCTGCTGAAACAAGAAAATGCAGTCATCCACAAAATGCATCATCTCTTTGCGTGACAACGAATCGCGCGCCTGCAACTCCGCATAGCGCTCCATGTGTCGCTTGGCCGCGTGTTGCTTGCGGCGGCACTCAACACAGCGCACGCAGTCAACATCAACGTAGAAGCCCAGGGTCTCGTACCAGTGGCGCTGCTCACGCGCATAAAAGATGAATGCGCGAGAGCATTCGATGCAATTCTTCAGCATGTCCACATAGTAGGGACGCGGAAAAACTGCGTAACGCTGCACACTCAAGTCGGCGCGGAGGGCTGTGTGCGGAAAAATGTGCGCATCCGAGTAACGCCAGTAAGATCTGCGAACTTCCTGCTCCGTGAGCTTGAGTTGCGGGCGTGGCGGATTCCCGCGAAATCGCGGGTGCGGCACCAGTTCATCCACGTTTGACCACGCAATAGCTGCACGCATCGCGCTTCTCGAACGTGATCGAGACTGGCAGGAAGCGCGCGATGACTTCGGCGTTGGTGCGGGTATGCTGCGACAGCACGTCCATGGTAAAGCTGCCGCCGCCGGCCAGCGCCATCGGGACCAGCAGCTGGTCGGCCAGATGTTCGCCGACCG
>JBCNOP010000285.1:0-5728 GCA_039593775.1 Pseudoduganella sp.
TGTACCTGTCGGGCGACACCATCCTGACGCAGGAAGTGCTGGATTTCCTCGCGCGGCAGCAGCCCGGCGTCAGCGTAGTGCCGGCCGGCGGCGCCAGGTTCGACCTGGGCCATGAGATCATCATGGGGATAGGGGAGGTGCTGCAGTTCGCCCGCGCCACGAAGGGCATCGTGGTGGCGAACCATCTGGAAGCCCTGAGCCACTGCCCGGTTCAGCGGGCAGCGCTACAGGAAGAGGCGCAAGGCGCAGGCCTGGCCAGCCGCATCGTCGTGCCTGCGGATGGCGAGTCCCTTACTTACGTTTCTTGAGGTCGTCAAAGGCCTTCTTGACGCGGTCTTTGCGGCGCTGTTCGTCGACGTTGTGGGCCTTGCGCTTGTCGAGACCCAGCATCGGTTCGATAAACTCGAAAAAGACAAAGGCTACGGCCATGATGCCGGTGATCCACCACCACGAGAGGTCGGCGAACTTCCAGACTTCAAAGTACTTCAGTGCCACGAGGGCGATTATCAATAGAATAATGGGCATGGAAAACTCCTTAGTATTCCATCATAGCAATATCCAGCTAACGGTCAACCCATAATACGCAGCGCGCGTTGTGGAGTAGAATTGTGTCAGTTTTTTTCCTGGAGATGAAAATGAAACGTTCACTGTTGGTTGGTTTCCTGGTTACCGCGGCTTTCTCGTCGCAGGCCGCTTTCGCAAACGCTGACCTGGCCAAGGCCAAAAACTGCATGGCATGCCACGCTGTCGCCACCAAGCTGGTTGGCCCGGCATACAAAGATGTCGCTGCCAAGTATGCAGGCCAGAAGGATGCTGAAGCCAAGCTGGTTGCGAAAGTCATGAAGGGCGGTTCCGGCGTGTGGGGCGCAGTCCCAATGCCAGCCAACCCACAGGTGACCGAGGCGGAAGCCAAGACCCTGGTGAAATGGGTCCTGTCCCAGAAATGATGTAAAAGAAAAAATGGGGACGTACCCCATTTTTTTCGAAGAAGAGGGGACGTTGAACGTTCCCTTTTTTCTTTTACTTGATCACTTCAATGCGCACTTTCTTGTCGGCCTTGTAGCCGAACAGTGTCAGCGCCCCATCCTTGATATCCCCCTTGGCGTCGAAGGCGATCGTGCCGCTGATGCCGTCATGCTTGACCTTCTTCAGGAAGGGCAGGTACTTGGCCGGGTCGGTCGACTTGGCATCAGCCATCGCATGGGCAATCGCCATCGTTGCGTCGTAAGCGTACGGCGCGTAAATCTGCACGTCGTAGCCATAGCGCTTCTTGAAGCGGCCGGCGAATTCATCCAGCTTCTTCTCCTGCTCCGGCGTCACGCCGCCGGCTTCCGCGCACACCACCACGTCGTCTGCGCCGCCCGACAGTTTCGGCAGTGCTTCGGTGCAGATGCCGTCGCCGCCCATCAGCTTGGCCTTGATGCCGAGCGCCTTCATCTGGCGCAGCAGCGGGCCACCCACCGAGTCCATGCCGCCGAAGAACACCAGGTCCGGATTCTTGGAGCGGATCGAGGTCAGGATGGCGTTGAAATCGGTCGACTTGTCGGTGGTGAACTGCTTGTCCACGATCTGCACGCCGGCCCCTTTCTTGGCTTCCTTCAGGAATTCGGCGGCCACGCCTTGTCCATAAGCGGTACGGTCATCGATGACCGCGATGCGCTTTGCGCCCAGTTTCTGCGTCGCGTATTTACCCAGCGAGCTGCCCAGCTTGAAGTCGTTCGCCACCACGCGGAACGTGGTGTTGAAGCCCTGGTTGGTGTACACCGGGCTGGTAGACGATGCCGAAATCTGCGGGATGCCTGCGTCGAAGTAGATCTTGGACGCGGGGATGGTGGTGCCGGAATTCTGATGGCCGATCACGCCCTGTACTTTGGCGTCGACCAGTTTTTGCGCTGCCGAAGTGCCCTGTTTAGGGTCGCCGGCATCGTCTTCAGACACCATCTCGAACTTGACCGCCTTGCCGTTGACCTTGAAACCCTTGGCGTTCAAATCTTCCACCGCCATGCGGACGCCGCTCTGGTTGTCCTTGCCCAGGTGGGCGGACTGGCCGGACAGCGGGCCGACGTAGCCGATCTTGACCACTTCCTGGGCGCTCGCGGCGCCAGCAAAGGCCAATGCGATGGCAGCGATGATGGTTTTGGTTTGCATTGCACTCTCTCCTGAAACGAAAATGGGCCGCCATGCTGGCTGGCGGCCCACGGGCTCCCCCCCGATAATTCTCGTGTATTACTTCACTACTTCCATCTTGGTCTTGATGCCGCCCTTGTAGGTGAACAGGGTCAGCGCACCGTCCTTGATGTCGCCGAACTGGTCAAACTCGACCAGGCCAGTCACGCCCTGGTGCTTGATCTTGGCCAGTACCGGCAGGTATTTGGCAGGTTCGGACGAGTTGGCTTTTTCCATGGCGTCTGCCATGGTCATGATGGCGTCGTACACATACGGAGCGTACAGCTGCACTTCCTGGCCGTACTTCTTCTTGTAACGGGCACGGAAGTCGTCCATGTTCTTCTGCATGTCGGCAGTGACGCCGCCGGCTTCGGCGCAGGTCACCACGCCGTCGGCGGCGGCGCCGGCGGACAGGCGGTACAGCGCATCGGTACAGACGCCGTCGCCGCCCATGAATTTGGCATTGATGCCCAGCGCCTTCATCTGGCGCAGCAGCGGGCCGCCGACCGAATCCATGCCGCCGAAGAACACCAGGTCCGGGTTCTTGGACTTGATGTTGGTCAGGATGGCGTTGAAGTCGGTGGCGTTGGCGTTGGTGAATTCCTTGCCGACCACTTGCACGCCCGGCAGGGCTTTCTTCGCGCCTTTGACGAATTCGTCGGCCACGCCCTGGCCGTACGCAGTGCGGTCGTCGATCACGGCGATCTTCTTGGCGCCCAGGTTTTTCACTGCGTAAGCGCCGAGGGTGCCGCCCAGCTTGTTGTCGTTGGCGACCACGCGGAAGGCGGTGTTGAATTTCTGCTTGGTGTACACCGGCGAGGTGGCGGCCGGGGAAATCTGCGGAATGCCGGCGTCATAGTAGATCTTGGAGGCCGGGATGGTAGTGCCGGAGTTCAGGTGGCCGATCACGCCCTGTACCTTGGCATCCACCAGCTTTTGCGCTGCGGTCGTGCCCTGTTTCGGGTCGCCTGCATCGTCCTCGAACTGGACGACGAACTTGACTGGCTTGCCGCCGATCTTGACGCCCTTGGCTGCCAGGTCCTCAACGGCCATGCGCGCGCCGTTTTCCATATCCTTGCCAAGGTGCGAGTTAGGGCCCGAGACAGGGGCCACGTGGCCAATCTTGATGGTGTCCTGGGCGTAGGCGCTGCCGGCAAATGCCAGCGCGATGGCAACAGGGATGAACTTGTTCTTGAACTGCATCGGGGGCTCCAGTCAAAAAGTCATATTTGCCAGAGAAAATACAGCAAAAACCCCGAATGGCAAAGAGGGAATTATATCTGGCGGCTGGAATTGGCCTGCAGGTGTGTGATTTCCTGCTGCACGGCGCGGCTGACGATCTTGCCGATGGTGTCGTGCAAGCCCTCGCGGATTTCGGCCGTCAGGGCGTGCAGGGCGTGCTCCAGGACCTCGGCCATGCTGTCCTTGATACGCTGCTCGAGCACGAAATCGACGCGGCTGGACAACTGGTGCAGCACCTGCTCTGAGATGCGGCGCTCCAGGGCGTCCCAGTCCATGGCTTCTTCCAGCGCTGGTTTTGCTTCGGCGGCCGGTGCTGCCGCGGAGGCGACGACAGGCGGTGGCGCCTCGTCGTTCATGATTTCGGTCAGGACCGGGATGCTGGCGTCAAAAGGCTGGTTCATTAACTACTTGCCTACAGTGAGGTGTTTGAGCGGGAAATCCTGGCGCTTGTAGGCAGCATAGCGCAGGCGGCCCGCCGCTGCATCTTCCTCGTCGGAAGAAATGACTTCGATCAAACGCGGAAACGCCTCGAACTGCGCCGGAGCGCGGCGCGCCAGGTTGACCAGCAGGCCGGCTTCCGGCAGTTCGGTGGTGTCGCTGTCGGCCAGCACGATGGCGGAATCGGGCGCCAGCGGATCGTTGGCGTGCGCGTGCGGCAGGAAGTCGGTGGCGGAAAAGGTCCACAGGGCCTTGTCGAGCTCCGCCAGCTGCGCCGCATCTTCAGTCATCACGACGATACGGGGCGTGCTGGCGTAAGCCTTGCGCAGCAGGCGGCAGGCATAGGCAACCTTGTCCGGCACGCCGCTGTGGAAGTCAATCTGCGTCATATTTCTTTGAGGCGTATCAGAAGCGGAAGTTCGGCGATCCGTCTTTTGGCGTTTCGCGCTCGCGGCGAGCCTTTTCCGCGGCGGCGGCTGCGCGTTCGGCTTCAGCCTTGGCGGCGGCCACGTCTTCGGCGCTTGGTGCCCGTGGAGGCGCCGCCGACGTTGGCGGCGGGTTGGAATAGCCCGGCGGCAGCATTTTTACGGTAGGGTAGCCGGCTTCGGTCAGCATGCTATCCCAGGCAGTTTGTTCAAAGCCGAGCTGGCGGGCACGGCCGACCAGCAGGAGCGGCACCTGGCCTTCGCTGCCAGCCTTTTTCATGGCTTCAAAGTCGTCGTTGGTCGAAACGGTCTTTTCGCGGTAGGGAACGCCGCGGTTGTTCAGCAGTGTGCGGGCCATATTGCAAGCGGCGCCACAGTTGGCAGTGGTATACAACACCACTGGACGGGCACGCACCACTTCCGCCAGTTCCGCAGGCAACGCGGCACCGCCGGCGCCGGCGGTGTTGAAATTCTTTACTTCGGACTTCTTGGCAGTGGCGGGCGGCGGCGTCTCCGTAAAGTGGGTGACGCCTTTTTCGTCCTTCCACTTGTACATCTGGGCGTGCGCCGCGCTGGCAGTCAGCAGCAGCAAAAGCAGGGCAGCGCGTTTCATTGACTCTGTATCTCCTTTAAGCCGCCATGCCGCTGTGGCGCAGCAGGGCGTCGATGGTCGGCTCTCGGCCGCGGAAAGCGGTGAACGATTCCAGGGCCGGGCGCGAACCGCCGACGGCCAGGATCTCTTGCTGGAAGCGTTTACCAGTATCGGTGGACAGTTTGCCGCCGTCCAGCGCCGCCGCTTCCTCGAAGGCAGCGTAGGCGTCGGCAGACAGAACTTCCGCCCACTTATAGCTATAGTATCCCGCCGCATAGCCTCCGGCAAAGATATGGCCGAAGGAATGTTGGAATCGGTTGAAACTTGGCGGGATGATAACGGCGAATTTGCGGCGCACTTCGTCGATCACGTCCTGCACCGACTTGGCGCCGGACGGCTGGAAGTCGTAGTGCAGCAGCATGTCGAGCAGGGCGAACTCCACCTGGCGCAGGGTCTGCAGGCCGGACTGGAAGTTCTTGGCCGCCAGCATGCGGTCGTACAGGGCGCGCGGAAGCGGCAGGCCGCTCTTCACGTGGGCGCTCATGTGGCTCAGCACATCCCACTCCCAGCAGAAGTTTTCCATGAACTGGGACGGCAGTTCCACCGCATCCCACTCGACGCCGGAAATGCCCGATACCGCCAGTTCTTCGACCTGGGTCAGCATATGGTGCAAGCCGTGGCCGAATTCGTGGAACAGGGTGATCACTTCATCGTGGGTGAACAGCGATGGCTGTGGCACGCCGTCCACTTCCAGCGGCTCGGTGAAGTTGCAGGTCAGGTAGGCGACCGGGGTTTGCAGTTCGCCGTTCTTGATGCGGCGGCCGCGCGCGTCGTCCATCCAGGCGCCGCCGCTCTTGCCTTCGCG
>JBCNOP010000286.1:0-5696 GCA_039593775.1 Pseudoduganella sp.
GGCGCCCCAAGCGATCTCGCGACACTGAAACGGCTGCGCCAGGACACCAAAGGTGAATTCATTTACGTCCGCAAAAACGGCAAATCCTACGTGATCCAGGACCCGGTCCTGCTCGGCAAGGTACGCGAACTCTGGAAGCCCGCCGAAGCCCACGGCAAGATCATGGACGAGCAAGGCAAGCTGATGGACGCGCAAGGCAAGCAACTGGATGCCATGAGCGAGCAGATCGCAAAAGAAGTCGAAGCCGCAATGGGCAGCAAAGAACAGCAAGCCCTGGAGCGCGAACTGGAGCGCAAGCTGGAACTGTCCGCACGCCAGCAGGAACGCATCGGCCGCGCCATGGAGAAAGCCAGCCGCAAGATGGAAATGGCCGACGACAAGACCCGCGCCCGGATCGAAATCGACCTCGAGAACTTGCGCAAGCAGCTGGAACCGCTGTCGGCGGAAATGGCGCGCCAGGGCAGTGAAATTGCAGCCCGCCACGCCGCGCTGGCAGCCCGCCAGGCGCCAATGGCCGCCATGCACGCCCGCATTGCCGAAGCCTCCAAGCCGCTTGCCGAAATGGGCCGCAAGATGGGCGAACTGGGGCGCGAGCACGGCCGCCTGTCACGTGAAGCGGACAAAGCCTCGCGTGCCCTGATCGACGAGGCAATCAGCAACGGCAGCGCCAAGCCGGTGATGTAAGTTGCGCGCGGCCCGTGCAGTTCCGCGGGCCGAAAGAATCCATGGTATTGTTGTTTTGGCATTTCCTCATCGTCAACAACTACCATGGAGAAAGCATGTCCCTTAAACAGTACTACACCCTCGGCAGTTCCGGCTTGCGCGTCTCGCGCCTGGCGCTTGGCACCATGACCTTTGGCACCGATTGGGGCTGGGGCGCCGACAAAGCCAGCGCGCGCGAGCAGTTCATGACTTACACGGAAGCCGGCGGCAATCTGGTCGACACGGCCGACCTGTACACCAATGGCGAATCGGAACGCTGGGTCGGCGAATTCGTGCGCGAGAGCGGTTTGCGCGACAAGATCGTGCTGGCCACCAAAGCTTCCTACAGCAGCGACCCGTCCAATCCGAACGCCGGTGGCAACGGCCGCAAGCACCTGATGCGCGCGCTGGAGGGCTCGCTGCAACGATTGGGCACCGATTACGTCGACCTGTACCTGGTGCATGCGTGGGACATGGTGACGCAGCCGGAAGAAGTGCTGCGCACGCTGGACGATGCGGTCCGCGCCGGCAAGGTGCGCCACACCGGCTTGTCGAACGTGCCGGCCTGGTACGCCAGCCGCATGCAGACGATCGCCGAATTGCGCGGCCACGAAAGGCTGTCCACGCTGCAGATGGAGTACTCGCTGGCCGAGCGCGCGATTGAAGACGAATACATCCCGCTGGGCACGCAGCATGGCATGGGCGTGATGGTCTGGAGCCCGCTGGCCAGCGGCCTGCTGTCCGGCAAATACAAGCCGAGCAGCGGCGGCCAGTTCGGCGAAGGGCGCCTGCAAACCATGAGTGGTTCGAACAATCCGGCTTTCGCCAAATTCAACGAGCGCAATTTCGCCATCGTGGCGGAGCTGGAAAAGGTGGCGAACGAAGTTGGACGCAGCATGGCGCAGGTGGCGGTGAACTGGGTCGCCAATCGTCCGGGCGTGGCAACCGTGATGGTGGGCGCGACCAAGCTGGCGCAGTTGCAGGACAACCTGGGCGCGCTGGACTTCGAACTGCCGGCCCAGCTGCGTGAGCGCCTGGATGCGGTCAGCGCCAGGGCAACGGGCTATCCCTATACCTTCTTCACGCCTGGCATGCAGACCATGCTGTCGGGCGCCGCGCCGCTGGGCGACAAGCCGGACGGCTACCAGGCGCCGGTGCGCATCAGCGGCCCGGCGGCTGGCGTGCAGTAAAAAATGGGGTACGTCCCCATTTTTCAGGCGCGGGCCCGCTGCTCCGGCAGCAGCAGCGCCTCGAATTCGGCCACTGGCAACGGTGCGCCGAACAGGTAGCCCTGGAAGGCGCGGCAGCCCTGGCGTGCCAGGTAGTTCTTTTGCTCCAGCGATTCCACGCCTTCCGCAATGGCCGACAGCCCCATGCTGTCGGCCAGCGTCAGGATCGTTTTGGTGATGGCCGCATCGTCGGCGTTGTGCAGGATGTCGCGCACGAACGAGCGGTCGATCTTCAACTGGCATAGCGGCAGCCGCTTGAGGTAAGCCAGCGAAGAATAGCCGGTGCCGAAATCGTCCAGCGAGATGCCGATGCCGGCCGCCTTCAACAGCGCCATCTTGGCGATCGAAGCTTCCACGTCGTCCAGCAGCAAGCCTTCGGTCAATTCCAGCTTCAGCAAGCGCGGCGAAGCGCCGCTGCGCACCAGCGCACCCATGACCTGTTCGACGAAGTCGGCCTGGTAGAACTGGCGCGGGCTGACGTTCACTGCAAGTTCCAGCGCGGCGGTCGCCGGATCGCGCGCCCAGGCCACCAGCTGGGCGCAGGCTTGCTCCAGTACCCAGGCGCCAAGCGGCAGGATCAGACTGGATGCTTCTGCCGCTGCAATGAACTGCATTGGCGGCACCAGGCCGCGGGTCGGATGCTGCCAGCGCAGCAGGGCTTCCGCGCCGGTAATGCGGCCCTCGGCATCGACTTGCGGCTGGTAGTGCAGCAGGAACTGCTGCAGCGACAGGCCCTGGCGCAAGTCCGCATCAAGTGCGGCGCGCGCACTGACCACGGTTTGCATCGCCGGGTCGAAGAAGCACATGGTATTGCGGCCGGCTGCCTTGGCCTGGTACATCGCAAGGTCGGTCTGCTTCAGCAGGTCTTCCAGGCTTTCCTGTTCGCCGCGGAACACCGTGATGCCGACACTGGAAGTGCAGCTATGCTGGTGCGGTCCCATGGTGTAAGGCTCGTTTTGCCGCGCCAGCAGTTTGGCGCCGATGGCGCGCGCCTGTTCGGCCGCAAGTTCCGTATCGTCGGACAGGTTTTCCAGCATGATGACGAATTCGTCGCCGCCCAGGCGCGCCACGGTATCGCTTTCGCGCACGCAGCCGACGAAGCGGCGCGCGGCCTGCTGCAGCAGCATGTCGCCCACGTTGTGGCCCAGCGTGTCGTTCAGGTCCTTGAAGTTGTCCAGGTCGATGAACAGCAGGGCGCCGCACTGGCCGGTGCGTGCGCTGGCTGCCAGCGCATGCTGCAAGCGGTCCATCAGGCAGCGCCGGTTCGGCAGCTGGGTCAGGAAGTCGAACAGCGCCAGGTTGCGGATTTCCTGCTCGGAGGCCTTGCGCTCGGTGATGTCCGTCAGGGCGCATACATGGTGGGTGATTTCGCCGGCCGCATCGCGCACGGCCGTTACAACAAGCCAGCAGGGGAAGCGCACGCCGCCTTTGCGCAGTTGCCAGACCTCGCCCTGCCAGGCGCCATGCTCTGCCACGCCTTCCCAGATGCGCTGTTGCAGCGCCGGTTCGTCGCATACCAGCAATTCGCGGTCCAGCGCATCGCGCTCGGAAAAGCCGGTGATGTCGGTATAGGCGCGGTTGACGCGCAGGATCACGTGGTCGGCGTCGGTGATGGCCATGCCTTCCAGTGATTCGAAAGCAGTGGCGGCGACGCGCAAGTCGGCGTCTGCCTTCTGTTTTTCGCGCAGGTAGAGTGCTGTGGCGGTGCTCGCGGCGACCAGCATGCTGCCGGCAAACTCGATCAGCAGGAAGAGCCAGAAGCGCCGTGTGCCCTGGTGCAGCAGGGCCGGCAAAGGCCGCGGCACCGTGACGGACAGGCTGCCGTCGGACAGCGTGCGCGTCGCCAGTACGCTGGGCACGGGCGCACCGGCAATACGCGCCACGGCCGGCATGGCTTCGCGGTCCCAGGGTTCCAGCGTGACGGTATTGAACTTGTCGCGCGCATAGCGCTGGCGGCGCTGGGCTGGATCCAGCCGGCTCACCCGGGCTGCCGGCAACGCCTGGTGAAGCAGGGCGGTGTTGGCAGAATGGATGATGACGCCGTCGGTATCGGTCACCCAGGCTTGCGTCTGCCCGGCCATCGCCGCCAGCGCTGCGGCATTCAGCTTGACCACCGCGGCGCCGAGGAACCTGTCGTCATCGCGCACGGCGTGCGCGTAGTACAGGGCGCCCGACTGTCCATCGCGACTGACGCCGTACTGATGCCCCGCCTCCTTTGCGCGCGACTGGATGAAGTAGTCGCGGCTGGCGAAATTGCGGCCGACGTAAAACGCGGCCTCGGCGAGATTGCTGGTAGCGATGCAGTTGCCGTTGGCGTCGAGCAGGAACATGCTGTCCACCTTCAGTGCACGCGCAGTCTGCGCCAGCCGTTCATTGGACGCCTGATCCGTCGCACCCTGCAAAGCGATGCTGCGGATGCCGGCATCGCGCGACAGCATCAAGGCAAAGCCGCGCAGGCGGGCAGTGCTTTCCTCGATGCTGCTGGCTACATTGTCGGCCTGGTCCTGCGCCACTTGCAGTTCGCGCTGGTACAACTCGTCGGCCATGCGCTGCTGGAAGTAGCTGGCGGCCAGCCAGGCGACAAGGCTCCAGCCCAGGATCAGCATTGCGATCAGGCGGTATGAGCGTTCGAAGGAGAACAGCCGGCGCTTGCCGACGTAGGTGGCGACAATCGTGACCACGATCAGCAGGCTGGTAAATACCAGCACGGAGGCAGCCAAGGTGCTGGGGCTGATGTGGGCCGATTCGGCGACGCCCGCCGTCGCGCCCGCTCCCCGGTTATCGCGCACGAAATAAGCAGCGGCCATCGCGGTGTAGTGCATGCAGGCCACCGCCAGTCCCATGACGACGGAGCTCCACAGCGGCGAGGCCCAGCGGCCCTTCAGGCGAGCCAGGCGGAATTTCAGCCACAGGGCCAGGGTTGCCATCGCCACCGCCACCACGATGGACAGCAGGAACAGGCGTAAGTCGTACTGGATCATGCCGTCAAACTGCATGGCGGCCATGCCGGTATAGTGCATGGCGCCGATGCCCGCGCCCAGCAAGGTGCCGGCGGCCCACAAGCGCAACGTGTTGGGCGGGCCCTGGCTGATTACGTGCAGCGCGAGCGCGCTGGCCAGCATGCCGGGCACGGTGGACAGCAGCGTCAGGCCGGCATCGTAACTATTCGTGCAGGGCAGGGTGAAGGCCAGCATCCCAACGAAGTGCATGGCCCAGATGCCCAGGCCCAGGCAGCAGCCGCCCGCTGCCAGCCATGCTGCGCGGCGTGCGCGGTTGGCAGCGGAAGGCAGCAGCTGCGCCACCAGCAGCGCAGCATAGGAGGCAAAGATGGCGACCGCCACCGACAGGATGACCAGCACGGGATCGTAGTGGCCAAGATACAGCACGCTGCTGTCGGGCGCGCCCAGAACGAGGATCAGGTAGTCGAACATTGCAACCCTTTTTGTTGAGTATTGCAGTGCGGACAGCGCTCTCCTCAATCTAGCAGAAAAAAATCCCCGCAGAAATTAACTACTTAAAGGCAAGATACTTTGCTGCGAGGGTGCCAACCAGGCGGCGGCCTGGGTTGTCACCTGCAATCCACTCTTCCGGCGGAAACAGTTCAAACAGGCCAACCTTGGCGACAGTCGGGATGGCAGCTTCCAGCTGTTGCTCGATGTCGCCACGCTCACCAGCGTTATAGAGCTCGATATTGCGCAGCATGGTGGCGACAGTGCCGGTTTGCACCTTGCTGCCGTCTTTTAATTGCACCAGCGGCAGGGACTC
>JBCNOP010000287.1:0-5672 GCA_039593775.1 Pseudoduganella sp.
GCCGTCGTGGGAGAGGCCAGCCGGCTGGCGCTGATCGCAAAAGGCGTTCCGGCGAGCCAGATCGCCAGCCCTGCCGACCCGGCCCAGAGCGACACCGAACACCTGCTGCAAGCCCTCGACCTGGCGGCCCTGCGCGGCGCCAAAGTCCTGATTGTGCGCGGTGAATCCGGGCGCGAACTGATGGCCGACTCCTTCCGCGCCGCCGGCGCTGAAGTCACCGTGCTGCCAGCCTACCGCCGTGCCGTGCCGCAGTTGACGCCGGCGCTGGCTGCTCGCCTGACCGCGCTTGCAGGCGCGCCGGGCGGGGAGGGAGCCGACTGGATCATCACCAGCTCCGAAGCCCTGCGCGGCCTTGTCGGGCTGCTAAAGGAATTAAACAAGTTGACAATCGTTGCATCTTTGCAACATCACCACCTGATCGTCCCCCATCCCCGCATTGCTGAAACAGCAAGAAATTTGGGCTTCCCGAATGTGACTCTCACAGGATCAGGCGACGAACGGGTGCTCGCCGCGTTACAATCACGTCCATGAACGATTTGCCTAACCAAACTGATAACAAAGACGTCCCGCCAAATCAGCCAATTGCGCCGGCCGTCGAGACTCCAAATGCCGCCCAGACTGTGCCAGCGACCCCGCCGGCACAGGAGCGCGACGCGCTGCGCCAGCCGCTGACCATCGCCGTGGTGGTGCTCGGCATCCTGCTGGCCGCGCAAGCCTTCTACTCTAAGAACCAGGTATTCCGCCTGCGGGAAGAGATGGCGCGCCGCCTGCAGCAGGGCGATTCGCTGAATGCGCAGACCAGCCAGCTGGCCAAGAATGTCCAGGAAACCGCCAAGGAAATCCAGCTCAAGGTAGGCGTGCTGGAGAACCGCCAGCAGGAAGCCCAGGCGCAGCAGCTCGCACTGGAGCAGCTGTACCAGGACATGTCGAAGAACCGTGACGAGTGGGCGCTGGCCGAGATCGAGCAAGTGCTGTCCACCGCCAGCCAGCAGCTGCAGCTGGCCGGCAACGTGCCGGGCGCGCTGATCGCGCTGCAAAATGCCGACCGCAGCCTGTCCCGCTCCGACAAGCCGCAATTCATCACCATCCGCCGCGCCATCGCCAAGGACATCGAACGCCTGAAGGCGCTGCCGAACGTCGACAACGTCGGCCTGGCCGTGCGCCTGGATAACGTGATCGCCCAGGTCGATGGCCTGCCGATGCTGTCCGACGCCAAGCCAACCCCGCCGGCTCCAGCGGAGCGCAAGCAGCATGCGCCGGCACCGGCCAAGGCTAAAGCCAAGGGCGCAGCAGCCAAGGACACCGCTTCCGCGCCGGCAGAAGATGAAGACAGCTGGGGCAATCGCCTGAAGAGCGTATGGCAGGACTGGAGCAACGATATGTGGTCGGAAGTATCGACCCTGATCCGCGTGCGCCGCGTCGAAACGCCGGACGCCATCATGCTGGCGCCGGAAGAAGCTTACTTCCTGCGCGAAAACCTGAAACTGCGCCTGCTGAACGCGCGCATGGCCCTGTTGTCCCGTAACGAAGCCGCCTTCCGCGCCGACCTGCTGGCCGCGCAGGAATCGCTGGCCCGCTACTTCGACACCAAGACCACCCAGACCAAGACTGCACAGCAGCTCCTGCGCCAACTGCAGGGCAGCAACCTGCAGATCGAAATGCCGACGCTGGCCGATAGCCTGAACGCGGTGCGTAACTACAAGGCGAAGCCATAATGCGTCTCTTCATCTGGCTCGTTGTGATGATGGCCGCGGCCATCGGTATCGCCGTGACGGCACGTTTCAACCCGGGCAATGTGGTGCTATTCTATCCGCCGTACCGTGTCGACCTGTCGCTCAATTTCTTCCTGGTGCTGCTGGTCGCAGCCTTCCTGCTGGTGCATTTCCTGGTGCGCGCCTTCAATGCCACCGTCGACATGCCGCGCAAAGTGGCGGCCTACCGCCAGAACAAGCGTGAGCGCGACGGCAACAAAGGCCTGCGCGATGCACTGAAAGCCCTGTTCGAAGGCCGTTTCGGCCATGCCGAAAAGGCCGCGCTGCGTGCCGCCGAACTGCCGGAAAACGCTGGCGTCGCCGCCCTGATCGGCGCCCGCGCCGCGCACCGCATGCGCCAGCAGGCCCGCCGCGACCAGTGGCTGGCCCGCATTGCCAGCGACAACAGCATGAAAACCGCGCGCCTGATGACCGTGACCGAACTGCTGGTCGACGACCACCAGCCGGAAGCGGCGCTGGAAGCCGTGCGCGAACTGAATGCCAGCGGCACCCGCCATATCCACGCCCTGCAATGGTCGCTGAAGGCCGAGCAGCAAGCCAAGAACTGGCCGGAAGTGCTGCGCCTGGTGCGCCTGCTGGACAAGCACAAGGCCCTGCATCCGGCCCTGTCGGCGCGCCTGCGCGAGCTGGCTTACGATGACCTGCTGTCCGATAACGCGCACGACGCCGAGTCGCTGCAGCGCGTATGGAGCACCATACCGACTGCCGACCGCCTGAAGCCATACGTCGCCTGCCGCGCCGCCACCGCTTTGAACGCGCGCGGCCTGCACGACGAAGCCCGCCTGGTGTGCGAAGAATCGCTCGCCGCCAACTGGGACGAACGCGTGCTGCGCGCCTACCGCGATGCCGCCGCGCCGGTCGGTTCCGCCGCGCTGCTGGTGCAGATCGAACACTGCGAAGGCTGGGTGCGCGAGCGCCCGAACGACGCGGAACTGGCGCTGACCCTGGGTTCCCTGTGCCTGAAGCAAAAGCTGTGGGGCAAGGCCCAGCGCTACCTGGAGCAAGCCCTGTCCGACGCCTCCGAATCGCGCATGGTGCGCGAATCCCACCTCAAGCTGGCGCAGTTGCACGAAGCGCTGTCCCAGCCCGAAGAAGCGGCGAACCACTATCGCCAGTGCGCCTTGGCAACTATCTTGTGACGGTGCTGCGCCGCACAAGCGGCGCGCACTTCGCTATAATTGCAAGGTTAGACTGTCCAAAAAAGCATTAACTCGAGGAAAAACATGAGCCTGAACAAAGTACCGGCCGGCAAAGACCTGCCGAACGATTTCAACGTGATTATCGAGATCCCGATGAACGCGGATCCGATCAAGTACGAAGTGGACAAGGAATCCGGCGCCATCTTCGTCGACCGTTTCATGGGCACCGCCATGCACTACCCATGCAACTACGGCTACATCCCTAACACCCTGTCCAACGACGGCGACCCGGTCGACGTGCTGGTGATCACCCCATTCCCGCTGATCCCAGGCGTGGTAGTGCGTTGCCGCGCCATCGGCGTGCTGAAGATGACCGACGAATCCGGCGAAGATGCGAAAGTGCTGGCGGTTCCAGTCGATAAGATCCTGCCTATCTACAAGCACTGGCAGAAGCCGGAAGACCTGCAAGACCTGCGCCTGCAGCAGATCCAGCATTTCTTCGAGCACTACAAAGACCTGGAGCCAGGCAAGTGGGTCAAGGTTGAAGGCTGGCACGGTCCGGAAGAAGCCAAGAAAGAAATCATGAACGGCGTAGCACAAGCCGCCAAGCAAGAAGGCTGATCTCAGGCCTGATTGAAGAAAGCGCCCCGCGGGGCGCTTTTTTTGTATAGTCGTTGCGTGCACCCACACAGGGAGGACGCAAGATGGAAGGATCATTGTCGATCTGGGCGAAGACCGCCCCCATCGCCGCCACGCCTCAACTGAGCGGCGAACTGCAGGCAGACACCTGCATCATCGGCGGCGGCATCGCCGGCCTGACTACCGCATACCTGTTGTCGCTGGAAGGGCAGCGCGTCATCCTGCTGGAGGCGCGCGAGTTGGGCAGCGGCGAAACCAGCCGCACCACAGCCCACCTGGCGCCACCGGATGAGTGGTACCACTGCATCGAACACGACTTCGGCTCAGTCAACGCGAGGCTGGTCGCCGCAGGCCAGATGGCCGCCATCGACCAGGTGGCCACGATCGTTGGCAGCGAAGGCCTGGAATGTGAATTCGAGCGGCTCGACGGCTACCTGTATTCAGCGACTGGCGATCCCAATGAGATCCGGCGTGAAAGCGAAGCTGCCACGCGTGCCGGGCTGGAAGTCGAGTTGCTGCCGCAGGTGCCCGGACTGCCGTTCGAAAGCGGGACTTGCGTGCGCTTTGCCCAGTTGGCGCAGTTCCATCCGCTCAAATACCTCGACGGCCTGGCAGCCTGCGTCCGCCGGCGCAACGGCCGCATTTTCTGCAACAGCCGCGCCATCGGCATCGACAAGGTTGGCGACAAGCTGCATGTGAACACGGCCGGTGGCCGCGTGCTGGCAAACGCCGTGGTGGTGGCGACCAATACGCCGTTCAACAACCGCGTGGTCTTGCATACCAAGCAGAATGGCTATCGCACTTATGTGATCGGCGTCGAAGTGCCGCGCGGTTCGCTGCCGCACATGCTGCTGTGGGATACCGGCGACCCCTACTATTACGTCCGTCTTGAAGCGAGTGGCGCCAGCCCGGGGCACGAAATACTGATTGTCGGCGGCTGCGACCACAAGGTCGGGCAGGATCATGACCCGCGCCATCGCCACGAACAGCTTGAAGCCTGGGTGCGGGAGCGCTTCCCGATGGCAGGGGCGGTAACCCTGCGCTGGTCCGGCGAAGTGATGGAACCGGCGGACGGACTGCCTTTCCTTGGCCGTAATCCAATGGATAACAGCCAGGTGTACGTCATCAGCGGCGATTCCGGCAACGGCATGACGCACTGCACGCTGGGGGCGATGATCGTGCGCGACCTGGTAATGGGGCGCGAAAATCCGTGGGCCGAGCTGTACGATCCGGCGCGCAAGCCTTACCAGGGCATGCGCGATTTCATGCAGGAGCAGGTCAACACGCTGTCACAGTACGGTGACTGGCTGCGCGGCGGGGAGGTCGATTCAGCGGTGGAGATCGCACCGGGGCAGGGCGCCATCCTGAACCGCGGCGCCAAAAAGCTGGCGGTCTATCGCGACGACGACGGCGGGCTGCATGCCATGTCGGCCGCCTGCACTCACCTGGGCTGCGCGGTGAACTGGAATCCGGCCGAGCGCTCCTGGGATTGTCCCTGCCACGGTTCGCGTTTTTCAGCCGATGGGTCGGTATTGCACGGCCCTGCCAATACGGCGCTGGCGGCGGAAGAACTGGACGATGACGAAGCAGGCATTCAGCCGGTGCCGGGGCAACATGGCAGCAGCCACCGCGCACCGCGCTAACGGCGGAAGGGCGTGTGCTCGTTCAGTTCATTGAGGTAGTCGTCGATGCCGCCTGTCTCGCGCTCCAGGAAGCGCTCTACCGCGTCGCTGAAGGCGGGGTGGGCCAACCAGTGGGCAGAGTATGTTTTCTGCGGCAGGAAGCCGCGCGCCATCTTGTGCTCGCCCTGCGCGCCGCCTTCGAAAGTCTTGATGCCGTTGGCGATGCAGAATTCCAGCGGCTGGTAATAGGCCGTTTCAAAATGCAGGCAGGGGATGTGTTCCATTGCGCCCCAATAGCGGCCGTAAAGCGTGTCCTCGGTGTGGATGACCAGGGATGAGGCTACCGGCTGGCCATCGCGCTCTGCGACTACCAGCAGCAGGTTGTGCGGCATGGTGCGGGCCAGGCGCAGCCAGAAATCCAGGTTCAGGTAGGGTGAAGAACGGTGCTCGGCGTAGGTATTGCTGTAGCAGCGGTGGAAGAAGCGCCAATCCTGCTCGCT
>JBCNOP010000288.1:0-5649 GCA_039593775.1 Pseudoduganella sp.
AGCAGGATGGACTGGAGTAATGCCGTTTTCCGCGCAGGTCATCGGACCGGAACACCAGCAGAGTTCGAAGAATTCAAGCGTGTATGCCTCGCATATGCCAACCGGCCTCACCCAGGATAATCATAGCCCCCTCACTCAACTAAATGGTTTGCAAGCAGGTGCTGTGCCGAACTCAGCGTCGCTGCTGGTCGGTTGGCGCAAATTTCCTCAGGTCACACATCCCCACGCACGGATCTGGCTTGAGTGCCTCCACTATTTCCTCGATGCTGGATCTCATCTCGTCTTGCATCTCATCGCCAATAGGTTCGAGGTAACGAATTAATGACAATCTATGGGGCGGCGTAAGCACAGCTATGACCGACGGCGAAACCTCTATCATGATGTCAAGGAGGCGCTTTCGGATCTGCATATCAAGCGAAACGTCCGCGACCAATCCAGCGATCACAAGAAATCTGCTGAAGGTCTGATACTGGACCTGCGCCAAATGGCGGATTTGATCGCGGTCCATTTCGGTTGCACCGAGAACATACAGTTGAATTAGCGATACCGCCTTTGACGAGCATCGTTGAATGAATGGCTCGAGTTTGATGATCTCGTCCCGATAGATGGAAAAATTCGTATCCAACTGCTTTGATTGTTCCGCACTGAGTTTTTTCCTTGGCGGACCACTTTCAATAGGTAAATTCAGTACTCCGAATGAATAATAGGCCGCTGATGCATTTGCAGTCACGGAGCACATTTCTGAGAGCTTCTGAAGATCAGCAACCTTCAGATCCTGCCCCAGCAAGAACCGTTTGTGATCTGTCAGAACGCTTAGAACTTCTGCGACAGCAGGATCAGATAATCGGGGAAGTTGATTTCTGAGGGCAGCTTCAGCCACCAGTCTCTTATATGTTGCGCTTGCCGCAGCATACTCGTCAAAGGGATCGGCCATCCCCCTGCAAGGTACAGAAATGAGCAAAAAGGATATGAAAAGGGAGTAGATGCTCTTCATTTATCAAAGTTAGCGAGAGCGTCACCACTGGGCCGCGGGTCAAACCGCAAAGCATTTGGCAGGCCACGTGCCCAGCGGTTGGACGAGAGGGAGAAGGTCAGCGCGCGCACCTGGTGGTACCAGCCGGCAGGAACGTACAACATGTCGCCGGGTTGCACGATTACCTCGATCATCGTCGCTTCTTGGGCCAGCGGGTAGCGTTCGAAATCTGGATTTTCAGGATCGAACGGGCTGCCGAACAAAACCGGGTTCGCCTCACGCGTGTATAGGAATTCATCGTGGTGTGGCGGCGAGAGGAAGATGCGCTTGGTGCCCCACACTTGCGCAAAGATGTTGTCGTCAAAGTCGCTGTGCAGTGGAGTGACAGTGCCTGCGGGGCCGATCCAGAATCGCGGTGGCCCCATCTTCTCGAAATACGTCGGCCAGTGGCACAGGCTATTCAGCTCGCGCAACTCCAGGTTGCCGAGGTATGGCGGCAGGCCTTCGGCAGCATCGGCAAGGTCGAGGTATTCGCGCATGGTCGTGTCCAGCATGGCGCGGTCGGGCGCGAAGGCAGTGCCGACATAGTCGCCAACCCGCGCCCGCACGTGCACTTCGCCGAAACGCTCGCGCAGCACTTCGGGACCCAGCGCGCAAATCGGCCAACGTGCAACCGCGTTGGGAATCAGGAACGGCAAGCCTTCGCGCGCGCGGGCACGGAACGCGGTCGCACTCATCGGACGAACACGCGGCACGGCATCGATAGCCGGCAAGGCGCGGGACGCTGCGCGGATCGCGTCGCGCATCTCCTGCATTGACGATACGCCGCGCACCTCTGCATCGCGCCGGGCACGCGCTTCTACTTTGGCGGCTTGTGCGGCTTCATCCGCCGGCATGTTGCGCGAAGCTTCGAGTGGTGGCAGGCGTGATGCGGCAAGCTGCCCGCCAGGCGACGAATCGCGCGGCGGCTGGCGGGACGTCATGGCCTTACGCCCCCTGGCGCAGCACCAGCAGCGCCACAGCTTCGGCGTTGATGCCTTCTTCGCGGCCGAGATAGCCAAGCTTCTCGTTGGTTTTGGCCTTCACATTGACATGGCCGACCGGCACGCCAAGGTCGGCGGCGATATTGGCTGCCATGGTGGCGATATGCGGCGCCATCTTCGGGCGCTGGGCGATGATGGTGCAATCCACATTGCCGATGTCATAGCCGGTAGCGCGCACGCGCTTGGCCGCCTCGCGCAGCAGCACACGCGAATCGGCGCCGCGGAACTCTTCAGCAGTATCCGGGAAGTGCTTGCCGATATCACCCAGCGCCGCAGCGCCGAGGATGGCGTCGGTAATCGCGTGCAGCAGCGCATCTGCATCGGAGTGCCCAAGCAGGCCCCGATCGTGTGGAATCTCGACCCCGCCGAGTATCAGCTTGCGGCCTTCAACCAGGCGGTGCGAATCATAGCCCTGGCCGATGCGGAATGGGAGTTGCGTCATTTTGAATCCTGTCCTAAATACATTTCTGCGATCGCGATGTCGGTCGGCAGCGTCACCTTCATATTGCGTGGATGGCCTTCCACCAGCTTGGGCGAGAAGCCCAGCATTTCGATAGCGCTGGCATCATCAGTGATGGCGTTCGGATCGGGCGCCAGCGCCAAAGCACGCAGCAGCAGCGCATACGAAAACATCTGCGGCGTTTGCGCCAGCCACAGGCCATCACGCGGCGTGGTCTGCACGGTCCCGGAGCGGGTGGACTTTACAGTGTCCACCACCGGCAGCGCAAGCAGCCCGCCGCCTTCATGATCGCCCACTGCGGCAATCAGCTTCGCGATCAGGGCTGGCGTCAGGCCGGGGCGCGCGGCGTCATGTACCAGCACCATGTCGTCATCGCCCACATTGGCGCGGATGGCGCGCAGGCCGTTCAGGATCGACTCCATGCGCGTGGCGCCGCCGCAGCGCAGGATCGTCACGCCGCGCTCCGGCGTGATCGAATCGATATAGCCGTCGCCAGCGCTCACCACTACGTAGGTATGCGCAATCAGTTCACTTTGGCGGAAAGCCTCCAGCGTGTGCTGCAGCATCGGCACGCCGTTGATCGGCAAATACTGCTTGGGGCTGGCGGCAGCCATGCGCGCGCCAACGCCGGCGGCGGGGATCAGTGCGAAGTATCGCTTCATTTTTTGCTACGTGACTTCCTTAAAATTGTTTGTATCTCGCCGTTGCACGCCTTGCTCAAGCGGGCATACTCCGCTGGCGAGTCAATCAGCGCCTGCTGCACTTCCACTTTGGCCATTTCGGCCTTGATATAGGGCAGCCAGCCGCTGTCGATCTCGTGTGCCAACGCCGAGCGCGCAGTGCCCGCCGGCGCGTACAGGGGCTTGGCCTCGAAACGCCGCGCCAGGGCGGCCCGCACGACCTGCTCCACTTTAGCCAGGTGGTCCATGTAGGCATTCATGTGGCGCAGCTCATGCGAGAGGATCTCGGCATAGCCACAAGTCCCCGGCGGGAACTCGTTGCCCACATAAATCCTCACGGGCGCATACGTCAGCTGCACCTTGATCTGGGGCGCTACGCATTCGTAGCCGCTGGCCGGGTCGACAAGCATAGGGCCATCCAAGGCGATCTGCACGCGCGATTCCGTACGTGTCAGGCCCAGCACATAACCCGTAGCGGGCATTTTCTCCGTTCGCATGGCCGACAACTGCTTGTACGAGAGCTGGGTGTTGACGGTGTAGCCATTCTGGCGCGCCGACAGTACCGAGACTGTTTTGCTGATCGTGTCTTCGCAGCGGATCTGGAACGGCGTGCGCTGCACCTGCGCTGCCTGCGCCTGGTTTGCCGCGAGGGCTCCAACCAGCAACAGGCTGCGCAAGGCGCTCATGGCCTCAGTCCAGCTTCCAGGCGCCGGAGCGCAGCTTGTCGAGCCAGAAGGCGCCGATCACGGTTTTGACGTCGGTGATCTTGCCGCTGCGGACCCAGTCCAGCATTTCGTCGACACTGACGGTGATGGTTTCGATGAACTCACCATCGTCCAGTTTTACTTCGCCGGCGGTCAGGCCGCGCGCCAGGTAGATGTCCAGGTGCTCGTCTGAGTAGGCGATGGCGTTGTGGATGGTGCTGACGAATTGCCAGTCGGTGGCGGAGTAGCCGGTTTCTTCTTCCAGCTCGCGCATAGCGCAGGCCAGCGGGTCTTCGCCTGGGTCGATCTTGCCGGCGGGGAGTTCGATGAAGACGCGGTCGTTCGGGTAGCGGTATTGGCGCTCCAGCAGGACTTTGCCGTTGTCCAGCACCGGGATGATGACCACGGCGCCGGGGTGGCGGATGTATTCGCGCTTGGTGTGCTTGCCGTCCGGCAGGCTGACGGTGTCGCGGTGGACTTTCAGGAAGCCGCCGTCGTAGGCGATGGTGCCGTCTATTTTGGTTTCTTTTAGGTGCTTGTCCATGGTTTGCTTTTTTAAAACCGGTAAACCAGGGTCCGACCCGAAGGGTCAGACCCTCTACGGTTTTCAGGATTGGGGCTTGGGGTGTGCGCTTTTGATCTTCTCAAGCAGTCAAAGGCCTAGACCCTACCCCCGGCCTTGAGACCGTTGGGGGTCTGACCCTGCGGGTCAGACCCCGGTTTACCGGGTTTTATCAGTGGTGTTTACGCAGGTAGCGTACCACGAAGCCAGGAAAAGCAAACACCAGGAAAGCGAAAGCCGCGACCCAGTAGAACTCCCAGTTCTGTGGAAACGCGGTGCCGATGCGGGATTCGAGCGCGATGCCGATACCGCCCACGGCGACATACAGCACTGCCAGTTCCGCCAGCCGCACCAGGAATGGTTTGCGTGCGGCCTTCAGCGGAACCAGGGCAAATACCTTCTCGTTCAGAAAAGGCAGGTTGGCGGCCACCACTGCAAGCAGGATGACCAGCCAGGATGACGCGTTGACGTCCATCTATCAGGTAACCAGGGTCTTCTGCATCGCTGCCATGCAGGCATTCAGCAGAGGACCTGGAATCATGCCCAGCACCACAACGGCCAGGCCGTTCAGTGCCAGCACAATGCCTTTGTCGCTGCTGACCACCAGCGGGGTGCTGTCAGCCGGCTCGTCGAACCACATCACTTTCACGATACGGATGTAGTAGAACGCACCCACCAGCGAGAACATCACGGCGAATACGGTCAGCCACACAGCGCCGGTAGACAGCACCGATTGCAGCACTGCGAACTTGGCAGCGAAGCCCATCATCGGAGGTACGCCGGCCAGCGAGAACATCAGCACCGACATCAGCAGCGCGTACGCTGGGCTGCGCTTGGACAGGCCCTTGAAGTCGTTGATTTCCTCCGCTTCGAAGCCCTGGCGCGCCAGGACCATGATCAGGCCGAACGAACCGACGGTGGTCAGCACGTAGGTGATCGCGTAGTACATCGCGGACGAGTAAGCAGCGGCGCCTTTGGACGTATCGTGGCCTACGACACCAGCCATCAGGCCAAGCAGCACGAAGCCCATTTGCGCGATGGTGGAGTAAGCCAGCATGCGCTTCAGGTTGGTCTGTGCGATTGCGGTCAGGTTACCGATAGCCAGCGACAGCACGGCCAGGATCATCAGCATCTGCTGCCAGTCGCCGGCCGCAGGACGCATGCCTTCCACCAGCAGGCGCACGCAGATGGCGAAGGTCGCCAGCTTCGGTGCACCGCCCAGCAGCA
>JBCNOP010000289.1:0-5634 GCA_039593775.1 Pseudoduganella sp.
AAGCACGCTTGTTAGCTGATCGCGTGGAAAGCTGTCCTAACAGCTCGACAGGCGAAGGCAGACACGACTTCGCTCGCGCTCGGCGCATCATAAAAACGGATGAATTTTCATCCGTTTTTAGTTTGCGGCCAACGCAGAAGAGCGCGCACTTCGTGCTCTATACCCGCCAGAACCAGCTGCCTAATGCGCGGCTGGGCATTGTCGTTGCCAAACGCTTTGCACCGCGCGCGGTTACCCGCAACACCATCAAGCGCGTCACGCGCGAACTGTTCCGCGTCACCAGCCTACCTTCGATTGATTGCGTGGTGCGCCTGTCGCGCCCCGTCAATAGTAAGGACGGCCCGGCCACTTCGGCCAAGCTGAAGGCCGAACTGCGCCAGGAACTGACGCGCCTCTTTGCTGCCACCAACAAGGCCAGGCCGGCAAAATGAAAACGCTGCTGACCATCCTGCTGCGCTTTTACCAATGGGTCATCCGTCCGCTGATGGGTGCACCGAATTGCCGTTTTTACCCTAGCTGCTCCAACTACGCGCTGGAAGCCCTGCGCGAGCATGGTGCGGCCCAAGGCAGTTACCTGGCATTGCGCCGGGTATGCCGCTGCCATCCCTGGAACGCGGGCGGGGTCGACCCCGTGCCGCCCAAGCACTTCAACCACTCCTGAAGAACCGAATGGATATCAATAAACGCTCAATCCTGTGGATCGTCTTCGCCGTGTCGCTGGTTATCCTGTGGAATAACTGGATGATCTCGACGGGCAAGCCTTCCATGTTTGCCCCGGCTCCTGCCAAGCCAGCTGCCGTGGCTTCGGCCTCCGCAACTGCCGCCGGCACGCCTGCTCCTGCCGCTGCCGGCGCCGCCGCTGCTGCTTCGGTAAATAGCACCGCGGTTGCCGCACCGATCAAGACCGAAGTGGTGACCATCACCACCGACGTGATGCGCGTCGATATCGACACCCTGGGCGGTACCATCAAGCGCCTGGAACTGCTGAAGCACAAGGGCAGCGCCGATCCGGGTTGGTTGGGCGGATGCTGGGGCCTGTTCGAGTTCTGCAAACCTAAGGGCGGCAACAACACCGAAGTGCTGTTCAGCGAAAACGGCAAGCATGTCTACCTGGGCGAAACTGGCCTGGTAGGCGCGCCTGGCCTGCCAACCCACCAGACCGCATTCGTCGCCCAACCTGGCGCGCGCATGCTGAACGACGCCAACCAGGTGAAACTGGTGCTGGAAGCGGAGCAGGGCGGTGTCAAGCTGACCAAGACCTTCACCTTCAAGAAGGGCGACTACGTGGTGGACGTGCAGCACACCGTCACCAACACCAGCGCTGCGCCACTGGCGCCGCAGCTCTACCTGCAGCTGAAGCATGACGGCACCCCGCCGGAAGGTTCGGGCTTCATGAACCCGTCGTTCATCGCGCCAACCTTCTACACCTCGGAAAGCCAGTACAAGAAGTACGAGTTCAAGAAGATCGAGAAAGATGCCGAAGCCCAGGCCGACCACTTCAAGCCGGTCGAACAGGCCAAACAGGCCAAAGATGGCTGGGTAGCGATTTCGCAGCACTTCTTCGTGTCGGCATTCATCCCTCAGGATAAGCTGCCACGCGATATCTTCACCAAGAAGGAAGGCGACAACCTGTACTCGATCGGCGTGGTGCAGCCGCTGGGTACCCTGGCGCCAGGCGCTTCGGTGACGAATAACGCCCGCCTGTACTCCGGCCCGCAAGACACCGACACCCTGAAGCAAGTCACCGAAGGCCTGGACCTGGTCAAGGACTACGGCTGGCTGGCCATCGTGGCGCGCCCGATGTGGGCCGCAATGGCTGCCATCCACTCCGTGGTTGGCAACTGGGGCTGGACCATCATCGCCTTCACCGTGGCGATCAAGCTGCTGTTCTTCCCGCTGTCCGCTGCTTCCTTCCGCTCGATGGCGAAGATGAAGACCGTGACGCCGAAGATGACCGCCATCCGCGAGCGCTACAAAGGCGACCCGCAGAAGATGAACCAGGCCATGATGGAGCTGTACAAGACCGAGAAGATCAATCCTCTCGGCGGCTGCCTGCCTATCCTGGTGCAGATGCCTGTGTTTATCGCCCTGTACTGGGTGCTGAACGCGTCGGTTGAAATGCGCGGTGCTCCATGGGCGCTGTGGATCACCGACCTGACCCAGCACGACCCATGGGCGATCCTGCCGATCCTGTACGCGATCTCGATGTACATCACCACCCGCCTGAACCCGCAGCCTGCGGATCCGGTGCAAGCGAAGATGATGATGTTCATGCCGATCGCCTTCTCGGTCATGTTCTTCTTCTTCCCATCCGGCCTGGTGCTGTACTGGGTGGTGAACAACCTGCTGTCGATTGCACAGCAGTGGGTGATTACCAAGAAGTTAGAGGTTGGCGTAGCCAAGTAAGTTGAAGAAGCCCGCGCCTGACGCGGGCTTTTTTTTGAAACCGGTAGATCGGTGTCTGACCCGCAGGGTCAGACACCAGTACGCAGAAGCCAGTGGCCAAAGCACAGACGGTGTCTGACCCTGAGGGTCAGACACCGGTTTCCCGGTTTAAAGAATAAAATCACCAAACCATGAACCTAGATTCCTCCCCCATCGCAGCAATCGCCACCGCTCCCGGCCGCGGCGGCATCGGCGTCGTGCGCGCCTCCGGCAAGAACCTGCAGCCGCTGGCGCAAGCCCTGTTCAAAGGCACGGACCTCAAGCCGCGCCACGCCACCTACATCCCCTTCACCCAAGCCGACGGCACGGTCATCGACCAGGGCATTGCAATCTGGTTCAAGGCGCCGCACTCCTACACCGGCGAAGACGTAATCGAGCTGCAAGGCCACGGCGGCCCGATCGTGCTGCAGATGCTGTTGCAGCGCGTGCTGGAAGCCGGCGCCGAGAGCGGCCTGCGCCTGGCCGAGCCAGGTGAATTCACCCGCCGCGCCTACCTGAACGACAAGCTGGACCTGGCCCAAGCCGAAGCCGTGGCCGACCTGATCGACGCTTCCACCGAAGCCGCCGCCAAGTCCGCCTCCGCATCGCTGAGCGGCGCCTTCTCGCAAACCATCCACGCCCTGGTGGAACGCGTCACCCACCTGCGCATGCTGGTGGAAGCCACGCTCGACTTCCCGGAAGAAGAAATCGACTTCCTGGAAAAATCCGATGCACGCGGCCAGCTGAAAGGCATCGTCGAAGCCCTCGACCAGGTCTTCAAGCAAGCCTCGCAAGGCGCGCTGCTGCGTGAAGGCCTGAACGTAGTCCTGGTCGGCCAGCCCAACGTGGGCAAGTCCTCACTCCTGAACGCACTGGCCGGTGCCGAAGTCGCCATCGTCACGCCAATCGCCGGCACCACCCGCGACAAGGTCAGCGAAACCATCCAGATCGAAGGCATCCCCCTCAACATCATCGACACCGCCGGCATCCGCGGCCACGATGAGGCGGTGGATGTGGTGGAGCGCATCGGCATCGAACGCACCTGGGGCGAAGTGGGCAAGGCGGACGTCATCCTGCACCTGCTGGACGCCGACCAGGGCCCGACCCGCCATGACGAAGCGATCGTCGCCAATTTCCCGCAAGGCGTGCCTGTGCTGCGCATCTGGAACAAGATCGACCTGTCCGGCCACAAGCCATCGGTCGACGAGACGCCGGATGCAACGCACATCTACCTGTCCGCCAACGAGAAAACCGGCATCGACCTGCTGCGCGCCGAGCTGCTGCGCATCGCCGGCTGGCAGCAGACCGGCGAGTCGCTCTACCTGGCGCGCGAACGCCACCTGATCGCACTGCGCAATGCGTCCCGCCACCTCGACTACGCCGGCCAGCACGCAGCGCAAACCGACCAGTCGCTGGACCTGTTCGCAGAAGAACTGCGCCTCGCGCAAGTGCAGCTCTCCACCATCACCGGCGAGTTCTCCTCCGACGACCTGCTGGGCGTTATCTTCTCCCGCTTCTGCATCGGCAAATGACAAACAAGCTATCTAATTTGCTGGCCGTCGTGGCCGCGGTTGCGGTGCTGGCGAGCAGCGCCGCCGTGGCGCAGGAAAGCGTCTTTCGGCGTGAAGTGAAGCAGGGCAGCGCCAAAACCTGGGTTGCGAAACTCAAGACGCGCGACGCGCTGGGGCAGCAGATGAAAGGGCTGCCATCCATGCGCATGCTCGCCGAACAGCTTCCAGACACGTTCGAACAGCAGCTCGATGAAGCGTGGGAGCTGGTCAAATCAGGCGGCACGGATTATGAAGTCGCTGCCAAGGTTCGTGCCGACGTATTCCTGGCTGGACGTATTGTCATGCCGAAGGCGGGCGACGAGGCGATCGCCAAATATGTGAGCTACATCGCTGGCAAGATGCGCGTGATAGGTGAGAAGCGCCCGCAATCTTGTCGTCTTTTCCTCAAAAGGAGTAACGAGGAAGATGAGTTAGTGCTTGCATTGACGCACAAGGAACTCGCGCAAGGGATGGAGGTCATCGACGAGTTGTTCCGCTCTGTCGATGACAAGAATGCATTCCGCGGCCGATGGGAGGAGGCCAGCATGATGGCGCTCCAGTACATTGCCCAGGCCCTTCCCGAACGCGAAAGGAACATCCTGTTCAATGGCGCCGACAAAGACGCAAGCGATCGTGAGGTGTGCGATAGCGTAGCCAAGATGTACGACACGATTGGCGCCATGCCGCTGCATGAGCGTGCAGTAATCATGCGCTTGTTGAATCGAAAAGTATCCTGACGAGCCTATCGAGCCCGCGCTTCTCATTGGAATATTTTTGTTTCTTTTGGTGCGCTGGCGCACGTTGAGTCACCCATGCCACTGATTTAATCCTGCTATTATTTTGTTGAGGCAGGTCATGCTCCTGCCTTGGTAATGCAGTAACCTTGGTTCCAGGGCTTGTCTGTAAAGGGGAAAATCGTGGAGACGCAACAGGAAATCCCACCCGCTGAAAGTGTCGCGACGGCCGAGCGCCCAAGCGGCGTGCGCCAATCACTGCCCCCCAAGGGCTCCTGCTGGTACTGCGAAAAACCGTTGGATGCCGTGCGGCGTTTCTGCGGCAAGGAGTGCGCGGATTCCTTCGATGAAGAGGCGCACTTCTCAGGTTGATAGCGGCTAGAGTTCCATCTCCAGCACGTCCAGCGCAGTTTCGAAATCGAATGCATGCGTAGCTGCCGCAATCATCTGGAAGGTCGGCACGCCTAGCGCGGACGCCAGCAACGTCGCCGATTTCTCTACCAAGTCGATGGCCGCGCCATCACCTTCACGCAGCAAACCCACCAGCTCTTCGATCAATGCGCGCAATTGCGCGGGATCGACTGCGGGCGTCTCGCCTGACGCGACTTTGTCGCCGTGTTCGTGTAAGAGGTTGTCGATGCTGCCGCAGGTTTCGCGCAGCAGCACATCGAGCTGCAGCACCAGCGCGGCCGGATCGGCGCCGTCGGCGATCGCGTTTTCCACCAGCACCGCCTGGTCGTGCACCAGCTGTGCGCCGATCAGGCCCGCGGATCCTTTCAGGGAGTGTGCTGCAAGTTGCGCCTTGGCCTCCTGCCGCTGCGTGAGCAGCGACTGGATGCGTTCACAGGAATCGCGATAGTCCTGCAGGAAGCGGCGCAGGATTTGAAGATACAGCGCACGTTCGCCCATCAGGCGATCCAGTCCCT
>JBCNOP010000029.1:0-39828 GCA_039593775.1 Pseudoduganella sp.
AAGCCGCTGAATAATCAGCGGCTTCTCTGCGGAATTTTTGGTGCCCACGGAGGGACTCGAACCCCCACACCTCGCGGCACATGGACCTGAACCATGCGCGTCTACCAATTCCGCCACGTGGGCATTAACAACAACATCTGCTATCATACTGCTTTGGTGAGTTTTGCGCCAGATGAACTTTCATTCCACGCTGCACATCAACTCGCCATTCCCGCATCGCTGCGAGAGCCAGAATTATAGAGGAAACTCTGCCGATGTCAAAGGGGCTGCGAAAGATTTTTGTGCTCGTCCCTTCCTGTTACACTAACAACCAATAATAAGATTACTGAAGAACTTTTGAACTCCACTCATATCATTCCTAGCCGCGAAGAGATTCTCGGCATCTTCCGCAGCGCCAAGGCGCCGCTCGACCTGCGCACGCTGGCGCTGTCGCTCAAAGTCAAAGCCGATTCCCAAGCCGTCCTGACGCGCCGCTTGAATGCGATGGAGCGCGACGGCCAGATCCGTTCCGATACCAGTGGCTTCTACGTGCTGGCGGACCATTCCGAATTCATTGCCGGCCGCGTGTCCAGCCACCGCGACGGCTACGGCTTCCTGATTCCAGACGAACCGGGCGAAGACCTGTTCCTGGCCGAGCGCGAGATGCAGAAGGTGCTGCACGGTGACAAAGTGCTGGGCCGCATCATCGGCTACGACCGCCGTGGCCGCCCGGAAGGCACTATCGTGGAAGTAGTCCAGCGCGGCACCACCCACATCATCGGCCGCCTGCTGAAGGAGAACGGCGCGTGGGTCGTGGCGCCGGAAGACAAGCGCATCAGCCAGGACATCCTGGTGCAGGGCGCTGTCGGCAAGGCCAAGTCGGGCCAGATCGTGAGCGTGGAGCTGACCGAACAGCCGGGCCGCTTCAAGCAGCCATCCGGCAAGATCGTAGAAGTCCTGGGCGACATGGACGACCCGGGCATGGAAATCGAAATCGCCGTGCGCAAGTTCGGCGTGCCGCATATTTTCTCGGATGCTGCGCTGAAGCAGGCAGCCAAGCTGCCGGACGTGGTGCACGAATCCGATTGGGGCGAGCGTGTCGACCTGCGCGACGTGCCGCTGGTGACCATCGACGGCGAAGACGCGCGCGACTTCGACGATGCCGTGTATTGCGAACCGGTGAAAATCGGCCGCAGCAAGGCCTTCCGCCTGATCGTGGCGATTGCCGACGTGTCGCATTACGTGAAGCCGAACGATGCGCTGGATACCGATGCGCTTGAACGCAGCACCTCGGTCTACTTCCCGCGCCGGGTGATCCCGATGTTGCCGGAGAAGCTGTCCAACGGCCTGTGCTCGCTGAACCCGCGCGTCGACCGTTTGACCCTGGTGTGCGATGCCGTGATCACCGCGCAGGGCGAATTGAAGGCTTACCAGTTCTATCCGGCCGTAATCCACTCGGCTGCGCGGCTGACTTATACCGAAGTAGCGGCCATCCTTGGCAATACCAAGGGTCCGGAAGCAGCGCGCCGCGCGGAGATCGTGCCGCACTTGCAGAACCTGTACGACGTGTATCACGCGCTGCAGAAGTCGCGCCAGGAGCGTGGTGCGATCGATTTCGAGACCACTGAGACCTATATCGTCTGCAACCCGGCCGGCAAGATCGAGAAGATCATCCCGCGCACCCGCAACGATGCTCACAAGCTGATCGAGGAGTGCATGCTGGCGGCGAACGTGTGCGCGGCGGACCTGCTGCTGCGCCACAAGCACCCTGGCACTTACCGTATCCACGCCGGCCCGACCAAGGAGAAGCTGACGCAAGTCCGCGATTTCCTGAAGCAGCTTGGCCTGTCGCTGGGAGGCGGCGATACGCCGGTAGCGCGCGACTACGCCGACTTGATGAAGAAGATCAAGGAGCGTCCGGACGCGCAGCTGCTGCAAACCATGCTGCTGCGTTCCATGCAGCAGGCGGTCTACAGCCCTGACAATATCGGCCACTTCGGCCTGGCGTACGAGGCTTATGCCCACTTCACCAGCCCGATCCGCCGCTATCCGGACTTGCTGACCCACCGCGCCATCAAGGCGATTTTGGCGGGCAAGAAGTACGAGCCGAAGATCGGCGACAAGTCGGTGCTGAACACCACGATCTCGAACGCGCAGCGCCGCCAGGCATTGAAGGACAAGCAGGAAGGCAAAGAGCCGAAGTCCAAGGGCGACCAGACGATATGGGACGCGCTGGGCGTGCACTGCTCGGCGAACGAGCGCCGCGCCGACGAAGCTTCGCGCGACGTGGAAGCCTGGCTGAAGTGCTACTTCATGCAGGATAAGCTGGGCGAAGAGTTCAGCGGCATTATCACTGGCGTGACCAACTTCGGCATCTTCGTGCAGCTGGACCAGCTTTTCGTAGAAGGCCTGGTGCACATCACCGACCTGGGTGCGGACTTCTTCGAATACGATGATGCCCGCCACGAACTGCGCGGCGAGCGTACCGGCAAGCGTTACCAGTTGACCGGCCGCGTGAACGTGCAAGTGGTTCGCGTTGACCTGGAGTCGCGCAAGATCGACCTGCGCCTGGCCGACAGCGAAATTTCGACCCTGCCACCGCAAGGCAAGAAGCCATCCCGTAAAGGTGGCGGCCTGGTAGGTTCGCTTGGCGATTTCGACAGCTTCGACGACGAAGCCGAAAGCCCGTCCGTGGCGCGCAAGCGCAAGGCGGCCCGCTCGGCGCCGTCGATCTCGGCGCGCGAAGAAGCACCGACCCGCGCCCCCGGCCGCTCGACGTCCAAGCGTGGTGCAGCTTCTTCGGCTTACGCACCGCCGGCTCCTGCCGCGCGCAAGGCAGCCAAGCCGAAGCCAAAGGCCAAGCCGAAAACCGCCGCCAAGCGCGTGACCAAGGCTGCAAAGCCTAAGAAAAAACGATAAGCACCCGTCCGGCGCTTCGGCGCCGGACTTATTTTGAGAACTACGATGTCCAAGAACAAAATGATTTTCGGCTTCCACGCCGTGACCTCGCGCCTGCGCCACGAAGCCTCCAGCGTTGAAGAGATCTTCTTCGACCAGGCCCGCGACGACCGCCGCATGAAAGACCTGATCGCCCACGCGAAAGCGGCTGGCGTGCGCGTGATGCCGGTGGAATCCGAACGCCTCGACAAGATCGTCGGCACCCGCCGCCACCAGGGCGTGATTGCTTTTGCATCCCAGCTGGCGCTGGCGCGCAACCTGGACGAACTGCTGGATGCGGTCGAAGGCCCGCCGCTGCTGCTGGTGTTGGATGGCATTACCGATCCGCATAACCTGGGCGCCTGCCTGCGTGTGGCGGATGGCGCTGGCGCGCATGCGGTGATTGCGCCGAAGGATCGCTCGGTTGGCCTGAACGCTACTGCTGCCAAGGTGGCTTCCGGCGCCGCCGAATCGGTGCCGTTCATCACCGTGACCAACCTGGCGCGCACCCTGCGCGAGCTGAAAGAACGCGATATCTGGCTGATCGGCACTTCGGATGATGGCGACAAGACCCTGTACGAAGGCGATTACACCGGCCCGACCGCGATCGTCATGGGCTCGGAAGGCGAGGGCATGCGCCGCCTGACTCGCGAGACCTGCGATGTGCTGGTGTCGATTCCGATGTTTGGCTCGGTTGAATCGCTCAACGTATCCGTTGCTTCCGGCGTCTGCCTGTACGAGGCACGCCGCCAGCGTATCGCACGCGAAGCCTAAACCGGTAAACCAGTGTCAGACCCGCAGGGTCTGACACTTACTTGCCCGCGGCTGCCGCGTATCGGTGTCTGACCCTGCGGGTCAGACACCGGGTTACCGGTTTGATCGTCAGCAATCCCCAGGCATATGCGCTATGATATTTGCCTGAACAACATCCCCCCTAAAGCACCACCATGTTTGACCACCTCCGTGACGACATCCGCAGCATCATCGAGCGCGATCCCGCAGCTCGCAATGGATGGGAGGTGCTGACCTGTTACCCCGGCCTGCAAGCCATCGTCATGCACCGATGGGCGCACTGGTGCTGGACCCACGGCCTGAAATGGCTGGGCCGCTTCATCTCCTACTTGGCGCGCATCATTACCGGCATCGAGATCCACCCCGGCGCCACGATTGGCCGCCGCGTCTTCATCGACCACGGCTTCGGCGTAGTGATCGGCGAAACCGCGGAAGTCGGCGACGACTGCACCATCTACCAGGGCGTCACCCTCGGCGGCACCTCGCTGCACGCGGGCGCCAAGCGTCACCCAACTTTGGAACGCGGCGTCATCATCGGCGCCGGCGCCAAGGTGCTGGGCGGCTTCACGGTCGGCGAATACGCGAAAGTCGGCTCCAACGCCGTGGTGCTGAAGCCCGTACCCGCCGGCGCCACGGCGGTCGGCAACCCAGCCCACCTGGTACAGAAAGAACACGCCCCATCGCCATCCTCGCGCTTCTTCTCCGCATACGGCGTGACCGCCAACGGCGACGACCCGCTGTCGAAGGCCTTGCATAGCCTGATCACCCACGCGGTGGCACAAGAAGAACAGATCGAACGCCTGTCGGCAGCCATGAAGGCGGCCGGCTTGTCCTGTCCGGACATCAAGGCCTGCGACAAGCTCGATCAGGCAGAACTCAACAAACTGGTCGAATAAGGAAAAACCATGGACGACATTCTGGACCCGTTTGAAATCCGCGTGCTCGCAGTACTGGCCGAAAAGGAAGGCCTGACGCCGGATAACTACCCTCTGTCGCTGAACGCGCTGACCAACGGCTGCAACCAGCTCTCCAGCCGCGAGCCGGTAATGCAGTTAAGCGAAGAAACCGTGGCCGACGTGCTGGCCCGCCTGGCCGAGCGCAAGCTGGTGGGCACGGTCAGCCAGTCCGGCGCACGCGTGGTCAAGTACGAGCACCGCATGCGCATGAAGTGGACGCTGGAGCAAGACAAACTGGCAATCCTGACCATCCTCATGCTGCGCGGCCCGCAAACGGCGGGCGAAATCCGCACCCGGACCGGGCGCCTGCACGAGTTCAAATCGGTTGCCGATGTTGAAACTGGCCTGCAATTCCTGATTGATAAGTATCCGCCGCTGGTGGCCAAGCTGCCGCTGGCGCCAGGTTCGCGCGAACCGCGTTACGGCCAACTGCTTGGCGGCGAAGAATCGCTGGCACGCGAAGCCACCGCTGGCGCCTACGGCGGCAGCGCAAGCGGAGCGGGCGAGGGCGGCAGCAGCCGTGCCGACCGCGTGACCCAATTGGAGCAGGAAGTCGCAACCCTGCGCGAAGAAGTGGCCGCTCTGGCAGCCCAAGTCGCCGAATTGAGGGCTGTAATCGAGTAGCAGTAGCTGTTGTGAGAATCCGCCATATTCGTCTGGATTGATTGTGGCGGCTCCCGGGCGTTGATATGCTGGACGGACAATATCGACACCGGGAGATCGAATGGAATTGCTGCATCGCTTGTCCATCCGGCACAAGCTTCTTCTCAGCATGGGCCTGACCCTTCTGCTGTTCATCATCATTTCCTCCACCCTCAGCATCATGAAGACCAGCCAGGCAGCGCGCGAGCGCGTGCTGCGGCAGGAACTCCCGGCCCAGGTGGCGGCCATCCGCAATGACGTGCTGCGCCAGATCGCCACCCCGCTGGCGGTATCGAGGACCCTGGCCAACAACACCTTCCTGCATGCCTGGGAGGACGCCGGCGTGCCGGACGAAGGAGCGGCCGCCTGGACGGCCGAAGCAAAGAACCTCAAAGCCAAGAACAATGCGGCCACCGTCTTCTGGGTCTCGCGCGCGACCGGCAAGTACTTCACCGACAAGGGCTACGACCGCACGCTGAACGAGAAGGCCGCCAGCGACCAGTGGTTCTACGGCTTCCTGTCCGGCAGCGCGCCGTACACGCTGGACATCGACAAGGACGTCAGCGCCAATACTTATATGTTGTTCATCAACACCCGCGTGCAGACCGCGGGCGGCAAACAGGCGGTGGCAGGCCTGGGCCTGTCGGTCGATGCACTGGCCGAGGCGGTGCGCAGCTACAAGCTTGGGCAATCCGGCTACGTCTTCCTGGTGCGCGCGAACGGCACGGTGCTGATCCACCGCGACCCGAAAATGGTCGACGGCAAGCACCAGTTTGCGGAAATGCCCGGCATGACGCCGGCCCTGGCCAAGCGCCTGCTGGGCGGCGAAGCCTTCGTGGCCGACAGCTTCAAGGGCGAAGAAGGTGAAACGCTTGTCGCATCATCCTTCATCCCCGAACTGAACGCCTACCTGGTCGCGCAAGTGCCGGAAGCGGAAGTCCTGGCCGGCATCGCCCGCGGCGCCGCCATGACCTCGCTGATCGCTGCCATCATCGGCGGCGGCATCGGCATGCTGGCGATCTTCGTCATCGCCCGCGCCATTGCGTCGCCGGTAGCGCAGGCGGCCGAACTGCTGGAAGACATTGCCAGCGGCGGCGGTGACCTGACACGCCGCATGCCGGTGCAGTCGCAGGACGAACTGGGCGCGCTGGCTGCGGCCTTCAACAAATTCGTCGAATCGCTTAACGCCACCATCCTGCGTGTGCGCGACAGCAGCCGCGCCATCGGCGCCGCCACTGGCGATATCGCCAGCGGCAATATGGACTTGTCCGCCCGCACCGAAGCGCAAGCCTCGAACCTGGAAGAAACTGCGGCCGCGATGGAAGAACTGACGTCGACCGTGCATAACAACACGGCCAATGCCGAACAGGCAAACAAGCTCGTCGCCGGCACCGCCGAATCGGCCAAGCGCGGCGGCCATGTGGTGGGGCAGGTGGTGGAGAAGATGGCCACGATTACGGCCAGCTCGAACAAGATTTCCGACATCATCGGCGTGATCGACGGCATCGCGTTCCAGACCAATATCCTGGCGCTGAATGCCGCCGTTGAAGCAGCCCGCGCGGGCGAACAGGGACGCGGCTTCGCCGTCGTCGCCAGCGAAGTGCGCAACCTGGCCCAGCGCAGCGCGGCGGCAGCAAAAGAGATCAAGGAGCTGATCACTGAATCCGTGCAGCAGGTGGCTGATGGCGGCAAACTGGCCGATTCGGCCGGCGCAGCGATGCAGGAAATCGTCAAGTCGGTGCAAAACGTGGCGGGCCTGATGCAGGAAATCGCCAGCGCTAGCCAGGAGCAAAGCCTGGGCATCGACCAGGTCAATCAGGCTGTAACGCAGATGGACAACACCACGCAGCAGAATGCCGCGCTGGTGGAAGAAGCCGCCGCGGCCGCGCAATCGCTCAGCGAACAGGCCGCACGATTGGAAGAAGTGGTAGGGTTGTTCAAACTCGACGCCACCCCGAAATTACGCTAACAGGAGGATGCATGACCCGATTCGCACCGCTGGCGCGCGCCGCCGCCGTTGTCTCCCTGGCGCTGGGCGCCGCACAGCCGGCCATGGCGCTGGACTGGATGGACAACTCCATCGGCTACCGCTTCGGCACCAGGTTCGCCGAGCCGTACAACCCGGAAGACATCCGTAAAAGCGTGATCAACCTGACCCACGCCAGCGGCTACCAATACGGCAGCAATTACATGAACCTCGACATCCTGAAGTCCGACCGCAAGGACGATCGGGCGACTGAAACCTACCTGCTGTATCGCCACACACTGGAAATCGGCAAGCTGTCCGGCAAAGAGTTCAAAGGCGCTGGCATGCGCGGCCTGGGTTTCACTGCGGGCTTCGATTGGAACCACAAGAACGACAAGGGCTACGCCTCGCGCAAGCAAATGCTGGTGGCCGGGCCAACGCTGATGGTAGACGTGCCGGGCTTCCTGAATATCAGCCTGCTGGCGCTATGGGAGAGCAATGAGCCTATCGGCGTGTCCAAGCGCTATCACTACGACACGCACGCGATGCTGAACGCCGCCTGGGGCATACCGCTTGGCAGCGGCTGGTCGTTCGAAGGGTATATGAACTACATCGGCGAGAAAGGCCGCAATGAGTTCGGCGGGCCGACCGCGCCGGAAACCAACATCGACATGCAGGTGATGTATGACTTCAGTGCTGCCGCGGGGCTGAAGCCGGGTAAGTTGAAGGCTGGCTTCGAATATCAATACTGGCGCAACAAGTTCGGCAACCCATCCAATGTGCCGGGCAGCTTGGCGCAGACTCCGATGGTGCGCGCTGAGTACCACTTCTAAGTTCGCATGTGCTTTGACGTCAACTGGTCCGCGTGCACCTACAAATTGTGGAGGACACTGCGCCAATAGGTTTAGGTTAGGCGCGGACACACATAATTTCCGTTCTTAACATTTTCTGCTCTTGTGTTTGGCTAATGATAACTGTATATTTGTACAGTATTTGGGCTAAGGCACCGCCCTTGCGCTGCATGCGCAAATCCAAGAGGAGGACAGATGTTTCGAATAGTAGTTGCGGGTGTAACAGTTCTTTGTGGTGTGGGGTTGGCCGTATGGCAGTTATTTCAAAGTCACTGGATTAGCTCGATTGGCTATTTGGTGGCTGGAGTGCTATTAGGCGCTCTTATTGCGCTTGGCATCTTGGAGAGTTACGAACATCCCGTGTTTGTAGTTGGATTTGGTTTGGTCGGAATCCTCGGATTGTTTGCGGTTTTTGCCGAACATTCTGCGTTTGAATCAGGTCGTGCAGAGATGTTGGCCGAAGGGGTAACAGTGTTTGCGGAGCTCGATCCATTGCGATGCGAGCTGCCACCAACCCGTATTGCTTACCTTCAGGAGGCCGGTGTGCGCGCATGTGCAATGCAAGGCATTAACGACCAAATCGACGCAACGCTCGCGCTACAGCGCGCGCAAGTAGTTCCGCCTGAGGCGACTGTGGTGGATGGCTTGTTTCAACTGACTGAGAATGAACGGCCTGATCCATGTATTAATCTGCTACATCACGTAGCGCGTGCATGCCCGAATTCAGTCTCAAAAGGCCTTCGCGAAAAATTGGACACGCTTCGCCGCAAGTGATTCGATGCCATGTCCTGCATGCGAGAAACTAATTTTCCGACGTTTCGGTAGCTCGACGCTTTAAGGGTGAGCTACCGAGAGCTCGGAGCAATCAGTTCTCTTCGCGCCAACGGCGCAGCCAGATCGCGGCAGCAATCATCGCCACGCCTGCCGCTACACCAACCCACAGCGTCGGACTAGCTAGCGAGGCATAGGTCTGGTTGAAGAAGCCGCCGATCTGGCCAGCCGGGTCGTTCTCCATCCCCGGCGCGTGTTTCATTGCCTCTTGGGCCGAGCGGTCGAACATGAACCAGGCGCCTGGCAGCACGCTGCCCAGCAGGCGCAGCACCACCTGCGAGAAGAACCATTCGATGTTGATGCCCAGCTTGAAGGCGTAGTTGGCCCAGGCCAGCAGGGCGCCGGTCATCAGCGGGGTGCCGACTGCCCACAGGAACACTTTACTGCGCGCCCAGCTCGAGACCATCAGCAGCCAGCCCACGGTTGGCAATGCCCACAGCAGGTAGATCGGAATCAGCGACAACATGCGGAACGGCGATAACCACAGGTTGGTGGAGGAGAGCAGGTCGCTGAACACGTTCAGGCCATGGAGGTTGAGGGCGAGGGATGCCATCAAGATAATGGCGAGCGATGCCACGAAGCCGATGATCGCTACGATGAGCGGCGCAGCAACGGTTGCCACAGCCACTTTGGACAACACGGTGGTGGTGTCCGAAATCGGCAGCGATTTCCAGAACAGGATGCTGCGGTCGCGACGGTCGTCGTACAAGGCGCCCAGGCAGTAGAAGAAGATCACAAAGCCCATCAGGATATACAGCGGCGTCGCCATCATCGGGAAGGCAGCACCGAAGGCGTTGGCCAGTTCATGTCGCTGCACTGGCGTCATTTCATGGAAGCGCGCCAGGCTGTCGCCGTTGAAGTGCATTTCCATATTGTTGCCGATGATGAGCATCACGGCGGTGAAGGCCACCATCAGGCCGGCGACAATGGCAGGAGCCCAGAACAGCATGCCCTTGTTCTCCCAGTATTCGCGCTGCATCAGCCATTTCATCGTATTCATTCGTATTGTCCTTTCATGCTGGCCACGAACAGGTCGGCCACGCTAGGGGTACGGGTTTCGCCAAACGTTTCAAGCTGCTTGCGCGAGACGCCGTCGAACAGCATCACTGCCTTGCCGAACACCGTGCGCTGGTGCAGTGGCTGCAGGGCGCTCGCGGCGGTCATGTACTCTGGCTGCACCATCACTTCGGTGTAGCGGTCGCCGATTTCGTCCATCGAGGCGGCGAGGGTGATCTTGCCGTCGCGGATGAACATCAGGTCGGTCAGGATGTTTTCGACTTCCTCGATCTGGTGCGTGGTGATCAGGATGGTCTTGTTCTCGTCGAAGTAGTCTTCCAGCAGCTGGTGGTAGAACTGCTTGCGGTACAGGATGTCCAGGCCCAGGGTCGGTTCGTCCAGCACCAGCAGCTTGGCGTCGATTGCCATCACCAGCGCCAGGTGCAGTTGCACGATCATGCCCTTCGACATGGCCTTGACCTTCATGTCCGGCGACAGCTTGGTGTTGGCGATGTACTTTTCGGCGCGTTCGCGGTTGAAGCGCGGGTGGATGCCTTCGCAGAAGCTGATTGCGTCCTTTACCTTCAGCCAGCGCGGCAGGATGGCGACGTCGGCGATGAAGCAGACGTCCTTCATCAGTTCATCGCGCTGCTGGCGCGGGTCCAGGCCCAGTACATTCAGCTCACCTTCGAAGCGGGACAGGCCGAGGATGGCTTTCAGGGTGGTGGTCTTGCCGGAGCCGTTTGGGCCGATCAGGCCGACAATGCGGCCGGCGTTGATCTGGAAGCTTGCGTCGTCCAGCGCCTTGGTGGCACCGAAGCTCTTGCTCAGGTGTTTAGCGGTGATGATCGCTGTCATGCCGGGGCTCCTTGTGGCGGCACATTCGTGGCGCGCAGAAGTTGTTCAATGTCCAGGCCCAGGCGGCGGATGCGTTCAACCATTGCGGGCCATTCTTCGCGGATAAAGCGTTCGCGTTCAGTGGACAGCAGTTTATCAACAGCGCCTTCGGTAACGTACATTCCTAATCCCCTTCTTTTTTCTACCAAGGTTTCGTCGACCAGCTCCTGATAGGCGCGGGAGACGGTAATCGGGTTCAATTGGTAATCGGCCGCGACCTGGCGCACCGAGGGCAGGGCATCGCCGGGCTTGAGCAAGCCATCCAGCATCATGCCGACGACCCGCTCCTTCAATTGCAGGTAGATCGGACGGTTTTCATTCCACATACATGGTTTCCTCCAGTGTTGGTGATTTAATGAACTGGTGTTGTAGTGAACTATAACACTGAAACTGCTGGCTGCAAGTGGTTTTTTTGCAAATGCAGACTATGATCAATCTTGCAGTACCCACTTCTTAGGAGATCGCCATGTCCAGAACTACGCCTCGTGCCCTGGCTGCTGTCTTTGCCGCTGCTGCTTTTGGGTGTCTGATTCCTGTTTCGGCAATGCATCTTGGTGATGAGATGAAATGGGGCGATGGCCCGCCTACGCTGCCCAAAGGCGCCAAAGCGGCTGTACTTCAGGGCGATCCCGGCAAACCCGGTCCATTCGTGCTTCGTTTACATGCCCAGTCTGGCTACAAGGTGCCGCCGCACATGCATTCGATGATGGAGAATGTCACCGTGATCAAGGGCACGCTGATGTTGGGCATGGGGGACAAGCTTGATGAAAAGGCGGCCAAGGCTCACCATGCGGGGGATTTTGTGGCGATTCCGGCCAAGACCAACCACTATGCGATCATGAAGGGCGATACTATCGTGCAGATTCACGGCGAGGGGCCGTTCGATATCACGTATGTGAACCCGGATGATGATCCGATGAAGGGTAAGAAGTAGGAGTGAGCAAGGCTTGGAGCTGCCTTGCCTGCCGGACCTGTGTGCCGGACATTGTGTTGTCGAAGATGACCAGCGCATCGCTGCGCTGGTCGAGTAGCCAGGCGGCGACTTGTTCGAGGCGTTCGGTTTCGTAGATTGAGCGGTAAATCAGTGGACTTCCGTGCAGGCGGACGTAAGCTGCTTCGCTTCGTGTCGCCACAAAAGGTCCCGGTTCGCCAGCAGGCGGATCGGCTACCACGCGGATCACTTTCATTTCACGCAGCAGCGCTGTTGCCTCGTCGCCAAACCATGAGCCGTGGCGGGCTTCGCAAGCCAGAAGCGCCGGGCCGCCGTTTCCCTCGTTTTTGCCAAAGCGCTCGCCGAGGCCGGCGAACAGGTCAGCCACCGCCGCCGGTTCGAAGCGCAGGCTGGGGGGCGTCTGCACCAGGATCCAGCCCAGTTTTTTGCCCAGCGCTCCCGCCTCTTCGGCAAAGCGGTCGAGGTCCGCGCCGATATCTTGCAAGCGCTTTTCATGCGTGATGGTCTTCGGCAGCTTGACGGCAAAGCGAAAGCTGTCGGGGACGCTGTCTGACCAGCGCGTGTAGGTCTCGGGCCGGTGAGGGCGGTAAAACGAGGAGTTGATCTCGACCGCGTTGAATACCGACGCGTAGCGCGCCAGATTGCTTCCAAAACTTGGCGGTGGAAACAGGTCCACGTCAGCGCGCGGCAAGGCCCATCCAGCGATACCAATGGTTACAGGTTGCATAAGCGTTCCCCGCTATCATGGCTGCGACTATGACACAGGAGCTTCAAATGACCCCACACAGACGACTTGCCGCGCGCGCCCTTGCTATCGCCGTGTTAGCGGCTGGAGGCGGAGCTGCGGCGCTATTGTCCGGCTGCGCAAGCTTCGCTGGACCGCGCGATTACGAAGTCCCGCTGGCGCGGCTGCAGCGCAATATCGACCAGCGCTTCCCGCTCGAGCATCGCGCGCTGGCCGTGTTCGAGCTGCGCCTGGACCAGCCGCGCCTGTCCACGCTGCCGAACGACCGCATCGCGCTCGGGGCCACGCTGTCGGTTTCGTCGCCGCTGATGCGTCAGCAATTTACCGGCAGCCTGTCGCTGTCGGGGCGCTTGAATATCGATCCTTCCCGCAATGCGGTCATGCTGGCCGATGCGCGCCTGGATGACTTCACGCTGGACGGCCTGGATGAGCGCACCCAGCGCCAGGTCGCTGGTGCGGCGCGCTTGCTGGCGGACAGCCTGGCGCGCGATACGCCAATCTATACCTGGCGTCCGGATGAGCTGCGTTATGCCGGCGTGCAGTTTGTGCCGACCGCTATCCGCACCTCGGCAAGCGGCCTCAGCATCCATCTGGAACCCTTGCGGGATGGTCGTCTATAATCGAAACTTCAACTATTAGGAGAGAGTGAAATGCCGGTTTTCGGTCTGGGTCTGCATATTCTGGTTGCCATCTTTTTCGCCGTGCACGCGGTGCGCCGCGGACGGGAATTGTATTGGCTGCTGATCCTGTTCTCTTTCCCACTGCTGGGCAGCCTGGTGTATTTCTTCGCCGTGTACCTGCCGAGTTCGCGCCTGGAAGTCGGTGCGCGCAAAGCGGTTGCCGCTGCCGGCCGCATGCTTGATCCGGGCCGTGAACTGCGTGAAGCCCGGGATGCGTTCAACTTCACCCCGACGGCGCAGAACCAGATGCGTCTTGCCTCTGCCTTGCTGGAAGCGGGCGAGTCGGCCGAGGCGGCTACCACGTATGAAGCGTGCTTGCAGGGTGCTTTTGGCTCGGACCTGGAGATTCGTCTCGGCGCGGCGCGGGCCAACCTGGCAATTGGGGCGCACGGCAAGACGATCGAGCACCTCGAATTCATCCGCCGTGCGGATACGAATTACCGCGCTGAGCAATGCAGCCTGCTGCTGGCAAAAGCATTCGCGGCTGCCGGCCGCAATGACGAAGCCCGCGCCGAGTTCGAAAATGCCGTCAACCGCTTTGGCAGTTTTGATGCGCGTGCAGAATTTGCGATCTGGGCTGCTGGCATGCGCGAGTATCAGCTTGCGCAGCGCTTGCAGAGCGAGCTGCAGCATACGATGGACCGCTGGAACAAACATACGGCGTCGATGAATGATGCCATGGTGCGGCGCCTGAAAACCGCTTTCGCGCAAGTGCCGCGCAGCTGATCAAAGAAAGGAGCATCAGAATGCATAGCCCGGTCCTGATGTTCCAGTCTTCCCGCTTCGAAATTGTTGCGGATGAGGACAAGCTGACCAATCCCGGTATTTATGGCTTGCGTCTGGCCGAGTGGATGGCCAATGAATTGCCCACGCACGGCTTCCATACGCTCGGTGAGGTGATTCCTGAGGATTTCGCCTGGTGCGTGCCGGTGGAGGCTGAGGATTGCGAGCTGTACGTCGCCTGCACCAGCGCGGAAGAGGGCTGGCAGGCGTATGTCTTTGCCGACTGCGGGTTGATGGAGCGGCTGGCTGGCCGTGATCCGCGTGCGACGGTGGTGGCTGAGTTGTACACTGCTGTGCGGTCGATTCTTGAAGAAGCGCCGGGCATCTCTTACTTGCATATCCAATGACTTATCCAGTTTCGGTGAAGGGCGTGTTTTGCGCTCCTGACGGCAAGGTCGTGCTCCTGAAGAACGAGCGTGAGGAGTGGGAGTTGCCGGGCGGGCGCATTGAGGATGGCGAGTCGCCGGCTGCTTGCCTGGCGCGTGAGGTCGAGGAGGAGCTCGGCGTGCGCGTCAGCGTGGGGGCGCCGCTGGATAGCTACCTGTTTGAGGTCGTGCCTGGAAAGCAGGTATTCATCGTTACCTTTGCCTGCAGGCTGGACGGTGGGTTTGTGCCCGTGCTCAGCCATGAGCACAAGGAAGTTGGGCTGTTTGCCGCCGACGCGTTGCCGGATAAGCTGCCTGAAGGTTATCGCGCCTCGATCGCTGCGTTGGTTACGGCTGGGGCCGTGTCCCATTTCGGGTGTGACCCCATGGTGGGACACGGGCTAGGGCGTAATCGGCTTTCGCGGCATCTGCTGACGGAGGCTTATAACAATGGCTGGGCTAATCATCGGCTGCTGAGGGCTTGTGCGCAGTTGTCGCAGGGGGATTTCGTGGCGCGCCGTACGGGGTTCTTTCCGTCGATTAAGGCGACGCTCAATCACATCCTGACTGTCGACTGGTTTTATCTTGATGCGCTCGAAAGGGAGGCGCGCGGGGCGCCGCCGCATCCGGATTTCCGCAGCGAGTTTTTCGCGGTGGCTGAGCCGTTTGGTACTTGCGAGGCGCTTTGGGCGGCGCAGCGTGAGGCGGATCGCCGCTTGATCGCCTATTGCAAGGCCTTGCGTGATGAGGAGCTGGGCCGGATCGTGACCATCGATCGGGGCGAGGGCGTATTCCAGCGCGATACGCGCCAGCGCTTGCTGGCGCATGTCTTTGAGCACCAGATCCATCATCGTGGGCAGGTGCATGCCATGCTGTCGTCGACGCCCGTCGCTCCGCCGCAGCTGGACGAGTTCTTCCCGGCAGGCGAGGCTCCGCTGCGGGCGCAGGATTTCAAGGAGCTGGGGTGGTCGGAAGAGGAAATCTGGTCACCAAACTTATCCTGAATCAAGGAATTTGCTGCGTCATTGGTGGATAGTCAGGCTCAGTTTTAACCTGAGCAGGACTATTCATGAATGCAAACGAAAAAATGTTCGGCAACCCGATGCCGCCGCAAGAAATCTCGCTGGACGTGCTGCGCGAAAAATACGCGAAGGGGGATGAGCGGGACATCATTGACGTCCGCCGCCGTGTAGCGCGTGCACTGGCTGCGCTTGAGGCGCCGGAACTACGCGACGATCTCGAAGAAAAATTCCTGTGGGCGCAGGAGAATGGCTTCGTGCCCGCTGGACGCATCAATTCCGCGGTCGGCCTTGGCCTGAAAGCCACCTTGATGAACTGCTTCGTGCAGCCGGTGGGGGATTCGGTGACGGGCGAGGATGATGGCCTGCCTGGCATCTACACCGCTGTGGCGGAAGCGGCGGAGACCATGCGCCGCGGTGGCGGTGTGGGCTACGACTTCAGTGCCATTCGCCCGGCTGGGGCGAAGGTGAAGGGCACGCAGTCGCGCGCTTCGGGGCCGGTGTCGTATATGGAAGTCTTCGACGCTTCCTGCAAGACCGTGGAATCGGCCGGCGCGAGGCGTGGGGCGCAAATGGGCGTGCTGCGCATCGACCATCCCGATATCGAGCGCTTTATCGCTGCCAAGGACGATGGCGGCTTCCGCAACTTCAACCTGTCAATCGGCGTGACGGATGCTTTCATGCGGGCGCTGGCTTCGGATTCGCACTTTGAACTGGTGCACAAGGCCGAGCCGGGCGATGAGGATTTGGCCGCGGGCGCGCGGCAGCGCGAGGATGGGATGTGGGTCTATCGCCGTGTTCCGGCGCGCGAGCTGTGGGATAAGGTGATGACGTCAACCTACGACCACGCGGAACCGGGCGTTCTGTTCGTGGACCGCATCAACGCCGAGAACAACCTGTATTACTGCGAAATCCTGCGCGCGACCAATCCATGCGGCGAGCAACCGCTGCCTGGTTATGGCTGCTGCGACCTGGGGTCGCTGAACCTGACCTGCTTCGTGCAGAACCCATTCACCGATCAGGCTTCCTTCAACTATGAAGCCATGCGCCTGGTGGCCGGCATTGCGGTGCGCATGCTGGACCTGGCGCTGGATGCAACCCAGTGGCCGCTGCCGCAACAGGCCGATGAGGGCGCGGCCAAGCGTCGTATCGGCTTGGGCTTCCTGGGCCTTGGCAGTGCGCTGGTGATGCTGGGCATGCGCTATGACTCCGAAGGCGGCCGTGCCATGGCGGCCAGCATTGCGGAAGCGTTGCGCGATGCGGCCTACACAGCCTCGGTGGCGCTGGCGCAGGAGAAGGGGGCGTTCCCATTCTTCGACAAGGACAAGTACCTGGAGGGCGCCTTTGTGCGCCGCTTGCCGGACGCTTTGCGAGAGGCGATTGCAAAGCATGGCATCCGCAATTCGCACCTGCTGTCGATTGCGCCGACCGGCACGATTACGCTGGCGTTTGCGGACAATGCCTCCAACGGCATTGAGCCGGCTTTTTCGTGGGTCTACCAGCGCCGCAAGCGCATGCCGGATGGTTCGTCGCGCTCCTACGAGGTGGCGGATCATGCGTGGCGCCTGTACCGGCACATGGGCTTCGACATGGGGCAGTTGCCGCCGCAATTCGTGACGGCGCTGGATATGGCGGCGCTGGATCATGTGAGCATGATGGAGGCGGTGCAGCCTTTCATCGATACGGCGATTTCGAAGACGGTAAATGTGCCGGAAGACTATCCGTATGAGGATTTCAAGGAGCTGTACACCGAGGCTTGGGTGGCGGGGCTGAAGGGGCTTGCGACTTTCCGGCCGAATACGGTGACAGGAAGTGTGCTGAGTGTGGCACCGGAGCCGGCTGCTGCTATTGCGCCGGTTCTCCTTGACGATGATCCATTGCGCAAGCGCTTTGATGGGCGGCCGTTGGGTGAGCTGGAGTCGGTGACCTCTAAAGTCGAGTATTGGACGCAGGAGGGGAAGAAGTCGGCTTACCTGACCGTGAGCTTTATCACAGTGGATGGCATGCTGGATGGGATGCCGGTGCGGATTGAGCGGCCGTTTGAGTTCTTTATGCCGGCTAACCAGCGTAGCGATGGGCAGCAGTGGATTACGTCGTCCATGCGGCTCTTGTCGATGGCGGCACGGGCGGGGAGTTCGATTGCAAAGGCGCTGGCGGATATGCGTGAAGTGGCTTGGGAGAAGGGGCCGGTGCGCTGTGGTCTGTTGACGCGTGAGGATGGGGTGCAGGTGCCGGTTTATCACGATTCCGAAGTTGCTGCCATTGCGTTTACCTTGCAGCGGATATTGATACGGCGGGGGTTCCTGGATGCGTATGGGAATCAGGTGCCGGTGCCGCAGTTGGCGGTGCGGTGCGCGTCGACGGGGCATGTGGCGCCGGAGGCGATGACGGCGGCGGGGGCTGCGCCGGCGCAGTCGGCGGGGAAGTGCCCGGAGTGTGGGGCGAGGGCGCTGCATAAGGTTGATGGGTGTACGCGGTGTGTTGAGTGCCATTACATGGGGGGATGTGGCTGAAAACCGGTAAACCAGGGTCTGACCCGCAGGGTCAGACCCCGTCTGCGGCGCGGCTAACGGGGTTGGTTCCTCGAACCCAACCCGAAGCCTTGAGACCGTTGGGGGTCTGACCCTGCGGGTCAGACCCGGATTTACCGGTTTTTGCTTAAGCTGCGTCAAGGACACCATCCCAGTCGCTCCCTAAACTTCCTCCCACACCAACCCCGAGGAGGACTTACAAATGCATCACTCTTTCCAACTTGCTTCCGTCCTGGACGCCGCCAACGTAACCCGCGTCCTTGACCTGCTGCGCACCGTCCCCGGCATCCGCGGCGTACACGCTCCATCCGGCGCCTCCCACGTCGAAGTCGCCTTCGATGATTCCCTGACCAGCGTCCACCACCTGGGCAAGCTGCTGGAAGAACACGGCTACCCGCCTGTGGCGCCACAACAGCGCAGCCACACCTGCTGCGGCGGTTGCGGCGGCCATTGACCAACACTTGACCTGGATCATGTGAGCTGCCTTCGTGGCGGCTGTATTCTGGCTAAAAACATACATTTGAAACACCACAAAAGGAGCTATCATGCACGCCACTAAGAAGTTATGGACGTGGCTCGCCATTATCTGCCTGCTATCGTTTACGGTACTGGGCTGGGTGGGCCGCGAAATTTACCTGAAAGCGCCGCCAATAGCGCAAGTCGTCGATGACACCGGTTCTGTGCTCTACACGGCTGACCAGGTCAAATATGGCCAGAGCGCCTGGCTGTCGGCGGGCGGCCAGCAGTTGGGTACCGTATGGGGGCACGGCTCCTACCTGGCGCCTGACTGGTCGGCCGACTGGCTGCACCGCGAAGCAGTCGCGTTGCAAGACCTGTTCGCGCGCAAGAACTTCAGCAAGGAATACGCCCAGCTCGAAGCCGGCGCGAAAGCCCACGTTGATGCCCTGGTGAAGACCGAACTGCGCACCAACACCTATAACGCTGACACCAATGAAGTGAAGCTGTCGGCGATCCGCGCCGAAGCTGTGCGGACCGTAGCGAGCCACTATGCTGGCCTGTTCGGCAACGCCGAGCAATACGACAAGTTGCGCGAGCAGTACGCAATGGCGCCGAACTCGTTGCCGGAAGCGACCGACCGCGCGGCACTGACCGGCTTCTTCTTCTGGTCCTCGTGGGCTGCCGCTGCCGACCGTCCGGGCGAAGTTGGCCTGAGCTACACCAGCAACTGGCCGCATGAACCGCTGATCGACAATACTCCGACTGCCGGTGCAGGCATCTGGTCGATCGCTTCGATCATCCTGATGATCGGCGCCATCGCCGGCATGCTGTTCTTCCATTCTCTGCACAAGGAAGAAGACGATCCTGTGCCACCGAAGAACGATCCTCTGTTCTCGCTGAAGGCGACGCCTTCGATGAAGGCCACCAAGAAATACTTCCTGGTCGTGATCGGCCTGATCCTGGCGCAAGTCGGCATGGGCGTGATCACCGCGCACTTTGCGGTGGAAGGTTCGAGCTTCTTCGGCATCCCGCTGGCGAACGTGCTGCCCTTCACCGTCAGCCGCACCATCCACACCCAGTTCGCCGTGCTGTGGATCGCTACCGCCTGGCTGGCTACCGGCCTGTATATCGCTCCTGCGATCTCGGGCGTCGAACCGAAGTTCCAGAAGCTGGGCACCGATGTGCTGTTCTACGCGTTGCTGTTCATTGTGGTTGGTTCGACTGCTACGGGCTGGCTGGGTACCCTGCAACACAAGGGCGTCGACTTCTCGTTCTGGCTGGGTAACCAGGGCCTGGAGTTCACCTCGATGGGCCGTATCTGGCAAATCCTGCTGTTCGTTGGCTTGCTGTTCTGGGCCTTCCTGCTCGGCCGCGGACTGTGGCCGGCCCTGAAGAAGCCTTCGGAAAGCCGCGGCATCATCGCCATGGTGTTCCTGGCTGCACTGTGCATCGGCGGCTTCTACGCTACTTCCCTGACCTGGGGCAAGGGCACCCATTACTCGATGATCGAGTACTGGCGCTGGTGGCTGGTCCACCTGTGGGTGGAGGGCTTCTTCGAAGTGTTCGCGACCGCCGTTATCGCGCTGCTGTTCACCCGCCTGGGCTTGATCCGCGCCGCTTCGGCCAATAGCGCCATCATCCTGGAAACCATCGTCTTCCTGTTCGGCGGCATCCTGGGTACCTTGCACCACCTTTACTTCACCGGTACGCCTACGTCGGTGATCGCTATCGGCGCCATGTTCTCGGCCCTGGAAGTGGTTCCGCTGTCGCTGATCGGCATGGAGGCATATCGCAACTACAAGCGTTCGCAGTCTGCCCCTTGGGTCGGCGCTTACAAATGGGCCATCCTGTGCTTCATCGCCGTGGGCTTCTGGAATACCGTGGGCGCCGGCCTGCTGGGCTTCTCGATCAACACCCCGATCGCGCTGTACTACATGCAAGGCCTGAACATGACCGCTGCACACGGCCACGCTGCGCTGTTTGGCGTGTACGGCATGCTGGGCATCGGCCTGATGCTGTTCTGCTTGCGCGGCCTGGTTGACCGCTTCGCATGGTCGGACAAGCTGCTGGCGTACATGTTCTGGGCCATGAATATCGGCTTGGCCATGATGGTGTTCATGTCGCTGGTCCCTGCCGGTATCTACCAGGCCGTGGCTGCGATCACCAAGGGCATGTGGTTCGCCCGTTCGCCGGAAGTGGTTCACTCCAGCTTCATGGAAACCGCAGTGTGGCTGCGTGTTCCAGGCGACATCGTGTTCGCGGTTGGCTGCCTGTTCCTCGCCCTGTTCGCCCTGCGCCTGATCGGCAAGGCGAAGAAGGAAGAGACCGTGGCAGAAGGCGTGGCGCTGGAGAACTAAGCAAATGCGCCTCACGGGCCACACCGACTATGCCTTGCGCCTGCTGATGTACCTGGGCCGGCAGCAGGGCAGGTTGGTGACCGTGCAGGAGATTGCCAAGGCACACGGCATCTCCGAACATCACCTGCGCAAGGTGGCTCACCGGCTCGGCCAGGCCGGACTGGTGGCCACCTGGCGCGGACGGGCCGGTGGCCTGCGCCTGGCGCAGCCGCCGGCTTCGATTTCGGTGGGCGCCGTGGTGCGCCTGGCTGAAGCCGACTTTACGATCGTTGAATGTTTCAATGCCACGCGCAATACCTGCCAGCTGGCCGGCGCCTGCCGCCTGCAGGAGGGATTGCACAAGGCGACCGAGGCTTACCTCGGGCATCTCGACCGCCAGACATTGGCGGACCTTATCTGAAGGAACCATCATGAGTGCGCCTGAAATTTTGCTGGAGCTGTGCGGCATGGTGCCGCCTGAACCGATGGAGCGCGTGCTGGAAGCGCTCGACCTGCTGCAACCCGGCCAGCATATCCGCATGGTCATCGACCGCGAGCCGGTTCCCCTTTACCGCATCCTCGAGAAGAATGGCTACCGTTACCGTACTTCGATGCGCGACGACTTTATCTACGAAATCCTGATTTCCCAAACTGACTGATGCAACGCAAGCTGGCTTTCGAGCATACGCCCGGGCTGGCGCTGCCGCTGCGATTCCTGCTGGCGGCGCCATGGTTCGGTGCTTTGGCCGGCCTGCTGCTGGTGTGGCAGGGCGCCGACGCAATGAGCACACGCTGGGCACCGGCCACTTTGGCCGTTACACACCTGTTGACGCTCGGCTTCCTCGGCATGGCCATGGCAGGATCGCTGCTGCAGATGGTGCCGGTGGTGGCAGGTGTCGAGCTGCACTGGGCGCGCCGGCTTGGCCCCGTGATCTGGGGCGCCCTGGCTGGCGGCGCACTGCTGCTGGCGGCGGGCTTCCTGCATGGGCTGCCATGGTGCCTGCGTGCGGCCGGCATGCTGCTGGCCGGCGCTTTCATTCTCCTGGTTGCCGTGCTGGCGCGGGCGCTGTCGCAGCGTTCCGCGCCGAACGCTTTGCCGGTCGTGGCTGGCATGCGCCAGGCCGTCGTGGCACTGGCTTGCGCCGTGACCATCGGCGTGGCGCTGGCGGCCTTCCTGGTGGGAGCCGTGCGCCTGCGTGTGATGGAGTGGACCAATGTGCATGCCGCCTGGGCCCTGGTGGGCTGGGTCGGCGTGCTGGTGGTGTCGGTGGTGTTCCAGGTGGTGCCGATGTTCCAGTCCACCCAGCTGTTCCCGCGCCAGCTCGCCTTCACGCTGCCGCCGCTCTGCCTTGGCGGGCTGGCGCTGTGGACTGCCGGCTACCTGCTTGACCGGCAGTGGCAATGGATCGGGGCCGGGCTGGTGAGTGCCTGCCTGGCGCTGTTTGCGGTCTACACGCTGGTGCTGCTGTTTCGCCGCAAGCGCGCGGCCGACATATCGACCTGGTACTGGTGGCTGTCGCTTGGCTCGCTGCTTGCAAGCGTCGCAGTGTACCTTTGCCCGCGCGGCATCGACAAGGCGCTGGTCCTCGGCGTGCTGTTTATCGGGGGCTTCGCCATGTCGGCGGTGAATGGCATGCTGTACAAGATCGTGCCATTCCTGTTGTGGTACCACGGGCAGCACGCCGGCTGCGATGTGCCGGGCGTGCGCCAGTTGATGCCGGACAGCGAGCCGCGCGTGCAGTTCGCCTGGCATGCCGCCAGTGTGGTGTTGCTGCTTGCCGCTGCCATCGCACCCGGCTGGCTTGCCCAGCTGGCAGGTGCGGTACTGGCAGTTTCCTGCATGCGCCTGGGTTTCGACCTGGCGCTGGCTGCGTTCAGCCTTCGTAAGCTCGCAAACGAGCAGAATCAAGAATCCTGATCTGGCGGCCGTTCACCGCAATCATGCCCTGGTCGGCCAGTTCGTGCAGCACGCGCGAGAAGTACTCCGGCGTTAGGTTCAGGCGCGAGGCCAGCAGCTTTTTGCTGACGGCCAGTGTAATTTCCGAACCATCGCCCGCATCATCATCCTTCAACAGATAGCCAATGATACGCTGGCTGCCGGAACGCAGCGAGTAGGCCTCCACATCCGAGATCAGGCCGTGCAGGCGACGGCTCATGCCGGCTAGCATTCGGCGTGCGAATTGCGGGTTGCGCGCCAGTTCGGCAAACACAGTGTGCTTGGAGATGTGCAGCAGCATGCAGTCGCTGACTGCGTGGGCGGTGACGATGTAGGGCTTTTCCATGAACATCAGCGCTTCGCCGAAGCTGTGGCCCGGGCCGATGATTTCGACGATCTTCTCGTTGCCCTGGGCAGAGATGAAGCTGAGTTTCACCTGGCCGTAGATGACCATGTGGAAGCCGACGCATGGATCGCCGCGCTGGAAGACTGCGCTGCCGCGCGGGATGTGGTGTTCGGTGGTGCCGGCAGCCACCAGCGACAGCTCCTCCGGCGACAGGTCTGCGAACAGGGGCAGTCGCTTGAGGAACTCGCGGGGGTCGATTTTGGGGCTTGGCATTTGGTTCTCCTGAAATGGCAAAAGGACCCGCTGAGCGGGTCCTGTCCTGGTTAAGGTAATGTCGGTGCTAATCCTGAAGATCAGTGGCCCGAATCGCCGTCAGGCTTGCTGTTGGTCCGGAAGATTTCCGGATTCTCCTTGCCGGTCACGTAGAGGAAGCCGACCAGGCCTTTCTCCATCCGCGACAGCGCGTGGTCGACCAGGATGAAGCGTCCTGGCACCTCGGTCTTGAACTCGACCATCGTCGCGCCGCCCGGAGCCACGGTGGTGGTCTGCACGTTCTGCAGCGGAGGCGAGGTCAAGTCGCCCATGCTGTAGACGCGGTCGAACACTTCGCCGATCACGTGGAAGCTGGAGGTTGCGTTAGGACCGCCGACACCGAAGAAGATGCGGACCGTTTCGCCAACCTTGGCCTCCATGCGGTGGGTCTTGGTCAGCGCGTCATGGGTACCGTTGAACATCAGGTGTTCCGGCTGTTCGGCCAGCAGCTTATCCAGCGAAAATTCAGCTTCGCCTGGAGTGCCGTGCTTCTGGGCGGTGTAGAGCTCGCCCTGCATCACGTAGAACTCGCGGTCCACTTTCGGCAGGCCGCCTTCAGGTTCGACCAGGATCATGCCGTACATGCCGTTGGAGATGTGCTGTGCCACCATCGGGGTAGCGCAGTGGTACACGTACAGGCCTGGATTGATGGCCTTGAAGGTGAAGCTCTTGGTGCTGCCCGGAGCCGCCTGGGTCACTGCCGCACCGCCGCCTGGGCCGGTCACGGCGTGGAAGTCAACCGAGTGGATCATGTGGCTGTCCTTGGCGTTGGACATGTCCACGTTCACGGTATCGCCCACACGTACGCGGATGAACGGGCCAGGAACCTTGCTGTTGAAGGTCCAGTATTTGTAGGTGGTACCGTCCATCAGCTGGCCGAGGACTTCGGTGGTGTCCAGCTTGACGTTCACGGTTTGCGGGCCGCGCTTGCCGACCGGCGTTCCGACTTCAGTCGGGTTGCGCGAAATGTCGACGCCTTTTGGCGCTGCTTTGAGTTCGCCTTCGCCGACGATGATCTTGCCGATCATGCCTGCGGCCACGTGGCCTGGCAGGGAGCAGATATAGGTGAATTCGCCTTTCTTGTCAGCCTTGAACACAATGGCGGTCGATGCGCCCTTGTCTTTGAGCTGGTTCGATTTGACCTTGAAGTCGGGCACGGAGATATCGTGGGTTGCGCCGTCGCCGTTGACCAGGTTGATCTGCACCACAGCACCTTCCGGAACGCGTAAGGTAGGATTGGCCTTGCCTTTGGACTCTCCGGCATCGCTGATGAAGACCAGCTTTCCGTCTGCGATATCGGTATGCAGGGTAAAGGTCACGTCAGGACGATATTGGACGGCAGTGCTGCCATTGCCGCCGTGCTGGCCATGTTGTGCATAAGCTGGCGCCAGTGTCGCGGCGCCGATCACCACTGCTGCAATGGCTTTGGACATCAAGGTCGGTTTCATTTTCTTCTCACAGGTTTGTCCGGCACGGGATTGCGCCGTTTGACAGCTAAATCATATGTTTCACATGCATGTTATTGAATTGACGCAGGTCAAAAAATTGAAAAGATCTGCGTATTCTCAATGCAAGTTGCTTATTTTTGATTTAGGTCAAGTGAGAAGAAGCCCCCACGCTACGCCTTATGGCGCGAGCTGCTGCAGGATCGCGTAGGCGGCCTTGATGCGGTCTGCGTTCGGGTAGGCGGAGTTTGCCAGCATGACAATGCCGATCTTCTTCTGCGGGACGAAAACAGCGTAGGCGCCGAAGCCGTTAGTGGAGCCGGTTTTGTGGAACAGGGTGGTGCCGTTCGCCTCGCCGCGTGCCGTGATGCGCTTGGCCGCGACCGGTTCGCGGGTGATGGACGGATCGCTGCCGCTTTGCAGGCGCTGAAGCGTGGCCGGGTAGGGATACTGTTCCCAACCGAGGCCTTGTACCAGCGGGCCGGCTTCAAAATAGCCGACCTGTGTCGCAGCGACCGCGCGGCGCAGCACCGGTTCCAGGTGAGTTGGGTCGATATTCGCCTGGACAAAGCGCAGCAGGTCCGCGCTGCTCGTTTTGACGCCGTATGCCTCGGCGTCGAATGGGCCGGGATTCACGCGGACTTGCTTGCCATCGTTATAGCCCCAGGCGTAGTGCCGCATCGCGCTCGCCGGCACGTGCACGTACGTGTTTTTCATTCCGAAGCGGGGGAATATTTCCGCTTCCATCACGGCCGCGAAATCCTTGCCCAGCGCAGCCGCTGCGGCGTGGCCGAACAGGCCGATGCTGGGGTTCGAGTAGCGGCGCATTGCACCCGGTGCCGCATCTGGCTTCCAGTCGTGGAAGAAGGTCATTTCCTGCCCTTCGCGCACTTCGTCAGGGAATTGCAGCTTCAATCCGCCGGCGGTGTAGGTGCCGAGATGGAGCAGGGTGGCTTTATCGACTGCGCTGCCCTTGAGTTGCGGCAGGTAGCGCGAAGGATGCGCGTCCAGCGACAGCTTTCCGTGCGCCTGCGCCCAGGTGCCCAGCGTGGCTGTCAGGGTTTTGCTGACCGAGCCGATTTCAAACAGGGTACTCTCGTTGACCGGTGCGTTGGTTTCGCGCGAGGCGACGCCATAATTGAAGTAGTACGGCTTGCCGTCCAGCGTGACGGCGACCGCCATGCCGGGAAGCTCATGCTCCGTCATCAGCGGGCGGATCGCACCATCCACGGCGGCTCGCACCTTCAGGCCCTGCAAGAATTCGCTGCGCATTTGCATGCCGTCGCCATCGCCGACCTGGGCGAAGACGACGCGCTGCTCGCCATTCTGCAGCCAGCCGATGTACCAGCCCAATTTACGGCCTCCATCGCTGCCGCTGCCGGTCTTGCCGAAGACCTGCCATCCGCCGACTTGCTCTGGCCAGCGCACGAGGTTCGCGGCCATTTCGTAGGCTCGCGGCTTGATCTCCAGTTCGCGATTGACGACGTGGCGCAGGAAGGCGATTTGCTCGTCCGGCGAAATGCGCAGCGAGGAACCCAGCCAGGAATTGGACAGGCCGTTGTTCCTGCCCGGATCGCCGCTGACGTCCGCGTTGCCATAGCCGAAGCGCTTGACGTAGCTGGCGAAGCGCTCTTCACCCAATTGCAGCGTGATCTGCTGCGAGTACCAGACGACAGACTCCTTCATCCACGAACTAGGGTCGTGCGCCTGGCGCCAGACGGGACGCCAGTCCACATAGCCTTGTTTGAAAGGCAGCACAGGCGCGTGCTCGTCCCACAGCACGCCTGCGTCGTAACCCATAAGGGCGATCGGCAGCTTGAAGGTCGACATCGGCGGCAGGCGCTTGTCGCACACGCCTTCGTGCACCAGCCACTGGCCGGTGCCTGCATCGGCCATCGCCAGGCAGTGGTCTGCGGAAAACGCGAGCAAAGGGAGGCCCAACCCTGCAAGCAGGGCGAAGATTTTGCGTTTCATTTTTTTCCTCGGTTAGAGTTTTGCGAGTTGCGCGGGGAGTTCGCGCAGGAATGCTTCCTTGGTGCGCGGGCCGGCCGCGCCTTCGGTCAATTTCTCGTCCTGTGCCAAGCGGGCAAACACAATGGTGCGCTGGCCATTGGTCGCCCAGCCTACGAACCAGCCGTAGGAACGGGAATAATCGTCTTTGCCATCCGGCCCAATGGGGGCGCCGGTACCGGTTTTGCCGAATACCTGCCAGCCGTTCGGCAGGTCCCGCACTTTCAGCAGCTTCGCGGTCTGGTCATGCGCGTACTGCGAAACGGGAAGTTCCCTGCGTACCAGTCGGCGCAGGAAGCTGGTCTGCTCGTCCGGCGAAATCTGCATTGAGGAGCCGACCCAGGACCAGGTCAGGCCATTGTCCTTGCTCCTGTCGCCGCTGGTGTCTCGGTTGCCGTAGCCGAATCCTTGCACGTAGCGCTCGAACTGGGCGCGGCCAATATGCTGCGTTACTTGCTGGGCGTACCACACTGCCGAATAGCTGATCCACTGGCTCGGATCCATGTCGCGGTGCCATTCCTTGTTCCATGCCTGGTAGCTCTTGCGGTAAGGCAGCACTGGCGCGTGCTGGTCCTTCAGGAAGCCGCTGTCGTATCCCATCAGGCTGACAACAATATTGAAGGTCGAAACCGGTGTAATGCGCGAAGAACAATCGCCCTCGCGCAGCAAGGCCTTGCCGCTGCCGGCATCAACGAAGGTAGTGCAGTTCAGCGCAGCCACCGCCTGTGCGGACGGCGAGACGGTCCACGCCAGCGCGGGCTGCAGCGCGAAATTACCGCCAACGATGGCCGCCAGCGCAGCGACGGTCGCGGCACGCGCCCACATCGCGCGGCGCGTGTTTGCTGGGCTGCGGATCAGGGAAACGCGCTCGGTCAGCGTATTCGCGTCGATGCTGCCGAAAGCCAGCGCGCCTTGTGGCGTAAGGTGCTGCAGCTTGAGCTGGGCCACCAGCGCAGCGGCGTAAGCCTTGCGTTGCGACGCCGGACGGCCACGCAGCACATCTCGGTCGCAACCCAGTTCCTGCGCCCAGGTCAGATTGGCGCGCAGCAGGCGCATGAAGGGGTTGAACCACAACAGCGTTTGCAGCAGCATGCCGGCTGCCATCCATTGCAGGTCGTGGCGGCGCAAGTGAGTCATCTCGTGCTCCACGATCATTTCGCGCTGCAGCTTGTCGAAGCCGCCCAAATGGCGCGGCAGCAGCAGGCGAGGGCGGAACAGACCAAGCAGCATGGGGGAGATCGGCGCATCCACCTCGATGATGGCGGCATCGCCTGAACCTGCAACATCACCGGTCTGCGCCAGGCGATTGAGCATGCGCTGGGCGCGCCACACGCTGGCGGCCGACCAGGCCAGGCCAGCAAGGTAGATGCAAAGCCACAATTGGGCGCCATGCAGCATCCACGCCCGCGTGCCGGAAGATTTGTCGCCCTGATGGGCCGCTTCGGCAGTGACGTCAGGCTGCGTCGGCGCCTTCGCTGGCGCGATGTATTGGGTGACGGTTTCGGTTGCCGCTTCGAGCGGCGGGATCAGGCGCACACGTTCGCTATGCGGCAGCAGCATCAGCGCAAAGGTCGCCAGCACGGCCAACTGGCCAAGCAGCCATAGCGAACGCTGTGCCGCCAGTGCGGGCAAGACGCGCCGGAGCAGGGCGCTTAACGCCCAAACGCTGAAGCCGGCCGCAAAGCAGCCCAGGCTGGCCAGCAGGAAACGCATCAACAGCAGGTCGAAGTCGCTCACTTTGCGTCGTCCTCATCGGGCCAATCGGATAGCATCTGTTCGAGCTGCGCCAGTTCGCTGGCGTCCACCAGCTTACTGCCTGCGAACATATTTACTGGCAGTGGTGTGTCGAGCTCCATGATGCGCGTGCCGAAATCATGGGCGTAAGCGGCGAGGGTTTCGACCTTGTCCAGCAAGGCTTCGTAGACCTGAACCCCGTGACGCACGTGCTGGGCAATCATTTGCTTCTCCATCATCCGTTCCACGGTCTTGCGCGTGGACGAAAAAGACCAGGCAAGCTCTTCCTCCACCGCCTCATGGATTTCGCGCGCGCTCAATGGCGCCTGGCGCCAGAGGGCTTTCAGTACGCAGAGTTCAGGTGTGGATGGAATAAGCATGGCAAAGCGTGGTTTGTGACGAATGGCATCAGTATGTGACAAATGTCGCAAATGTGTCAAGCATTCGAAAGCCTGCAATTGACTGAGCACGGGTGCGGGGTTTATCGCTTGACCGTGATACGTGGCACGATACTTCTTGTTACTTGCCCGCCTCGATTCGCTCGCTAGACTGTCGTGAAGTGTTGACCTCGATGCGTCGGAACCGGGTTTTGGTCACCGCAGTCTCATGGACAATGGACAGGAGGCACCATGCCGCGCGAAAGTATCAGCCATTACAACAGGACGTGGGGAATATGCGGTTTCACGTCTGCCCTGACCCACCTGTACACCTCTGACGTACGCTTGCAGAGCCGGATCGACACGAAAACCCCGCAGAGCATCCAGCTGGGGATGCTGGTCGAGGTGCTCACCTTCCTGAAATACGTTCGCGCGTTCCGGGCTGACCTGATCCCGGGACTCGAAGCGCTGAACAAGGAACTCAAATCGCCCCTGATGCGACATGGCATTGTGGGATATGTCAACATGGCCGATCGGGCTGTGCGCAAACAGGTACTAATCGGATCCAGCAATGATTTCCAATGCGCGATGACGCCGGAAGCATTGACGCTCTACGTGCAGGTGATATGCGGTATTCCAACGGCAACCCTTACCAGCGACGCCGACCCGGGCGGACAAGGCATCCTCGGGATTATGAACAGCAAGAACGAATTGGTGCATTGGGTTTACCGCGACGGTGGGGGAAATGTGTATAACTGGGGGGCGGTGATGTCTTCCGCAGAATGGCCTGTCGATAAATTATGTGGTTTGGGGAACAAAGCACTCCACCATGTAGGATGTCACGTCTCGCTGGCCTGATAGCATAGGCGTTGTCGCGCCAGTTGCACTTCGCGCTTTTGAACGAGGGCCGTGTCCAGACAAAGGAGGGGCAGTGGCTTTGCTCGCTGAGCCTGGCTGGACCCGGACTCAGTTTGAAAAAAACTCATAACGCAGTGCCGTCGAGCGCGTGGCGGGTAATGGCGCCGTCGCCGGCGATGCTGATCCAGCCGCCGCGCGGAGGCGTGGATTCCGGCTCCCAGTCCGGCAGCACATAGCGGCGGGTGCCGGCGACTTCGTGCAGGGCGGGGCGATGGGTGTGGCCATGGATCATGACGGTGGTGCCGGTCTGGGCAAACACCTCGGCGATCGCTTCGGGCGTCACATCCATGATTTCGTAAGATTTCTCGGCGTGGCCTTGCTTGCTCTGCTCGCGCAGGCCGGCAATGATCTGCTTGCGCTGGGCGAGCGGCATCGACAGGAATTGCTGCTGCCACGCGGGCTGGCGCACTTGCGCGCGGAAGGCCATGTATTTCACGTCTTGCGTGCATTGGGCGTCGCCATGTACCAGCACGATGCGCTGGCCGTAGGCTTCGATCACCCAGGTTTCGGGCAGCAGGGTCAGGCCCGCTGCAGCGGCGAAGGCTTCGCCAACGAGGAAGTCGCGGTTGCCCGCGATCCAGAACAGCTGTACGCCCGCGTCGCTCAAGCGGCGCAGGGCGGACACAATCTGCTGGTGGAAGGGCTCCGGCAGGTCATCGTCACCCGCCCAATATTCAAAGATATCGCCCAGCAGGTAGAGCTGCTTTGCACCCAGCGCATGTTCGTCGAGGAAGCGCAGGAACGCTTCCGTCAGCACCGGCCGCGCCGGCTGCAAATGCAGGTCTGATACGAAGAGAATCAAATTAAGCCGCTTCGATCTTTTCGATGATGATGTCTTCTGCAGGCACGTCGGAGAACATGCCGGAACGGGTGGTCTTCACGCCTTTGATTGCGTCAACCACTTCGGTGCCCTGGGTGACTTTGCCGAACACGGCGTAGCCCCAGCCGTCCTGGCCTGGGTAGTCCAGGAAGGAGTTGTTCTTCACGTTGATGAAGAACTGGGCGGATGCGGAGTGAGGAGCCGAGGTACGTGCCATGGCCAGGGTGTATGGTTCGTTTTTCAGGCCGTTCTTGGCTTCGTTTTCCACGGTCTGGTCGGTTGGCTTCTGCTTCATGCCTGGCTCGAAACCGCCGCCCTGGATCATGAAACCGTCGATGACGCGGTGGAAGATGGTGTTGTTGTAGTGGCCAGCGTTCACGTAGTGCAGGAAGTTCTCAACGGTCTTTGGTGCCTTCTCTGCGTCCAGCTCGGCAACGATGGTGCCTTTGTTGGTGGTGATGGTGATGGTGGTCATCTTGTTGTCCTTTTGTGTTACTTGAAAAAGCGTTATTTTACAGGGTCCTGCTGCGGAGCAGGAGAGGGCTCCTGTACTGGAGCAGGTTCTTGGGCTGGTGCAGGTTCGGCAACTGGCGGTGGAGCCGGAGGCGCAGGCGGCACGATGCGGTTCTTCAGGATGGTGGCCGACTTGATCACGATCGGGTTCACCGGGATGTTCTGGAAGCCCGGCTTGTCGTCCACCAGCACGTTCTTGATCTTGTCCACGGTTTCCTTGCCCTGGATGACTTTACCGAAGACGGCATAACCGTGGCCTTTCATATTCGGGTAGTCCAGGCCAATATTGTCCACGACGTTGATGAACCATTGCGAATTGGCGGAATTCGGCGAATCGTGGCGTGCCATCGAGATGGTGTAGGCCAGGTTGGACAGGCCGTTCTTTTCCTCACTCTTGATGTCAGGGCGTAGCGGCTGCTTGGACTTCAGGTCGGCGGTATAGCCGCCGGCCTGCACCATGAAGCCGTTGATCACGCGGTGGAAAATGGTGTCCTTATAGAAGCCGCTCTTTACGTAGGCGAGGAAGTTGGCGGTCGTGATCGGGGCCTTTTCCTGGTCCAGTTCCACGATGATTTCGCCAACGTTGGTCTTGATCGATACTTGCGGGTTGTCGGCAGCTGCCGCGGCTCCGCCAATCAGCAGGCCGGCCAGCAGGGCAATCCATTTCTTCTGCATCTTGTTTCCTTTATAAGAATTGCGACTCGCGTGCGCGAAATTTTCAATGCTATACTTCGCCAGACGTTCCATTCTAACAAAGTAGAACTATAACAAAGGGACCAAACATCCCCCTGGTACACACCGAGCACCGGTGCGACGCCCCAGGCGCTTCGCACCAGTGACCCGTTTACTTCTAGTCCGATGAGCAATTTAAAGATTTTCAACACGCTGGCACGCGAAAAGCAGTCGTTCAAACCCATTGAGGCGGGCAAGGTCCGGATGTATGTCTGTGGCATGACCGTATACGACTACTGCCACGTGGGCCACGGCCGCATGTTGATGGCGTTCGACGTTATCTACCGCTGGCTGAAGGCGTCGGGCTATGACGTGCGCTATGCGCGCAACATCACGGACATCGATGACAAGATCATCAAGCGTGCGGTCGAGAACAATGAAACCATCGGCCAGCTGACCGGCCGCTTCATCAAGTACATGGATGAAGACTGCGAGGCACTGGGCATCCTGAATCCGACCGACGTGCCGAAAGCAACCGAATACGTGCCGCAGATGCTGGGCATTATCGAGAAGCTGGAAGCCAAAGACCTGGCTTACAAGGCTGCGGACGGCGACGTTAACTACGCTGTGCGCCAGTTCGAAGGCTACGGCAAGCTGTCGGGCAAGTCGCTGGACGACCTGCGCGCCGGCGAGCGCGTGGACGTCAACACCGGCAAGCGCGATCCGCTGGACTTCGTGCTGTGGAAGGCTGCCAAGGAATCCGAACCGGAAGAGGTGAAATGGGATTCCAAGTGGGGCAAGGGCCGTCCGGGCTGGCACATCGAGTGCTCGGCGATGTCGTGCTCCCTGCTGGGCGAGACCTTCGATATCCACGGCGGCGGCGCTGACCTGCAATTCCCACACCACGAAAATGAAATCGCGCAGTCGGAAGGCGCTTCCGGCAAGACGCTGGCGAATTACTGGGTGCACAACGGCTTCGTGCGCGTGGACGGCGAGAAGATGTCCAAATCGCTGGGCAATTTCTTCACCATCCGCGAGGTGCTGAAGCAGTTCGACGCTGAAGTGGTGCGCTTCTTCATCCTGCGCGCCCATTACCGCAGCCCGCTGAACTACTCGGACGTGCACCTGGAAGACGCGCGCGGCGCGCTGACCCGCCTGTACACCGCGCTGGACGGCGTGGAAGGCGACGGCCAGCCGCTGGATTGGAACGAAGACAACGCCAAGCGCTTCGCCGAAGCGATGGACGACGACTTCAACACCCCGATCGCGGTGTCGGTGCTGTTCGACTTGGCTTCGGACGTGAACAAGACCAAGTCGCCAGTGGCCGTGCGCCAGCTGAAGGGCCTGGCCGCTGTTCTGGGCCTGCTGGAGCGCAGCCCTGAGGAATACCGCAAGGCTGCCCCGAAAGGCGCGCAAGGCGAGGGCATGGACGAAGCAGCGATCGAGGCCGCCATCGCCACCCGTGCCGCAGCCAAGAAGTCGCGCGACTTCGCCACCGCCGACAAGGTGCGTGCCGACCTGCTAGCAGCCGGCATCGTCCTCGAAGACAAGCCTGACGGCACGACGAACTGGCGCCGCGCGTAATGGTTCTATCCAGGGAAAACGGGGCGCCGGCCCCGGTGCCGCCGTATTGGGAGGAAGCCAAGGCAGAGCTCATGAAGCGCGACCGCATCATGAACCGCCTGATCCCCCAGTTCGGTGACTTGCACCTGGTCGGCCATGACGACCCGTTTATCACCCTGGCGCGCGCCATCGTCAACCAGCAGGTCACGACCCAGGTCGCCAATGCGGCGTGGGCCAAGCTGCTGGAGACCTGTCCCAAATTCACCCCGGCCGCCGTGCAAAAAGCCGGCGCCGCTGCGCTGGCGGGCTGTGGCCTGTCAAAGCGCAAGGCCGAATACATCCTGGATTTGGCCGACCATTTCAAGAACAAGAAGGTCCACGCCGCCCAATGGGCGCAGATGGATGATGAAGCAGTCATTTCTGAACTGGTTCAGATTCGCGGCATTACACGCTGGACAGCAGAGATGTTTTTGATATTTAATCTGCTCCGACCCAACGTGCTGCCGCTTGACGACAGCCGGCTGATCAGTGGAATCAGCCAGAATTATTTTTCCGGGGAGCCCGTGTCGCGCAGCGATGCGCGCGAGGTTTCTGCCAACTGGGAACCCTTCCGGACGGTGGCCACCTGGTATTTATGGCGTAGCCTTGATCCGGTTCCGGTAAAATAGCGCAAATTCTCACCGGCAACCGCCAAAAGCAATGTTGTCGGGGAAGCAAAAAACACTCGGAGGTACAATGATTAAAACGACTTTCCTCAACTTTGAGCAACCGATCGCGGAACTGGATTCCAAGATCGAAGAGCTGCGATTCGTACAAGACGATTCGGCCGTCGATATTTCGGAGGAGATCGACCGCCTGGCCAAGAAGAGCCAGCAACTGACCAAAGACATTTACGCCAAGCTGACGCCTTGGCAAGTTTCCCAGATTGCCCGCCATCCACAGCGTCCATACACCATGGACTACGTGAACGAAATCTTCACCGACTTCCACGAACTGCACGGCGACCGCACCTATGCGGACGACCAGTCCATCGTTGGCGGTTTTGCCCGTTTCAATGGCCAGCCATGCATGGTGATCGGCCACCAGAAGGGCCGCGACACCAAAGAACGCGCCATGCGCAACTTCGGCATGCCGAAGCCGGAAGGCTACCGCAAGGCCATGCGCCTGATGAAGCTGGCCGAGAAGTTCAACCTGCCTATCTTCACCTTCGTTGACACTCCTGGTGCATTCCCTGGCATCGACGCTGAAGAGCGCGGCCAGTCGGAAGCGATCGGCCACAACCTGTACGTGATGGCGGAACTGAAAGTGCCGCTGATCGCCACCATCATCGGCGAAGGCGGCTCCGGCGGCGCGCTGGCGATTGCTGTGGGCGACTCCGTGCTGATGCTGCAGTACGCGACTTACTCGGTGATTTCGCCTGAAGGCTGCGCTTCGATCCTGTGGAAGACTTCCGAGCGCGCATCCGATGCGGCTGAAGCGCTGGGCCTGACCGCCCATCGCCTGAAGGCGATTGGCCTGGTCGACAAGATCGTCAACGAGCCGCTGGGCGGCGCGCATCGCGATCCTAAGGAAATGGCCAAAATGCTGAAACGCGCGCTGGCGGATTCGCTGCGCCAGTTCCAGGGCGTGAAGACGAAGGACCTGCTGGCGGCTCGTCACGAGAAGTTGATGAGCTACGGTAAGTTCAAAGAGACCACTGCTTCCGAATAAAACCGGCAAAGCGGTGTCTGACCCGCAGGGTCAGACACCTCGGCCCGCGGCCGTCGCGTCATAGAGTGTCTGACCCTGCGGGTCAGACACTGGTTTACCGGTTTCAGTATGCGCGCCCAAGAACTCCTCCAGCACTCCCTCGCCCAGCTCCCGCAAGGCCCTATCGCCATCGCCTACAGCGGAGGCCTGGACAGCAGCGCTTTGCTGCACCTTGCCGCCCAAAGCGGCCGCAAAACCTACGCCTTCCACATCCACCACGGCCTGAGCCCCAACGCCGACGCATGGGAAGCCCACGCACGTGCGGAGTGCGAACGCCTGAACATCAACTTCGCCAGCTGCCGCGTCACGCTCGACGACCGCAGCGAAGCCTCCGCCCGCAAAGCCCGCTACGCAGCCCTGGGCGCACTCTGCGTCGAACACAAGGTGCACCTGCTGCTGACCGCCCACCACCTGGACGACCAGGCCGAAACCATCCTGCTGCAACTGCTGCGCGGCGCCGGCCCAGCCGGCATGTCGGGCATGGACGCCTTCAACCGCGCGCCAGGCCTGCTCGGCACGCCGGATGTGGTGCTCGCCCGCCCGCTGCTGCAAGCCAGCCGGGCCCAGCTCGAAGAATACGTCCGCGACAACGGCATCGCCCACATCGAAGACGAATCCAACGCCGACACCCGCTACGCCCGCAACGCGCTGCGCCACGACGTGATGCCGCGCCTGGCTGAAGCCTTCCCTGGCTACCAGGAGCGCTTCGCCCGCAGCGCACGCCACGCCCAATCCGCGCAGCGCCTGCTGACCGAGCAAGCCGCCGAAGACCTGCGCACTTGCCTTGCAGGGGAAGACGGCCTGGACCTGTCCCGCGTACGCACGCTGAGTGCCGACCGCGTCTCCAACCTGCTGCGCCACTGGTTCACTGAACGCGGCATCCGCCTGCCATCGGCAAGCTGGCTGGCCGAAATGCAGGAGCAGGCCCTGACCGCACGCGACGACGCCAACCTCAAGGTCACCCATCCCGACTGCGAGGTGCGCCGCCACCGCGACCGCCTCTATCTGGTGCCGCGCAAGCCCGAGGCAGACGCCGAACAGCGGGAGAGCTTCCGCTGGAACGGGGAGGGCAGTATCGACTTCCCGGCCTTCGGCGGCACGCTGCACTTTGAATTGGCCCCCCTGGGCCTCGACCCCGACTGGCTGCGCCAGCAAATGCTCACGATCGAGTTGCGCAAAGGCGGCGAGAAGCTCAAGCCCGCGCGCAACCGCCCCACGCGCACGCTCAAACAGCACTACCAGACCCTTGGCATCCCCGCCTGGGAGCGCGAGCGCTTGCCGATGGTATCGATCCCCGGCGATATCCTGTATGCCGCCGGTATCGGCATGGATTGCCGCAAACTGAGCTCTGGTGGCGAGCATCGTTTGGTGTTTCGCTGGGAAACCAAATAATTTTTGCTGGTACCTGTCTAGACATATGAACTTATGCCAAATAGGTATGAGTGTATGAACTTTTTGACTTGAGATTTTGCAACGCAGCATGTAGAGTAAAGGGCTCCCTTTATCACATCAATGCGGAAAAATCAGCATGGCTTTAATCGTTCACAAGTACGGCGGCACGTCGATGGGCTCGACGGAACGCATCAAGAACGTCGCGCGTCGCGTCGCCAAATGGCACGACGCGGGACACCAGGTGGTCGTAGTGCCGTCGGCAATGTCCGGCGAAACCAACCGCCTGATTGCCCTGGCCAAGGAAATCCAGAACCCGCCCGACCCACGTGAACTGGACATGATCGCCTCCACCGGCGAGCAAGTGTCCGTGGGCCTGCTGTCGATGGCGCTGCAAGCGATCGGCAAGGACGCCATTTCCTACACCGGCTGGCAAGTAGCGATTAAGACCGACTCCGCCTTCACCAAAGCCCGCATCCAGTCGATCGAAGACGGCCGCGTGCGTGAAGACCTGGAGAAGGGCCGCATTGTGATCATCACCGGCTTCCAGGGCGTGGACGAGAACGACAACATCGCCACCCTGGGCCGCGGCGGTTCCGATACGTCGGCCGTGGCGATCGCTGCCGCGCTGAAGGCTGATGAATGCCTGATCTACACCGACGTCGACGGCGTCTACACCACCGACCCGCGCGTGGTTTCCGAAGCGCGCCGCCTGAAAGCGATCACGTTTGAAGAGATGCTGGAACTGGCTTCGCTGGGCTCCAAAGTGCTGCAAACCCGCTCGGTGGAATTCGCCGGCAACTACCGCGTACCGACCCGCGTGCTGTCCTCGCTGACCGATCCGCTGATGGATCTGGCAGAAGAAGCCAACTCGGGCACCCTGATTTCGTTTGAGGAAGACCAAAACATGGAACAAGCAGTCATCTCCGGCATCGCCTTCAACCGCGACGAAGCCAAAATCACCGTTCTGGGCGTGCCAGACCGTCCAGGCGTTGCATTCCACATCCTGGGCCCGATCGCCGAGGCCAATATCGAAGTCGACATGATCATCCAGAACCAGGCTGTCGACGGCAAGACCGACTTCACCTTCACCGTGTCGCGCAACGATTACCAGAAAGCGCTGGACGTGCTGCACAACGAGAAGGGCGAGATCGGCCACCACACCCTGGTAGGCGACGCCAAGGTGTCGAAGATTTCCGTGGTCGGCGTGGGCATGCGCTCACACGTGGGCGTGGCATCGAAGATGTTCGAGACGCTGGCTGCCGAAGGCATCAACATCATGATGATCTCCACTTCCGAGATCAAGATTTCCGTCCTGATCGACGAGAAATACATGGAGCTGGCCGTGCGCGCGCTGCACAAAGCGTTCGAGTTGGAAAAAGAGTAAATATTTCCAAAAAAACTGCGGTATTTACCTTGACCAAAGCGGTCTCGGTCTTTAATATTGCGGTCGCGTTGACGCAGTAACATATCAACGAGGAGGCGTGGCCGAGTGGCCGAAGGCACTTCCCTGCTAAGGAAGCATACGGGCAAAACCTGTATCGTGGGTTCGAATCCCACCGCCTCCGCCAGATTCAAGCGAAAAGCCCCGAGGAAACTCGGGGCTTTTTGTTTTCATACTCAACAAAAGGAATTGATATGAAGTTGATCTCCGCCATCCTGCTCGCCGTTTCGCTCGCGACCGGCGCCCAGGCAGCTAACCCGAACCCGGATGCCAAACAAGTAAAGGCCACGCACGACCTCCTGGTGGCGATGCAAGCCGAAAAGATGATGCGCATGACCGCCGGCATGAGCCGGTATGCCTCGGAAGCCGAGCGCAAGAAGGTAATGGATAAGGTGACGGCAACGCCGTCGGAAACCATCTACTCGGGGTTGGCGACGCCAGTGGCCCGCCTGCTCAGTCCCGAGACCGTGACCGAGATGACGCGCTTCTACGAATCCAGCTATGGCCAGAAGGTGCTGAACAACGCTTACAACAGCGGCGCCCAGCTCTACCCAAGCGCTCCCAAGGCGACGCCCGCCGAACAGGCCGAGTTGAAGAAGCCTGCCTATATCAAGGCGGATCGCGAATTCAAGGAAAATGAGCGGGCAATCCAGCACGAAGTCTTCGTGCTGCTGAAACAGATCATCAATCCGAAGAAATAAAGTATGCTTCTTGCGCGCCACGGCGCGCCTTTTTCAAATATTCGTGAGATTTCAATGGCAGTTTCCAAAACCCGTCTCGATGCTTCCCGTTTTTTCCTCCGCCTTGCCATTGGCGGCATGGCGATTCTCATGGGCTTTGAGGCCATCCGGCACTCCGCCTTCCCCTCGACCCTGAATGGCGCCGGCCATTGGGCCTTGCACTTGACCGAAATGCTGTGCGGTGCGCTGATCATGATTGGCTTCCTGATGCCATATGCCAGCGCCGTGCTGACTTTGGTCGTGGGCTTGCCTATCGTGTTGGGCTGGATCCACGGTGCTCCAGTCCTTGGCAATCTGCATGCACTGTTCCTACTGCTCGTGGTGTCCGCAACCGCGCTCGGTGGCGCGGGGCAGTGGGCGCTCGGCAGGGACTAAGCTCACGCCGGGCCATCCGGGCCGCCTTCGCTTTTCTGCGCTATGCTTGAGCGATGAATTGGAAGGCGCTCCTGTTTTGCTTCTTCGCCGCACCGTGGGCGCGGGCGGAGACCATTACGCTCAGTAATGGGGAGTGGCTGCCTTACCTGTCCGAAACGCTGCCGCACTACGGCGCCGTGTCGCGCATCGTTTCGGAAGCGTTTGCGCTGGAAGGCATCACCGTCAACTATGTGTTTCGTCCCTGGCCACGTGCTTACGCGGAGGCGCAACGTGGCCTGGTGCAGGGCTCGCTGGTCTGGAGCGTCGGCCCGCCCGCGACCGAGCGCGCGCGGGAATTCCTGTCCAGCGATACCGTGCTCGAAGCCCAGTCCGTGTTCTTCCATCGCAAAGGCTATCACTTCACCTGGACCAAAGATGCTGACCTGGCTGGCCTGCGTATAGGCGGTGTCGCCGGCTATGAATACCGCTTCGAAGATGTGCCGGGTCTCCATCTGGACCGCGCGCCGACCGAAGAGCTCAACCTGCGCAAGCTGGTAGCAGGGCGCGTGGACGTTGTGGCGGCCAGCCTTGATGTCGGCCGCTATATCCTGCGTACGAAATTCAAACCTGAGGAGGCTGCCGGCATCACCGTGGCGGCAGTTGGCCGTGGCAGCACTCAGTACCGGCTCATCATGCGGCGCGCCGATGCCGCGAATGCCGGCTATATCGAACGTTTCAACCGCGGCTTGCGCAAGCTGAAGGAAAGCGGGAAGTATGACCAGTACCTGG
>JBCNOP010000290.1:0-5556 GCA_039593775.1 Pseudoduganella sp.
ATACCAACCACTCCCCAGAAGGCGTGACCCACGTTATCCCTGGTAACGACGACTCCTCCAAAGCGATCACCCTGTACGCCCGCGGCGTGGCAGACGCGATCCTGGAAGGTCGTGCAAACGCTACCACTGAAGTCCTGGAATCCATCAAGACTGCAGCTGGCGACGAGTTCGTAGAAGTTAACGAGCAGGCTTAATTGCCTGGCCGTCGCAAGACGGCTTCAGCTTGAGAAAGGGGTGGCCCACCAGCTCCCCCTTTTTTTTAAACAGAATTACCCGGATGAGCAGGCTGCCTTTGGCGCCGCCCCGGACTGAATCCCAAACCGAATACAGGAGAATCACATGGCAGCAATTACTGCAGCAATGGTAGGTGAACTGCGCGCTAAGACCGACGCGCCAATGATGGAATGCAAAAAAGCGCTGACCGAAGCCGGCGGCGACATGGACAAAGCAGAAGAGCTGCTGCGCGTTAAGCTGGGAGGCAAAGCTGCCAAAGCTTCCGCACGTATCACCGCTGAAGGCGTGGTTGCTGCGCACATCGCCGGCAACATCGGCGCCCTGGTTGAAGTGAACTCCGAGACCGACTTCGTTGCCAAGAACGACGACTTCCTCGCCCTGGCTGCCCTGGCTGCCAAGCTGGCTGCTGAAAACAACCCGGCTGACGTTGCAGCCCTGCTGGCCCTGCCAGCTGGCAATGGCCAGACCCTGGAAGAAGTGCGCGCTGCCCTGGTTGGCAAAATCGGCGAAAACATGTCGATCCGTCGCTTCCAGCGTTTCGAAACCACCGGCAAGCTGGCTTCCTACCTGCACGGCACCAAGATCGGCGTTATCGTCGAGTTCGAAGGCGCCGACGAGCAAGTTGGTAAAGACGTGGCAATGCACATCGCTGCAATGAAGCCAGTCGCTCTGTCCTCCGAGCAAGTTCCTGCTGACCTGATCGCTAAAGAGCGCTCGGTTGCCCAGGCCAAGTCGGACGAAGATGCTGCTGCCGCTGTTGCCGCTGGCAAGCCAGCCCAGCCAGCCGACATCGTTGCCAAGCGCATCGATGGCGCCGTTGCCAAGTACCTGAAAGAAGTGTCGCTGATGAACCAGGCTTTCGTGAAGAACGACAAGCAGTCCGTTGAGCAGATGCTGAAAGCCGCTAACACCACCGTTAAGGCATTCACCATGTACGTGGTTGGCGAAGGCATTGAGAAGAAAGTTGACGATTTCGCGGCGGAAGTCGCAGCCCAGATGGCTGCCTCCAAAGGCGCTTAATCAAGAGAACGGGCCGAAAGGCCCGTTTTTTTAAGCCTGCCGCTTAAAACCGGTACTTCGGTGTCTGACCCGCAGGGTCAGACACCTGATACGCAGCGGCAGCGGGCCAGTGTCAGACCCTGTGGGTCTGACACTGATTTACCGGTTTGAAGGTTGTTAAGCCTTTTTTAAGGCTTTCAATCGTGAATCAAACGGTGGACAATGGCATTTCCGTTATCATTGCCGCCGAAGCCACACCGAACAAAACATTTAAAAGGAGCCCCAGCTCATGTCAAAACCAGCCTTCAAGCGCGTCCTCCTGAAATTGTCCGGCGAAGCCCTGATGGGCGATGACCCGTACGGCATCAACCGCGGCACCATCGAACGCATGGTGGCGGACGTCGCCGAAGTCGCAAAGCTGGGCGTTGAACTGGCGGTCGTCATTGGCGGCGGCAACATCTTCCGTGGCGTGGCGCCTGGCGCCCAAGGCATGGACCGTGCCACCGCCGACTACATGGGCATGCTGGCGACCGTGATGAATGCGCTGGCCCTGGCTGACGCCATGAAGCACGTGGGCGTGACCGCGCGCGTGATGTCGGCCATCGGCATCGAGCAGGTGGTCGAGCCTTATGTGCGCCCGAAAGCGCTGCAGTACCTGGAAGAGGGCAAGGTCGTCATCTTCGCTGCCGGCACCGGCAACCCGTTCTTCACCACCGACACTGCAGCGGCACTGCGCGGTTCGGAAGTGAGCGCGGAAATCGTGCTGAAGGCCACCAAGGTCGACGGCATCTACACCGCCGACCCGAAGAAGGACCCGAACGCCACCATGTACCACAAGATCAGCTTCGACGAAGCGATCGCCAAGCACCTGCAAGTCATGGACGCCACCGCCTTCGCGCTGTGCCGCGACCAGAAGCTGCCGATCAAAGTATTCTCGATTACCAAGCCGGGCGCGTTGATGAACGTGATTATGGGCGAGGAAGAGGGTACACTGGTTCACGTTTAAAATATTTCAAGTAATTGCAACAGGAGAGCAGCAATGTCTATCGCTGACATTAAAAAGAATACTCAGGACCGCATGGTCAAGTCGCTGGAAACCCTGAAGGCCGACCTGTCGAAGGTGCGTACCGGCCGTGCCCACGTCGGCATCCTGGACCACGTGATGGTTGAGTACTACGGCAACCCGACCCCGCTGAACCAGGTCGCCAACCTGACCCTGGTGGATGCGCGTACCATCGGCGTGACCCCGTTCGAGAAGAAAATGGGCGCGGTCATCGAAAAGGCGATCCGCGATGCAGACCTGGGCCTGAACCCGGCAGCGCAGGGCGACACCATCCGCGTGCCGACCCCTCCGCTGAACGAAGAGCGCCGCAAGGAAATGGTCAAGCTGTGCAAGGGCGAAGGCGAAGATGCCAAGGTAGCCGTGCGCAATATCCGCCGCGATGCCAACGAAAGCCTGAAGAAGCTGGTGAAGGACAAGGCCATTTCGGAAGACGAAGAGCGCCGCGCAGCAGACGAAGTGCAGAAGCTGACCGACAAGTTCATCGCCGACATCGACAAGACCGTCGCCGAAAAAGAGAAAGAAGTCCTGACCGTCTAAGGTCCCGAAACCGGGGAGGATAGGGGTATTGCCCCTGCCTCCCCGGATTTTTAGTTTACGCACCTATGAAATATTCGAGTTCGACAACTGCAGTTCCAGATGCGCCAAAGGTGCCGCGCCATTTGGCGATCATCATGGACGGCAACGGGCGCTGGGCAACCAAGCGTTTCCTGCCGCGCGTCGCGGGCCACGTCAAAGGCGTGGAAGCGGTACGCACCGTGGTGGAAGCCTGCGCTGAGCGCGGCATCGAGTACCTGACCGTCTTTGCGTTCAGCTCCGAGAACTGGCGCCGGCCGGAAGAAGAAGTTTCGCTGCTGATGAAGCTCTTCGTGACCGCCCTGGAGCGCGAGGTGTCGAAGATGCATGCGAATAATATCCGCCTGAAGGTCGTGGGCGACCTGTCGCGCTTCGACCAGAAGCTGCAGGACATGATCGCCAATGCGGAGCGCAAGACTGCCAACAACACCCGCATGACCGTCACCGTGTGCGCCAACTATGGCGGGCGCTGGGATATCATGCAGGCGATCGGCAAGATGGTGGCCGAACATCCGGGCACGACCGATTTCTCGGAAGAGCAGCTGGCGCCGTACCTGTCGATGGCGTATGCCCCGGAGCCGGACCTGTTCATCCGCACTGGCGGTGAGGAGCGCATCTCCAATTTCCTGCTGTGGCAACTGGCCTATACGGAATTGCACTTCACCGATACCTACTGGCCCGACTTCAATGCTGAACGCCTGGATGAGGCGATTGCCTCTTACCAGGGCCGCGAACGCCGCTTTGGCCGCACTGGCGACCAGGTGGCAAAGAAAAGCTGACAAGAGCTAAAACAATGCTGAAAACCCGCGTGATTACCGCCGTCCTGCTGCTGGCGGTACTGTTGCCTGTCCTGTTCTCCGGCTACCAGCCAGCGGTGAACGTAGTGGTGGCTGTGTTCTTCGCCGCCGCCGTGTGGGAAGCCTTCCGCCTGTTCAAGAACCGCGCCGCGATTGTGGTGGCGGCGGCCTGGACGGCGGCTTTCGTCTACACCTTCTTCTTCAACTCCGGCCTGGACCAGTCGAAGTTCTGGCTGGCGATCGGCGCGGCCATCTGGCTGATCCGCTTTGCGCCGTCCCTGAAACTGGGCTTGCCGCCAGCCGAGGGCATGGGCAATACCATGCTGAGCATGGTGTACGCGGTAACCCTGGTGGCCTGCTTCGTCGCCATCCTGCTGCTGTTCGCACGCGGCCCGGTCTACCTGCTGTCGGTGATGGCAGTGGTGTGGGCGGCCGACATCTTCGCCTATTTCTCCGGCAAGGCCTTCGGCAAGCATAAGCTGGCGCCGACCATTTCGCCGGGCAAATCCTGGGAAGGCGCAGTGGGCGGCCTGCTTGCCGTGCTGCTGCTGGCCGGCGTGACAGTGCTGCTGGCACCTTCGGTGCCGCTGCTGCAGGAAACCTTCGCGGTGCGCCTGGCCAGCCGCATGGGCTGGGGCATCATGCTGGCCGTGCTGGTGCTGATCGTCGCTGCGTCGATCGTTGGCGACCTGTTTGAATCCATGCTCAAGCGCCGTTCCGGCATGAAGGACAGCAGCAACCTGCTGCCTGGCCATGGTGGCGTGCTTGACCGTATCGACGCGCTGGTGCCGGTGCTGCCCATCGCTGCGTTGATCACCCCAAGGCTGTTCTAAGGAATTCCATGCAACGCATTACCATTCTCGGCGCTACTGGTTCGATCGGCGTCTCCACGCTGGACGTCATTGCGCGCCATCCGGACCGCTACTCGGTTTACGCGCTGACGGCGCATAGCCGCGTCGAGGAACTGGCGGCCCAGTGCATCCAGTTCCGCCCGGCGCGTGCCGTGGTGGGCAGCGCTGACGCCGCCGGCCAGCTGGGCGCCTTGCTGCGCGCCGCCGGCTGCCGCACCGAAGTGGAGTGGGGCGAAGCCGCGCTGTGCGCCGTTTCCTCTGCCGCCGGAACCGATGCCGTGATGGCTGCCATCGTCGGCGCCGCCGGCCTGGCGCCGACCCTGGCAGCCGCCCGCGCCGGCAAGAAAGTCATGCTGGCCAATAAGGAAGCGCTGGTGATGTCCGGCCAGCTGTTCATGGATGCTGTGGCCGAAAGCGGCGCCGTGCTGCTGCCGATCGACTCCGAGCACAACGCGATCTTCCAGTGCCTGCCGCAAGGCTACGGCCGGGTGCCTTCCGACTTCGGCGTAACCAGGATCCTGCTGACCGCCTCCGGCGGGCCTTTCCTGAAGCGCGATGTCGCCACCCTGGAAAATGTGACCCCGGACGAAGCTTGCAAGCACCCGAAATGGGTCATGGGCCGCAAGATTTCGGTCGATTCCGCGACCATGATGAACAAGGGCCTGGAAGTGATCGAGGCCCACTGGCTGTTTGGCGCCCCGGCCGAACAGATCGAAGTGGTGATCCATCCGCAATCGGTAATCCACTCTATGGTGTCCTACAACGACGGCTCTGTGCTGGCGGAGCTGGGCAACCCTGACATGCGCACCCCGATCGCGCATGCCCTGGCTTATCCTGAGCGCGTCGCCTCCGGCGTGGCACAATTGGACCTGACCCAGGTCGGCACCCTGCAGTTCGAGAAGCCTGACTTCAACCGCTTCCCATGCCTGGCACTGGCCTTCGAGGCGCTGCGCGCGGGCGGTACTGCGCCGGCCTTGCTGAATGCGGCCAACGAAGTGGCAGTGCAAGCCTTCCTGGACGAGCGCATCGGCTTCCGCCG
>JBCNOP010000291.1:0-5489 GCA_039593775.1 Pseudoduganella sp.
TCAAGGCGATGGAGCGCGGCCTGGAATTTGTGGCGCATGGCGGCACCTATGTGCTGGTGTCGATCGTGCTGGACCGGATCTCCTTTGCCGACCCGGAGTTCCACAAGCGCGAAACCAGCCTGCTGGGCAGCCGCAACGCGACTGCCGACGATTTCCGCACTGTACTGGCAGCCATGAAGGCGGGGCAGGTGCCGACAGGCCTGATGAACACCCACCGCACCACGCTGGATGGCTTCATTGAGGTCCTGCCGCAATGGATGGACCCGGCCGCCGGCGTGATCAAGGCCATCGTCGAGGTGTAAATGCAGCCGATCCTCCAGTTTGGCACCAGCCGCTTCCTGCAGGCGCACGTGGACCTGTTCATTGGCGAGGCGCTGGAAAGCGGCAATGCGCTGGGACGCGTGACGGTGGTGCAGACCACCAGCAGCGCCGAGAGCGCGCGCCGGGTTGCCGCGTTCAGGCAGGGCGGCGCTTATCCAGTCATCATCCGTGGCTGGCAGGACGGGGCGCCTTACCAGCGCGAGCTGCAGGTCAGGTCGGTGGCCAACGCGCTGCAGGCGGGCCAGGACTGGCCGCAGGTGGTGGCGGCGGCCGTGGCGGCCCAGGTCATCGTCTCCAACACCGGTGACCGTGGCTACGAACTGAGCGAATCCGACAATGCGCAGCTGCTGGAGAACGGACAGGTGCCGCAAAGCTTCCCGGCCAAGCTGCTGGTGCTGCTGCATGCGCGCTACATCCTCGGCGCAGCGCGAGTGACGCTGATGCCCTGCGAACTGGTCGCCAATAACGGCAGCGTGCTGCGCGACGTGGTGGCGGGCCTGGCGCGGAGCTGGGGCATGGACAGCGCTTTCCTGGCGTGGCTCGAGCGATCCTGCACCTGGGTGAATTCGCTGGTCGACCGTATCGTGTCGCAGGCGCTGGAACCGGCTGGCGCCGTGGCCGAACCGTATGCCTTGTGGGCGATCGAGGCGCAGCCTGGCATGGTGCTGCCATGCACGCATCCGCAGATCGTGGTGACCGACAAGCTGGCGCCTTACGAGCGCCGCAAGCTGCTGATGCTGAACCTGGGCCACACCTTCCTGGCCGAACAATGGCTCGCGGGAGGATGGCCTGCCGGCCTGACCGTGCGTGAAGCGATGGCCGAACCCGCGCTGCGCGCCGAACTCGAAGCCGTTTGGGAAGAAGAAGTGCTGCCGCTGTTTGCTGCACTGGGGGAAGGGGAAGTGAGCCGCGCCTACCTGGCGCAGGTCCGGGACCGTTTCAGCAACCCCTTCCTCGACCACCGCCTGGCCGACATTGCGCAGAACCACGAGGAAAAGAAGCGCCGCCGCCTGCAGCCTGCACTCGACCTGGCCGCCGAGCTGCGGCTGGAACTGGTGCAAAACCGGCTGCGTGCAGCGCTGGCACAGAAAGTGGCCGCATGATGCGCATCGACGCCCACCAGCATTTCTGGCGCCTGGCCGACCGCCAGGGCGCATGGCCACCGCCGCAATTGGCAGCCATCTACCGCGACTTCTATCCGGAAGACCTGGGCAGCCTGCTGTACCAGAATGGGGTGACCGCTACCGTCCTGGTGCAGTCGATGCCGAATGAAGCGGACACGCATTTCATGCTGGACCTGTCGGACCGCTACACTTTCATCGGCGCGGTAGTCGGCTGGGCCGACCTCAAAGCGCCCGATGCGCCGCAGCGGATCGCTGCACTGGCCGCGCATCCGAAATTGCGGGGATTGCGGCCCATGCTGCAGGACCTGGACGACGACGCCTGGATCGACGACCCGGCGCTGGCGCCGGCAGTGGCGGCCATGCTGCAGCACGGCCTGCGCTTCGATGCCCTGGTGCTGCCGCGCCATTTGCCGGCCTTGCTGGAGTTCGTCCGCCGTTTTCCCCAGTTGCCGGTGGTGATCGACCACCTGGCCAAGCCTGCCATGAACGGGCACCCGGATGCGCAATGGCTGCAGGACATGGAGCGCCTGGCGGGCCATCCCCAAGTCCATTGCAAGCTGTCCGGCATGGTCACCGAGGCCGGGCCGGCATGGACGGTGGAGCAACTGCGCCCATATGCCAAGCATGTCCTGCAGGTATTCGGAGCGCAGCGGGTGATGTGGGGCAGCGATTGGCCCGTGCTTCGATTGGCGGCCAATTACGGCGCCTGGGTCGACGCCGCCGAAGCGCTGCTGGAACAGCTGGATCCGGCGCAGAAGAAGGCCGTGTTGGGCCTGAACGCCCAGCATTTCTACGGCATTGCACATTCCGGAGCCCTGTGATGGAGTTCCTTTGGCACCAGCGTGGCGGCTGAAGCGTTTCCAATGGCCCGTACTCCCATCGTTTTCAAGCGCAGCGTCAACCTGCTGCTGGACCATATTGCAAGCGGCATGGCGAGTGGCACTTCGCTGCCCACCGAAGACCGGATGGCCGCATTGGGCGAATGCAGCCGCAGCGTGGTGCGCAGCGCAATCGGCTACTTCCACACGCGCGGCCTGATCAACGGCCGCAAGGAGCGCCGCCTGTTGCGCAAGCCCGTGCAGGATGACTATTTCGAGGGCGCCGACTTGCAGAGCGGTGCTGCCCGCGTGCGGCAAGTGCTGATGGAAATGATCTACCAGGGCGACTTGCCGCCGGGCGCTGAATTCTCCGAGGCGGACCTGGCGCGGCACTCGGGCGTCAGCACCACCAGCGTCCGTGAATTCCTGATCGAGTTTTCGCGTTTTAGCCTGATCCGCAAGAAAGAGCACGGTGGCTGGCGTCTGTGCGCCTTCGACCGTGCGTTTGCCATGGAAGTGGCCGAAGTGCGCCAGATGTTCGAACTGGCCGCGATCGAGCGTTTTGGCGCCCTGGCAGCGGACGATCCGGCCTTTGCCATCCTCGGTCAACTGATTGCGCGCCACGAGCAGCTTGGCGCGGTCATGCCCGCACGCCACCAGGACTTTCCTGCGCTGGACCGCGACTTCCATACCTTCCTTATCGGCCTGCTGAACAACCGCTTTGCACAGGGCTTCTACGATATCGTCTCGCTAGTGTTCCATTATCACTACCAGTGGGACAAGGGCACGGAGAGGGCACGCAACCAGCATGCCGTGCACGAACACCTCGACATCCTGCATGCACTGGCGCGGCGCGACGTTGCGAAAGCGCGCGATTGCATGCTCGTCCACCTGGATTCCGCGCGCAGTACGCTTTTGCAATCAATTCAAAGCCGCGAACTGGCCACTTACGAAAACCGCCAACGGCAACAATGATTTGACTCAAGTTGCGTGCGCAGCCTTGCTGCGGCGGGCCTTTCATATATGTTTTAAGGTTCCTGCTGCCCCTGTTCGCAGCCAGGAATCGAAGCCTGCCATCCACGTGTGGAAGGCAGGCTTTGTCCATGACACTTATCGCATAAACGAATAAGGAGACAAGTCATATGAAATGGTTCAAATCAATTCTCCGCAGCGCTGCCGTGCGAGCGGCAGCATGCGGAGCGATAGCGCTGGCGGCCCAGCAGCCTGCTGCGGCCTATAGTTGGGACACTGTCGCCATGGGTGGCGGTGGTTTTGTGTCGGCCGTCATTCCAAGCAAGACCGAAACTGGCGTGGTCTATGCGCGCACCGACGTCGGCGGCGCCTTCCGCTGGGACAATGCGAACGGCCGCTGGGTGTCGCTGCTGGACTGGGTGTCGGACGACCAGACCGGCTACCTTGGCGTCGAATCGCTGGCGATCGATCCCAAGGCCGCGCGCAACGTCTACATGCTGGTCGGCATCAGCTACTTCAACGGCGGCAAGAGTGCGATCCTGCGCTCCACCGATTATGGCGCGACCTTTACCACCATCGACGTGAGCAGCCAGTTCAAGGCGCATGGCAACGGCATGGGCCGCCAGACCGGCGAGCGCCTGGTGGTCGATCCGGGTTCCAGCAATGTGCTGTACGTGGGCACGCGCTGGAATGGCCTGTTCAAGAGCACCAATTCCGGCTCCACCTGGTCGCGGGTCACTTCGCTGAATGTGACGACCACGCCGAACGATAACGGCATCAGCCTCGTTATGGCCGACCCGTCCAGCGTATCCGGCGGAGTTGCGCAGCGCCTGTTCGTCGGTGTTTCGCGTTATGGTTCGGTTGGTGCGAATTTCTACCGCAGTGACAATGCTGGCGCCTCGTTCTCGGCCGTATCGGGCGCGCCCTCGGGCCTGATGCCGCAGCGGGCTGCCTTTGACGGCGCTGGCAACCTGATTGTCACCTACGGCAATGGCGCCGGCCCGCACGGCAACCAGTCCGGATCGGAGCCGATGGATACCGGCCAGGTGTGGAAGTACACGATCTCGAACGGTGCCTGGACCAATATCACCCCAGCCGGCGTGACGCGTGCGTTCAGCGGCATCAGCGTCGATCCGTCGAATTCCCAGCGCATGGTCGCTTCGACAGTCAACCAATATGCAGCGCAAGGCGGCTCCTGGGGCGACCGTATCTACATCACAACCAACGGCGGCGCAAGCTGGACCGACGTGATCGCACGCGGCTTTGCCAGGAACGACGGCGGCATCAGCTGGATCGCCAACGGTTCCATCCACTGGGCAGGCACGGTAGCGTTTGATCCGTTCAACACCAAGACGGTATGGGTCACCTCCGGCAACGGGGTGTTCCGGACCAGCGACATCGACGCGGCGACCACCACCTGGACTTTCGTCACCAAAGGCCTGGAGGAGACCGTGCCGCTGAATATCGCCAGCATCCCGGGCGGACCGGTGCTGTCGGCGCTGGGCGATGTCGACGGCTTCCAGCACTACAATACCTTCACCTACACCAATCCGATGTATTCGCCGCGCATGGGGACCACTACTGGCCTCACTGTGGCCGAGTCCAATACCAATATGGTGGTGCGGGTCGGCTCCAGCATGTACACCTCCGCCAATGGCGGCACCAACTGGAACCAGGTGTCGATGAACGGCAGCAAAGGCCAGGTCGCGCTGTCGGCCAGCGGCGCGGCGCTGCTGCATAGCCCGGAAAACTCGAGCACCACTTACCGTTCGACCAATATGGGCGGGAACTGGTCGGCGGTTGGCGGGCTTGGCGTCAGCAATGCGCGCCCGATCGCCGACCCTTCCAATGCCACCAAGTTCTATGTGTATAACCCCAGCGATGGCAGCTTCATGATCAGCACCGACAGCGGCGCATCGTTCTGGAAGTTCAACACGCTCGCATCCTGGGGCTCGGACGTGATCCGCGCGGCTCCCGGCCGGGAAGGGGATATCTGGGTGCCGCTGTATGGCGGTGGCCTGGCGCGCACCACCAGTTCTGGCTGGCAGTTCACCAACCTGTCCAACGTGAGCTATTGCAGCGCTGTCGGGTTCGGCAAGGCGGCCAGCGGCGCGACGTATCCTACGGTGTTCATCTGGGGCACGGTGGGTGGCGTGCGCGGCTTGTTCCGTTCGACCGATGCCGGCGCCAACTGGACCCGCATCAATGACAACGCCCACCAGTACGGCGGCGTTGGCAACGGCAGGTTCGTGGT
>JBCNOP010000292.1:0-5461 GCA_039593775.1 Pseudoduganella sp.
GGGCAGCAGGAGCAGCGCTGGCCGACGCATTACTTCGCCCCGTTCTGCTGCATGCGGGCGATGGCCTTGTCGTAGGTCGGGTTGCTCTTCTCCGCCTGCGCCGCGCGGTATTCGCGCAGGGCGTCATCCCACTGCGATGCCGCTTCGTAGATCTTGCCGTTGTTGTAGTGCGAGCTGGCGCGCACGGTGGCTGCGCTCGAACCGCTGGCCAGCGCAATCGCCTTGCGGTTGGCCCACATCGCTTCCGCAGTACGGTTGGCCTTCTGGAACGCCAGGCCCAGGTTGCTGTATGCCTGGCCGTAGTTGCCGTTCAGTTCAATCGCTTCCTGGTACAGGCGGATCGCTTCGTCCATGTTGCCGGCGTGGTAGGCCGCCTCGCCCTGGCTGTTCAGGCGCTTGGCGCTGTCCTGGTTGCTCGCGCTGTAGTTGACGGCCTGCAGGTCGGCCGCGCGGCCGATACCGGCGAACTCGGAAGTCTGCAGGCGGTCATGGCTGGTCACGCCTTTGAGGGTGTTGAAGTCCTGGAACTCGCCATCTTCGGTCACGGCGAACACGGTCCACAGGTTGCCGGTGCCGGTGGTCGGCACATAGTAGGTGCGGACCAGGGTCTGGCCGACGTAGACGAAAACCTTGGCGCCGCTGTTGGCCAGGTTGCGGGTGTTCGGATTGGCGCCGTCGCTGAAGTCGTGCACGGCATAGACGTAGCGCTGGCCGACGTGCTTGCGGTCGATGGTAATGGTCTCCGGACCGAAGCCGTTGGTGTCGTCGACATCGAGCTTGGCATCGGCGCCGCGCATCTGCATGAAGTAGACGTGGTTGTCCGGGTAGACGATGTGGGAATCCAGGTCGGCCGGCTTGGCGCCCCAGTTCAGCACCACGCGCATGCCGTCCAGGTTGTTCATCACAGGGCTGATGGCGTAGGTCGAACCATCGCATGGGCATTTCACCACCAGGTTGGAATAGCCAGGCTTCTTGACGATCATCAGGGTCGAGGCATCGTCGGCGAAGGCAGGGGACAGCTTGGCCTGGCCCTGTGCGTCGGTGCTGGCGCTGACGGATTGTTCGCCGTTCTTTTGCAGCGTGACGGTGGCACCGTCGATTTTCTTGTCCTTGACCGTGGCGCTCAGAATCTGCACGCCGACAGGTGCGGCAGCGGCGGCACCAGCCACCAGCAAGGACAAGGCGGCAGTCGCCAAAATGGTGTTCGTCAAACGCAAATTCATCTAGTGCTCTCTCCAGGCGGTTCGTCGGCTTAAATAAGCAAAATTGCTTATTTTGTAATAATACCCTACGGAAACCAAAGATGGGGAGCTTCTAGGTTGCGGCGCAGCATGCTATACTAGTGGGTTCAGTGCTCCCGCACTTGCAGAATTCCTGTTCATACACAAATCATGTCTAATACTAAACGCGCAATTCGCAACATCGCCATCATCGCCCACGTTGACCATGGCAAGACCACCCTCGTGGACCAACTGCTGCGCCAGTCCGGTACTTTCCGCGAAAACCAGCAGGTCGATACCCGAGTCATGGACTCGAACGACCTGGAAAAGGAACGCGGCATTACCATTCTGTCGAAGAACTGCGCCGTTGAGTACGAAGGCACCCACATCAACATCGTCGACACCCCAGGCCACGCCGACTTCGGCGGCGAGGTGGAGCGCGTGCTGTCGATGGTCGACTCCGTGCTGCTGCTGGTCGACGCACAAGAAGGCCCGATGCCCCAGACCCGTTTCGTGACCCGCAAGGCACTGGCCCTGGGCCTGAAGCCGATCGTGGTGCTGAACAAGATCGACCGTCCTGGCGCGCGCGCTGACTGGGCGATCAACCAGACTTTCGAACTGTTCGACAAGCTGGGCGCAACCGATGAACAGCTGGACTTCCCGATCATTTACGCTTCGGGCCTGAACGGCTACGCCGGCCTGACCGAAGACGTGCGCGGCGGCGACATGAAGCCGCTGTTCGAAGCAATCCTGAAGTACGTGCCGGTGCGCGACGACAATCCGGACGGCCCGCTGCAGATGCAAATCACCTCGCTGGACTACTCGTCCTACGTGGGCAAGATCGGTATCGGCCGTATCAACCGTGGCCGCGTGAAAGCAGGCCAGGACGTGGTCGTGGTCGACGGTCCAGGCGCCACTCCGGTCAAGGGCCGCATCAACCAGGTGCTGAACTTCAAGGGCCTGGAGCGCGTGCTGGTTGACGAAGCTGTTGCCGGCGACATCGTTCTGATCAATGGTATCGAAGAAATCGGCATCGGCTCCACCGTGTGCGCAGCCGACACCCCTGATCCGCTGCCAATGCTGACCGTCGACGAGCCGACCCTGACCATGAACTTCATGGTCAACACGTCGCCGCTGGCTGGCCGCGAAGGCAAGTTCGTGACCTCGCGCCAACTGCGCGACCGACTGGACAAGGAACTGAAATCCAACGTGGCGCTGCGCGTTGCGCCGACCGACGACGACACCATCTTCGAAGTGTCCGGCCGCGGCGAACTGCACCTGACCATCCTGATCGAAAACATGCGCCGCGAAGGCTTCGAAATGGCCGTATCGCGTCCGCGCGTTGTGTTCAAGATGGTGGACGGCGTGCGCCACGAGCCATACGAAATGCTGTCGGTTGACGTTGAAGAAGCCAACCAGGGCGGCGTGATGGAAGAACTGGGCCGCCGCCGTGGCGACCTGCAGAACATGGAATCGGACGGCAAGGGCCGTGTGCGCCTGGAGTACCGTATTCCTGCGCGTGGCCTGATCGGCTTCCAGGGCGAATTCATGACCCTGACCCGCGGTACCGGCCTGATGTCGCACGTGTTCGACGCATACGCTCCGGTCGACACCTCCAAGGGTGAGATGGCTGGCCGCCGCAACGGCGTGATGATTTCCCAGGACGACGGCCAGGCCGTTGCCTACGCACTGTGGAAGCTGCAGGACCGCGGCCGCATGTTCGTGGTGCACAACGACCCAGTGTACGAAGGCATGATCATCGGTATCCACTCGCGCGACAACGACCTGGTCGTGAACCCGATCAAGGGCAAGCAGCTGACCAACGTGCGTGCTTCCGGCACCGACGAAGCAGTGCGCCTGGTACCGCCAGTCCAGCTGTCGCTGGAATACGCAGTGGAATTCATCGAGGACGACGAGCTGGTGGAAATCACTCCTAAGTCGATCCGCCTGCGCAAGCGCTACCTGAAAGAGCACGAGCGCAAGCGTGCCAACAAAGAAAACGCGTAATGCATGAAGAACCCGCCGCGAGGCGGGTTTTTTTTATTCCATTGACCCGGCCGGAGTGAAGCACGCCGGTCACACAGGCGTGGTAACCTGTAGATCCCAAGCCGGATTTCGACGAGGAGAACCCGCATGGCCGAACCTAGCAACCTGGCCGCCCAGGCCGTGGAATATTGGACCGACGCCTGGCAGCGCTCGATCCTGTTCATGGACGTCTTGTACCGCCGCGGCACCGAGCGCAATGCGCGTGAGCGCGAGACGGCGCCCCATGTGCTCAATTTCGAATTCGAGACTGTCATCGACGGCCGCACGCTTCCCCGGCCGGTGAATTATTCCCTGATGCGCATCATCCCGCCCAAGGGTGTGGAAATCGACGACACCAAGCGACCTTTTATTGTGGTCGATCCACGTGCCGGGCACGGGCCGGGTATTGGCGGCATGAAGCAGGACAGTGAAATTGGCGTGGTCCTGAAGGCGGGCAATCCATGCTATTTCATTGGCTTCCTCCCTGCGCCGGTGCCGGGGCAGACGATCGAAGACGTTTGCCATGCCGAGGCGCAGTTCATAGAACAGGTGGCCTACCTGCACCCGCAGGCCGAAGGCAAGCCGGCCCTGATCGGCAATTGCCAGGCTGGCTGGCAGATCATGATGACGGCGGCCTTGCATCCCGAGCTCGCCGGCCCGCTGGTGCTGGCTGGCGCGCCGCTGTCCTATTGGGCTGGGGTGCGCGGCAAGAACCCCTTGCGCTACCTGGGTGGCTTGACTGGCGGCACCTGGATGACGTCCCTGGCGGGCGACCTTGGCAACGGCAAGTTCGATGGCGCCCACCTGGTCAGCAATTTCGAGAACATGAATCCTTCTAATACTTATTGGAAGAAGGGTTACCACGTGTATGCCAACGTCGACACCGAAGAAAAGCGCTTCCTCGAGTTCGAGCGCTGGTGGGGCAACCCGGTGCTGCTGAACGCAGAGGAAATCCAGTTCATCACCGACAACCTGTTTGTCGGCAATCGCCTCAGCAACGGCACGATCCACGACAGCGCCGGGCGCCGCATTGACTTGCGCAATATCCGCTCGCCGATCGTGGTGTTTTGCTCCTGGGGCGACGACATCACGCCGCCCCAGCAAGCACTGGGCTGGCTGCTGGACCTGTACGAAGATGATGCGGCACTAGTCGCCGGGGGCCAGACCGTGGTGTACACGCTGCACGAATCGATCGGCCACCTAGGCATCTTCGTCTCCGCCTCGGTCGCGAACAAAGAGCACGAAGAATTCACCCGCTCGATGGACCTGATCGACGTGCTGCCGCCAGGCCTGTATGAAGCCGTCTTCATCGACAAGGCAGGGGAGGGCGTGCACAGCCCCGAACTGGCGGACGGCAACTACGTCGTGCGCTTCGAACGGCGCGACCTGAACGAATTGCGCGCCCTGGGTGGCAATGACGATGAAGACGAACGCCGCTTCGCCACGGTGGCGCGGCTGTCCGAAATCAACCAGGGCCTGTACCGCACCTTTATCAGCCCGTTCGTGCAGGCAGCGACGAATGAGCAATCGGCGGAGTGGATGCGGCGCATGCATCCGTACCGGCTGCGCTACGAGCTGTTCTCCGACATGAATCCCTTCCTGACCGGGATCAGTGCATTGGCGGAGCAGGTGCGGCAGCAGCGCAAGCCGGTATCGCCGGACAACCACTTCCTGAAGATGGAGGAAGCGGCATCCGAGCGGATCGTGGCGGCGCTGGACCAGTACCAGGTTCTGCGCGACCAAGCGGTGGAGCAGTTCTTCCTTTCGGCCTATGGCCATCCGCTGCTGCAAACGCTGGTGGGCTTGCGCGCGGATTCAGCCAATATCCGCCGCCGTATTGGGCGCGATATCGCACGCGAATCGGTGGTGGCCGCGCGGCGTACCGAAGCGGCGAAACGCCTGGCCAGCGGTGGCGAGCGGGAAGCGGTGGTGCGTTCGATCCTGTATATCGCCCGCAGTCCCGAAGTGCGGGTGGCGGACGAGCGGGCCTTTGGTGTGCTGCGCGAGTTGAGGACGCTGCTGCCGGCCAAAGAACGAGTGCCACTGGCGCGTTTCAAAGAAGTGGTGCAGGAGCAGAACATGATCCTGCAACTGGACGAAGAGCGCGCCATGTCCGCTGTGCCCAAATTGCTGGTTGATGCCGACCGCAAGCGGGCATTGGAAGGCATCCGCCAGATCATGACCGCCTCCGGCGAGCTGTCAGGCGAAGCCGCCCG